>NZ_NWFK02000001.1:1264398-1580498 GCF_002313155.2 Psychrobacter sp. FDAARGOS_221
TTTAGCTTGGCATTTTGGATTGCATTAGGACTTGGGGTTTACTTTTATATTAGAAACCGCAAGCAGCTGATATAGTTATTGTTATACCGCTAATTAGCTACTCAGTTTATTTAAGTCAGACATAAATAAAGCCATAAAAAAAGGCGCTATACATTAACGTATAGCGCCTTTTTACTAACTGTCTTTTATCAATTAAAGATTATTGACTGCTTTTAATAAAGTTCAGTTTAGTGAAAATCAGTATATTCTTTGATTAAACGTATCATTAACGCGTTTAACTTCTCAACCTCATAGTCGCCAACACTGGCTTCAATATGAGCGTTACCAACACCACTGTCATCGGTAATAAAGGTGTAAGTCCCATTGGTACCCATCGCTAGGCTACGCATCAAAAGCTCAGTTTCTTTATCAATACCACTGGCGGTAATTGGAATAATCTTAATACCTTTTGCCGCGGCTTGAACGATGCTTTGTTGGATGCTTGCCAGCACTTCTGGCTCGTGGTGCGGCGGGGCATCAAGCAACAAAAAGGCAATGCGTGCATGCGCATTGTCAGACCAATCAAGCTTATTAATCGCTGTATCTAACGCCACATCTACTGCTTCTGGGTAGTCACCGCCACCATCAGCATTTTGCTTTTGGATAAACTGTAAGGTGTTATTAAGATTGCCGAAGTCGTCTTTTCGTACTAGGTATTCTTCTTGCGCACCATTTGAGCTTCTGTCACGATAAAAGACTGCAGCAGTTTCTATATTAATTTGGTTATTACTGTCCTTGACGCTATGAATCACACTTTGCAAATCACGCTTCAAAAAGTCGATTTCATCTTGCATCGAGCCAGTTGCATCGACAATAAATGCAATATCTGCCTTTTTAGCGACCGGTTTGACATACGCCTTATTCAGGTTTAATGACATCACTTGTTGATTGTGCGGATAGATATTTTGATCAATCTCATGGCCATTTACACGCAGCTTGTAGTTGTCAAACTTGACACTTTGAGTGTCTTTGAAAAAGTGTGCCCATAGCACGGCTGAGCCTTTGTTATCGGTGCGCGCTGTCCACACTACCTCTGGTTTCGTATGCTGCTGATCGTCACTTTTTTTAACCAACTGCACAATCGCATTGGTCACAGGCTTTTGGTTGCTCTGAATAGAGACACTGACTCTGTGTTTTGGATACACTTGCCAATGATCCAAATGAGTCGCAAAATCTCGCTTATCAATTAACTGGTTCCAATAGCGCCAATTATCCAAATCATTCCACTCTCCAGCGGTAACAATCCCTGACTGGGCCTGTAATGCAGGCTCTGATGACTGCATTTTATCTGGCTCTGCCATTGTGCTTTCTAAAGCCATACTGCTATCTGCTGCCGCACTAGCATCTGCTGCTTTTTCCAGACTTGCTACGCTTGCGCTACTGGCAGCGTCAACCACGATAACAGGTGCAGGCTCAAGCATGGCAACAGGTTCTGAGGAATCACTGACTCTACTGCTCTCAGTGACACTGGATGTTTCACTGACTTTATTTTGACTGCAGCTGATGAGCAGTATAGACGGTATAACCAGCAACACGGGGGAGTATTTATTTAGTGTCATAGCGCTGTTTTCCTTGTTATATAGTTATCACGAATCGTTGATCGTTATCCATTAATCATAGCACATTAAATATTTGGTAAATATTATTAAACCATGAATAAATAATGGAATATAAACAAAAAAGCGCTATCCATCAAAGATAACGCCTTCTACCCAGCCTGTTACTCAGCTTTTTACGGATTGATTAAAAGGTTAACTATATTGATTAAGTTTTAACTTACTCTACTCAGCACAGCCTAATTAACATAGCGACTGTCTTGTTTAGGCTGAATAACCACTCTTAATCCATGATCTGATATTTGCGCCGCATATACATTATCACCAACCATCTTGACTGCTTGCTGTTGCTCACCACTCTTTTCAAAATCATCGACAATCTGACCAATTAGCTTGGCTGTCTCATCCTTTGCTTGAGTGGCTTTCACCTCAGCATTTAATACCTGCATCGATGCCGATACCAGCTCAACCAGAGAAGTAGATTCTGCTTTTATATTATCGTTGACTGGCATGGTATAAGTTAAATCTTGCAGCTTATCCTCATCATTCACCTCACCAACCACACTAATCTGATGCGTATAATCGGTGATAAACACTTTATCTCGATCACTTTCTGACAGGTCGGTAATGGTCTTGTCTGCAAACTCAGTACCGGCAAGCAACTCGTTTATCTTTTTGCCATAAGACTGAACGGTAATGTCAAAGTTAGATTTCTTGATAGGCGGCACATAAGTATCTCGCGTCGCCTGTGTCATTTTTTCATGCCCTGGCGGTGCCACTTCTTCAGTATTTGCAGTTTGCGTATCCGTATTGGTATTTTGTGGTTCAGAATCAGGCTCAGAGCCACATGCAGTCAGTAGAAGAGTAGCTGCGATAAATGCCAATAGCTTTTTGTTATTCATCATGATACCTCTTAATCTGGCTTCAATAGACAAAGGTCAAAGTAAAAGTTCATAAAAAACCCACAAATCCAATATGAATTTGTGGGTCTTCTAGCATTGATTGCCAATTACTTAGCACTCGTTATTTGGCACTAACCGCGAACAGCATTGCCCCACGTTGGCACAACCATTTTCATTAATGGTTTTAATAACTTAACGTTACAAGCAAAGATAGAACCGGTTTCCATTGCGTTATGCGCACCATGATGATCCACAACCACACCACGTGCTTCGTTAACAATCAACTCGCCGGCTGCGATATCCCATGGCTTTAACTTCATTTCAAAGTAACCATCGAAACGACCCGCAGCGACATAGGCTAAATCTAATGCAGCAGAACCTAGACGACGAACTTGACCGCCCTCTTCAGCAATCTTCTGCAACGTGGCGAAATGCTCTTTGGCATAAGAGACGACTTTATCACCTTCTTGACGCTCAAGCGGATGACCCGTTGTAAATAGGCCGCCTTCAATAGTTTTGCGCTGGCTTACTTGCAAACGGCGCTGGTTTAAGCGTGCGCCTTTACCACGGCTGGCAGAGAACATCTCATCACGGATAGGATCATAAATAACACCATGCTCAGTCACGCCATTATGCTGTACCGCGATTGAGATACAAAAGTGTGGCACCCCATGAACGAAGTTGTGTGTGCCATCAAGCGGATCAATAATCCAGCACCACTCAGCATCGCTACCTTGACCTTCTTGTAGGCCAAACTCTTCGCCTAAGAAAGAATGATTGGGATAGTTATACTTTAACGTTTCGATCGTCAGCTCTTCACTAAAACGGTCAATCTTAGTGACAAGGCCTTCTAAGCCTTTAGATTCAGTATCAAATTCGATTTTATGACGATTTTGATGCGCTTTTAATAGTTCAGCACCGACTTTTTCAGCAGCACGTGCTGCTATTACGACCATTGGTTCCATAATTTTCCTATTTGCTTTACTAAAGCGGTTAAAAACTCAGCTGTTATTATTAGCCAAGGGAGCGTTAATTTAAAAAGAGACAACTAAACTCGCTATCTATTAAGTTGTCAGTTTGTTGGTTAAAGAGGTTGATTTGAAGTAGCGTGGTGATTGATAACGACACCACGCTATAAGATTCCACATTAAAAGGCACTCAGCTAAGCGATAAGACTGCGTAATTGTGCAGTGATGCCAGCGACATCTAACCCACAATCAGCAAGCTGCTCATCATGACTGCCATGCGCAATGAAGGCATCAGTAATACCAATATTGTGCAGTTTTACTCGATCATTTGCCTCTGAGAGATTTTGATTGACCACATACTCATTGACTGCGCTGCCCGCACCGCCCATGATGACGTGTTCTTCTAAAGTGATTAAGTGTGTGTAACCATCCGCTATAAGCGTATCGATCAGCTGAGTATCTAGTGGCTTCACCCAGCGCATATTGGCAACACTGATTTCGCTAATACGTGGCTTTTCATTGGATGTTGCTGCATCAGCTTCGATTAACTGCTTCGCCACATCATGTGCTGTTTCCACAATCGGACCGAATGCCAATAAAGCCATTTTTATGGGTTTACGATTTTCAGAAGCGTCTGCAACTTCGTCGATTAAATTGTCGCGACTTTCGGGATGATAAACAGCTTCTATAACTGCTTGACCAACGTCATACAGCTGAGCAGGCTTTTGAATAGGCGCACCTGAACCGGTCCCTCTAGGATAGCGAACAGCTGTTACCCCTTTGTACTCATAACAAGTATTGAGTAATTGATAGCATTCGTTTTCATCTTTAGGAACCGCAATAACCATATTTGGCACACAGCGCATATAAGCCAAGTCGAACACGCCAGCATGCGTTGCACCATCTTCACCGACTAGGCCGGCACGATCAATCGCAAACATTACATCAAGATTCTGTAATGCCACATCGTGAATAAGCTGGTCGTAACCGCGTTGCAGGAAGGTTGAATAAATCGCAACAATAGGCTTCACACCTTGGGTAGCCATACCACCTGCGACAGTCACTGCATGCTGCTCTGCAATAGCCACATCAAAGAACTGATCTGGATATTGAGCTGCAAACTCAGTCATACCAGAGCCTTCCTCCATAGCAGGAGTAATGGCCATAAGGTTGTTATCTGTCGCTGCTTTGTCGCAAATAAACTCACCAAAAACTTGAGAGTATTTCTTTTTATGATTTGGCTGGGCAGAAGCTTTATCAGTTTCCTTCTCTGCTTTAGGTTTATCATTGACAGAACTGCTTTCTTCTGTCTGCTTGGGTAATTTGCTAATGGCATGATAGCCAACGGGGTCAGCCTCTGCAGGTACAAAGCCTTTGCCTTTAACTGTATGTACATGAACCAGTACTGGGCCTTTTAATTTTTTGGCACGCTCAAATACTTGAGTCAACTTAACCACATCATGACCATCAAAGGGGCCAAAATACTGAAAACCAATGGCTTTGAATAAGTTGTCAGCAAATAAGTCATCTACGATTTTATTAGCAATTTTATCAGGCAAACCTTCAAAATCACTTGGGCGTGGCATGACCCCTTCGGCAAATTGTTTGGCGATCTTTGAAATGATTTTATTAGGAATGCGTGCTGACCAATCATTAATTGCCCCATTAGCCATATGCACATAGTGACGGAAGCGCTTATCAGCACTGTCAATAGCACGTTTGGTTAATACAGGATTGCCAGATTTATCGATATCAATAGCAAGACCACGCTGCCATAAGACTGCTAAATGCTTTGAGAACCCACCAGTGGCTTGAGAGATGGACATATCATTGTCATTGAGTACAACGATGATGTCGGCATCCTGTTGTACGGCATCATTCATAGCTTCAAATGCCATACCGCCTGTCATCGCACCATCACCGATAACGCAAGCAACCGTTGACTGCTTACCTAAATGACGCAAGGCAAGACTCATGCCTAATCCAGCAGAAATAGAGGTTGAAGAATGTCCAACGCCAAAGGTGTCATATTCTGACTCTTGGCGCTCTGGGAAAGCGGTCAGTCCATCTTTAGAGCGGATGGTTGATATTAGATCACGGCGACCGGTTAGCACTTTATGGGCGTAAGCTTGATGCCCAACATCCCAAACTAATTTATCATCGGGCGCATTTAAAACGTAATGCAGGGCTATGGTCAATTCAACCACCCCTAAATTAGCACCAAAATGCCCACCGCTCTGACCAGCTGAATACAATAGGTATTCACGCAGCTCATCAGCAAGCGTTAATAGCTGCTTGGTGTCTAGAGATTTTAAGTCGGCAGGAGAATCTATGCTATCAAGCAAAGGCGTGGCAGGGCGCGATGCAGGAATCTGACTAAACATGCGCATCGAAGCCGACGCCTTTTCATTGCCGCTATCAGCAGACATAATACCTACAGCAGATGACGTAGCTGCAGTAGATGACGTATCTTGCGATAGGCTATCTACTGAACGTGCGTCTTCAGAAAGTGAATCCACTTGTTGCGAGGGCGCAGGCTTGGGCGTAGTTGAGTTTGAATTTTGCTGCATAGACCTTACAAAACCTACTAATCTTAGTATATAGACGCTGTCTATTGGATGGATTTAACCGATAGTTATAGCATCAATGTGAGTGAATATGGGTAAAAATAATATGTCTGCGTGCTAAATATAACCCAGCATTTTATTATTATAGGCCAATTTATACGATATCAGACCTGCGCATCTTCTGCACAGATAAAAACGAATATCCGCTTTTTTATTTACACAGTCTTACTTGCCACTCTTGATATTTCGCTATTTACCGTCATTTATCTATCTGGGATAGGTTATAATCTTTACCAGATAACTGCTGTCTAAATGCTATTGTTTTGCTACTATCGCCACGATAATACGGCTGTATTTTTATGACTTATCTTGTATTTATTGCCATTCAGTTCACTGAGCTGACCTGTAGCTAACACTGTATCAAGAACGAGAGTATGGCATAATAGCATTTTTTTTCATTTAGCGCCTTATTCATCCTGTTCGCTGTGTGAATTTTCTATGTAATAAGTCCACAAATGTTATCTATTACGTTGTGTGCCCTGTTGTTTATTAAATGATAAACCGAACCCCAACCTTATTCACGAATATGACTCTTTAGGTCTGTAATGTCTCAACAATCCACTAAAAACACCAGTCCATCGCCCTACCAGTTTGTTAGTAAGGCAAAGTTGCCCACCGCTCACGGCGAGTTTGAGATTCACGTTTTCGAAAACGCTGATCAGCAAGAGCATGTGATGCTGACCTGTGGCTTACCTCAGACAGACACCTCAGCAGCCACAGAAACCTCGGCCGCTGAGTCGACCAGTAATGCCAATCAGAAGCCGCCACTGGTTCGTATTCATTCTGAATGCTTAACCGGCGATGCCTTTTCTTCTTTAAAGTGTGATTGCGGTCCACAGTTAAACGCCACTATGCAGGCGATTCAGGCGGAAGGTTGCGGCGCTATATTATACCTGCGTCAAGAAGGCCGAGGTATTGGGCTGACTAACAAGATTCGTGCTTATGCCCTACAAGATCAAGGCCATGATACCCTTGATGCCAACCTACTGTTAGGCCTGCCAGCAGATGCTCGCACCTATGAGATGTGTAAGCCGATGTTGGATCACGTCGGTATTACCAAGCTGCGCCTAATGACCAACAATCCTGACAAACTAAGCTATCTTGAAGATTTGGGTTTTGAAGTGGTTGAACGTGTGCCCTTAGTGGTTGGCCTCAATCCGCATAACCTAGATTATCTAGTAACCAAGCGTGAGCGTATGGGTCATCACTTGGCTCAAGATATTAGCTCACACTCGTTCAAGCCTATTTCTGAACAATAAAATAGGGTCAAACCCACTGTACTTCCTGTACTTCAAACGCTAAAAGCCAACACCAATGGAGCTGTATATGACCTCACAACATGACAACCCAACTTTTGACGATAAACATCCACCAAGTGGCCAAGATATTGCAAACGTTCGTCAGTTTTTGGTACAGCTACAAGCCAGCATTTGCCAAGCGTTAGAGCAGCAAGAAGCAGATGGCGGTGGCTCAGCTACCTTTATTGCAGATGACTGGGAACGTCCTGAAGGCGGCGGCGGTCGCTCCTGTGTGATGGCTGATGGTGAAGTCATCGAAAAAGCCGGCGTCATGTTTAGCCACATCCATATTAACAACCTGCCTGCTTCTGCGACTGCACGTCATCCAGAAATTGCGGGTCGTAAAGCACAAGCGATGGGCGTCTCTTTGGTAGTGCACCCTCGTAATCCACATGTACCTACCAGTCACGCCAATGTGCGTTTGTTCGTGGCTGAAAAAGAAGGTGAAGATCCTATCTGGTGGTTTGGCGGCGGCTTTGATTTGACCCCTTTTTATCCGGTATTAGAAGATTGTGTGCATTGGCATCAAGTGTGTCATGATTTATGTGCGCCTTTTGGCGACGACGTCTATCCTGAATTCAAAAGATGGTGTGACAACTACTTCTATCTGCCTCACCGCGATGAACAGCGCGGTGTTGGCGGCTTATTCTATGATGATGTCAATACCCAAAGTCGTGGTTGGAGCTTCCAACAATGCTTTGAGTTTATGCAGGCGGTTGGCCAAGGTTATCTAGACGGCATCTTACCCATCTTTGACAAGCGCAAAAACACATCGGTGACCGAACAGCAACGTGCGTTCCAATTGTATCGTCGTGGCCGCTATGTTGAATATAACTTAGTCTATGACAGAGGCACCTTGTTTGGCTTACAAAGTAAGGGCCGCATTGAGTCTATCTTGGTTAGCTTACCACCTTTAACAGGCTGGCAGTACCGCTATGAACCAGAGCCTGGCACCCCTGAGTATGAGCTCACTGACTTTTACTTAACCCCTAAAGACTGGTTAAATTTAAGCCAAAGCTAGCATCGATTATTTGTGATTAATGAGCTTTTAAACAAGTTGTGATAATATGAGCGGGAAATACTTTTAGTGAGTAGCTAATGAGCATATTGGCTACTAATAACTTCCCTCTCTAATTGTCTTTACAACAACTAAAAAGGATTTAGCCATGCAACTAAAACCATTATTGCTAGCCACCCTACTTCCCATTAGCTTAACCTTAGCTGCTTGTAGCAGTGGCGGTCAAAGTGAGCAAGTTAGCGCCCGTCAAGACGACATGAAAAACTGGAAAGACGCTAAAGATCAAGTCGAGAACCTATTAAAAGACACAGAAAACTTTGACTTAGCCGCTGTTCAAAAAGAAACAGCCTTCTTAGCAGAAAACTCAGAAAGCCCTTGGAGCAACTTTTCAGACAGTCAGGACATGGGCGGTGCTTCTGAGGCAGTTTGGGGTGATCCAGAAGGCTTTAAATCAGCCATTGCTAACTATCAACAAGCAGCCACTGAGCTTAACATGGTCGCTCAAAATGCCACCTCAGCAGATGAGATTATGCCTGCATTTAATGCGTTAGGCGACGGCTGTAAGTCATGCCACGAGAACTTTAAGGCACCAAAAGACTAGCGCTTAAAGCAGTAAGCACACTCGCGTTAGAAGACGTCATCAGTCGTTAAACACAGTGCCACAATTGTTTAATAATTCGATGCCATAATGCGATAAAAAAACCAAAACCCCCGTTATCCTTAACGGGGGTTTTTGATATTTATGATTTGCCAATAACATTTATCAATTAGCGTTTAAGACTTAGCGCTTAGAACTATCAACATCAGCTTTTGGCTGTACTTTGCGCTCCTTTTGCCACTCAACCATCTTTTCGGCAACCGCTTCTGCAGAGCCATCACTGAAATCTAACGTACGTATCGGGAACGGAATAGAGATACCAGCGGCGTCTAAATGATCTTTCACAGCCACAATCACCTCATGTATCGAGGCAACCTTATAAGTTTGTGCCCCATCATCAATATACCAGCGTACTTTTAGATCAATACTTGAGTCGCCAAACCCAGTCGCGATCACTGAGGGTTCGGCTCGACGTGACACGCTTGGCGAGTCATCCAATGCTGCCAATATGGCCTCACAGGCTTTGCGAATATCATCGTCATAGCCAATACCAACGCTCACTTCCAAGCGGCGGCGGCTGTATGCGGTATTCACTGTCAACGCACCGGTGTACAGCTGCGCATTAGGGATAACCACCTTTCTACCATCATAAGTTCGGATGGCGGTTGCACGTACCTTGATGTCCTCTACCGTACCCTCGTAATCGCCTGAAATAATCTGATCGCCTATTCTAAAGGGCTCAGATAATAACAACAAAATGCCTGACAATAGGTTTTGAAAAATATCTTTGAAAGCAAAACCGATGGCTACTGACCCGATACCCAAGGCGCCAACCAGTTTAGAGGGCGTAAATCCTGGTATGGCAATGACCATGGCCACCATAAAGCCGATAAAGAAGATTAAACTGCCGCCAATGCGCTGAAATACCCGCACCAGATTACGGTGAGTATGACTTTTGGACAGCAGTTTGCTAACCACTTTTTTGAAAATAATGGCCAACAACCAAAACACCAGCATTACCGCAATAGCCACAATAAAGTAAGGGACTCTGGCCATGAAATCATCAATCATGCCATTGGCAGTCGAGGCAATGGTCTGATACTCGGTAATTTTTTCACTGACTTTTTCGGTGACACTCGGGTCTGGCATAGTAGCTTCCTGTAACGTTGAATGGTGTGTCTAACTTGAGCTGATTGATAAAATTAAAACACAAATTTAGGCGATAAAAAAGCAGCATTAGACGTTAACACTCATTGTTTAACATCTAATGCTGCCTAATTTATACAGTACCTGATTCATGCAGTGACTGTATTAACGACTATTAACCCATTAGGTCAGCTTGAACGATTTCAATCCAATAGCCATCAACATCTTTGATAAACGCAATGTTTTTCATCTTGCCATCTTCTGGGCGTTTTTTAAACTCAACTTGATTTTGATCAAACCAAGCCACTGCCTGCTCTAAGTTTGGTACGCTAAAGCAGATGTGACCAAAGCCTTGAGGCTGCGCATTACCATCGTGATAACTAAAGTCAGCTTGGTTCTCAGTACCATAGTTATGGGTTAGCTCTAGGATACCACGCTGACGGAAAGTATAAATCGCCAAGTCTTCATCGGCTGGCAGGCTTTCACGCTCTTCATCAGTCAATTTAGCTAAGAAGTATAAATCAAATTCCATTTCTGGAAATTTTTTGACCGCCAATAAAGTCATGCCCAAAATGCCGGTATAAAACTCTAACGACGCTTTTGGATCTTTAACACGTAACATGGTGTGGTTAAAAGTAAAACCATTGGTCGCAGAAGCAATAGGCTTCACACCCTCAACCGCTACTGCATTTTTTGGCTGTTCAATATGAGTATTAGACATTATTATTTCCTTTTTTTAAGACTGTTTATGACAAACTTTTTAAACGTTAAGATTTATCTGTAAATAGCTTTTGAGACAACGCTTATAAACCAATCATTTATAAATCAATCATTCAATCAATCAACAAAAGCCACAACACTGACTGCCTTATAGAATAGATGGGCCTAAATATTATAATTTCAAACCCCATCCCTGCTGATGCTAGTCTTCTAAGAACTCAACTTCGCCGGTGGCCAAGTTATACTCTGCGCCGACAATCAACAGCTCACCGCTACGATGCATATCTTCTAGCAAACGAGATCCATGCTTTAACTGGCTCACTGACATGCGCACATTGGCACTAATAGAGCGGTCAATCAGCTCTTGCGCGTCAATATCCGCACCGGTAGCGGTCGCTAACTCATGTAAGTTATAGACACTGGGGCGAATACGATCAACGATAGACTGTAGATTTGGGGTGTAATACTGCTCAGGATTAATCAACGCCTCAACACAAGCCGTCACAGCGCCGCAATGTGAATGACCCAATACCACGACCAAACGGGTGCCAAACTTCTCTACCGCAAATTCAATCGAGCCAATTTGTGACGGAGCCACAATATTACCTGCCACTCGAATCACAAACAAATCACCCAAACCTTGGTCAAACACGATCTCAACAGGCACACGCGCATCGGAGCAACCCAAAATAATGGCAAATGGATCTTGCTCATCAATCAAATTTAATCGGTTTTCAAGTTTTTCTGACTCTAGTAAGTTTTTGACATAGCGTTTATTGCCTGTTTTTAACCACTGCAGCGCTTCTTCGCCAGAAGTGGGTCGGTCTAATTTCGGTTGTGAGCTCATAATCGTGTTCTCTTAGCTAATTGTTATTTTATTATTGTGGTGAATATAACATCAGGCTCTGTTGTACTCAGAATCCCATGTTTCCAATTCTGGCTAATTTTAACATAACCGCCAGTACACGCTGCCGTTATTGACGTCTGATTTACATAGCTTCCACAATTGACGCATCGCTTAGTAGTATGGACTTGGCAATTTGTTAATCATTTTGACAAAAAAATGCCCTTGAACCAAAGCATTATCGAACGCTTAAATTCAAGAGCATTTTATAATCTATCTTTAGGCGCTGAAACAAACGTAGGTTTCAGTCACCTATCAAAAAGCTATTAAAAACTAACTATTAAAAACGAATAGGCATTAAAGTCTGTATCTACAATAAACCTCTAAACCAAGCCCCTAAACTTCTAAATAGTCGAGGATACCTTTAGCGGCTTCACGCCCTTCCCAGATAGCAGTCACTACCAGATCCGAACCACGTACCATATCACCGCCAGCGAAGATTTTTGGATTTTTGGTCTGGAACTTATAGGTTTGTTCCTCTGCTGCCAACACACGACCAGAATCATCTAAGCCAATATCTGCTAACGCAAACCAATCGGCAGGACTTGGGCGGAAACCAAATGCCATGATGACCGCATCACACTCAATAATCTCTTCTGAGTTTGGAATCGGTTCAGGACGTTGACGGCCTCTGTTGTCAGGCTGACCCAGCTGAGTGGTCACCACTTTAACGCCTGTTACTTGCCCATTTAAGCCTACAATCTGAGTGGGTTGACGGTTAAATAAGAACTCAACTCCCTCTTCCTTGGCATTTTTTACTTCACGTAATGACCCTGGCATATTGGCTTCATCACGACGATAAGCACAAACCACACGTTCAGAGCCTTGACGGATCGCGGTACGGTTACAGTCCATAGCGGTATCACCACCGCCCAGTACCACAACCTTTTTGTCTTTTAGATTAATATACTCTTCTGGATTGGTTTCCCAGTTATTACAGCGGTTGACGTTGGCAATCAAGTAGTCCAATGCATCATAGACACCGTTAAGCTCTTCACCAGGATAACCGCCCCGCATATAAGTATAGGTGCCCATACCCATAAAGATGGCGTCGTACTCTTCAAGTAGCTCGTCGATGGTGACGTCTTTACCAATTTCGGTGTTTAAGCGAAACTCAACCCCCATGCCTTCAAAGACTTCACGGCGATTACGCATCACCGATTTTTCCATTTTAAATTCTGGAATACCAAAGGTTAACAGACCGCCAATTTCAGGACGTTTGTCAAATACGATGGGTTTAACACCGGCGCGGACTAAGATGTCTGCACAGCCAAGACCAGCAGGGCCGGCACCGATGATGGCGACTTTCTTGTCTGTCCACTGCACATCGCTCATATCAGGACGCCAACCTAATGCAAAGGCGGTGTCATTAATGTACTTTTCAACATTACCGATGGTAACTGCGCCAAAGCCATCATTTAAGGTACAGGCGCCTTCACACAATCTATCTTGTGGGCACACGCGACCACATACTTCAGGTAAGGTGTTGGTGCGATGGCACAGTTCAGCGGCTTGGAAAATTTGACCCTCGGTCGCCAGCTTTAACCAGTTTGGAATATAGTTATGTACTGGACATTTCCATTCACAGTAAGGGTTACCACATTCAAGACAGCGATGCGCCTGTTGCGCCGCTTCTGACGATTCAAACGGCGTATAAATTTCTACAAACTCAGTAGAACGGGTTACGATGTCCTTTTTTTCAGGCTCACGGCGGGGTACATCTAAGAACTGAAAGTTGTTATTAATACGCTTCATTAGAGTATTGTCTCCTTAAGTTGGTATCGTAGGTGATGTCAGTCAGGCAGATCATAAGGTAGTTATCACTAACCGGTAATAATGTGATTTGCTGCTGGTTATTGCTGCCTACAATACCTGCCACAAGAGGGGTTACTGCCTCACTTGGACAAAATATATTTGGGGGATTGATAGCTGCTGTTGTTCAATCCTATCAGTGTCGAACTATCTATTATTTAGCTATAAACAGTTGCTTGGCTATTAACCAGCCAGCCCTATAATCGATATCTGGCTGGTTATAGCTGAGCAGTTGCCGGAGTATTGCTGTTACTACTACTGCATTATTACTACTGCGGATCTGCTGTGGTGCTGTGTAATAAAGAAGCCATATTGGCAGCTTTTGGTTTCACTAAGAATACTTTACGCACGTAGTGTTCGAAGTCTGCCAAAATTTGACGTCCCCAAGCACTGCCTGTTTTTTCGACATGATTTTCGATGATTTGCTTCAAGTAAATACGGTGCTCTTCCGTTTGCTCACTCGAGATACGATGCAAATCAATCAGCTCATGGTTACAGCGGTCAAAGAAGGTATTGTCTAAGTCTAATACAAAGGCAAAACCGCCTGTCATACCGGCACCAAAGTTAAGGCCCGTTTTACCCAGAACAGTCACCACACCGCCTGTCATATACTCACAGCAGTGATCACCAACCCCTTCAATGACAGCATGCGCCCCTGAGTTACGTACTGCAAAACGCTCACCGGCTGTACCTGAAGCATACAGCTTACCACCGGTCGCACCATACAAACAGGTGTTCCCAATAATGGCGGTGTGCTGCGAAGCAAAGGTAGATTCTTTTGGCGGATAAATCACAATCTCACCGCCGGCCATACCTTTACCGACATAGTCGTTGGCATCACCTTCAAGCTCAATGTTAAGACCACCGGCATTCCAAACGCCCAAGCTTTGACCTGCAGTACCGGCTAGATGCAACTTGATTGGCATGTCTGACATACCTAGGTTGCCCCATACTTGCGCAATCTCACCAGACAGTCTTGCACCAATTGAGCGGTCACAGTTACCCACTTGATAGCTGTAAGTACCGCCTTGACCTTGGCGAATGGCGACAATCATGTCATCGACCATTTTTTCTGCCAATAAGCCTTTATCAAATGGCTCATTGCGCTCAACTTGGCAAGTTTGTGGTTTGCCTTCAGCAGCAGGATGGCTGCGTAATAATGGCGATAAATCTAAGTTACGCTGCTTATCAGTGGTACCTTCTAGTAACTCTAACAGATCAGTACGACCAACCAGCTCTTCCATGCTACGGACACCTAGGAAAGCCAACCACTCACGTGTTTCTGTCGCAATGAATTTAAAGAAGTTGATCAGCATCTCTGCTTCGCCAATGAAGTGCTCATCACGTAAGCGTGCTTGCTGAGTTGCCACACCTGTTGGACAGTTGTTTAAGTGACAAATACGTAAGTATTTACAACCTACCGCAATCATCGGCGTGGTACCAAAGCCAAAGCTTTCTGCGCCTAAGATTGCAGCTTTCACCACATCAAGACCGGTCTTTAGACCACCATCGGTTTGCATACGGACTTTGTCACGTAGGCCATTAACGCGTAGCGATTGATGCGCTTCTGCCAGGCCTAGCTCCCAAGGAGAGCCGGCATGGTGAATAGAAGATAAAGGTGAGGCTGCCGTACCGCCGTCATAACCTGAGATAGTAATCAAGTCAGCGTAAGCTTTTGCAACACCGGTAGCGATAGTACCGACGCCTGGACGTGATACCAATTTAACAGATACTAACGCTTCTGGATTGACTTGTTTTAAGTCAAAAATCAGCTGCGCCAAATCTTCAATAGAATAAATATCATGATGCGGTGGAGGCGAAATTAACGTCACCCCAGGTACGGAATAGCGCAGGCGTGCAATTAGTGAGTTCACTTTACCGCCAGGCAGCTGTCCGCCTTCACCAGGTTTTGCGCCTTGGGCCACTTTAATTTGCATCACTTGAGCGGAGCGCAAGTAAGCAGGCGTGACCCCAAAGCGGCCAGAAGCAACCTGTTTGATTTTTGAGTTACGCATGGTGCCGTAACGGGTTGGGTCTTCACCGCCCTCCCCTGAGTTTGAGCGCCCGCCAATGGTATTCATCGCCATAGCAATCGCTTCGTGTGCCTCTGGTGATAGTGCACCAAGTGACATACCGGCAGAGTCAAATCGAGGTAAGATGTCCTCGATGCCTTCAACCTCATCGATATCAATGCCATTGCCTGATTTTAATTTTAATAAATCACGCAGTGTCGCCACTGGGCGGTTATTTACTAGTGCCGCATACTCACGGTAGTTTTCAAAGTCACCGGTGCGTACTGCTTTGTGCAAGGTGTTAATAACGTCTGGATTAAACGCATGATATTCTTTGTTAAATACGAACTTCAGCATCCCGCCTTGATCCAGCGGTGTGCGACGACTAAAAGCATTTTTTGCTAATAAAGTTTGATCATGTGCCAAGTCGGCAAAGGTAGCGCCTTTGATACGGCTTTGTACCCCTTTAAAGCACATCTCAACGATTTCTTCCGATAAGCCGACGGCTTCAAACAACTGAGCGCCACGGTAAGAGACAATGGTAGAAATACCCATTTTCGATAAGATTTTTAATAAACCCTTATCTAGGCCCTTACGGAAGTTGGCACGCGCTTGTAATGGATCACCTAACAGCTCACCTGAGGCAACTAGGTCAGCAATCACATCGTAAGCCAAATAAGGATAAACACAGGTGGCACCAAAGCCAATCAATACCGCCACTTGATGTGAATCACGTGCGACACCAGTTTCAATAATTAAGTTAGCGTCAGTACGCAAGCCTTTTTCGATTAAATAGTGATGCACAGCACCGGTTACCAGAATGGCATTAGCCGGTAATTTACCTTTTTCAATGCCCTTATCTGACAAGATAATGATGGTGTTGCCATCATTAACCGCCTGCTCTACTTGCTCACAAATTTGCTGAATAGCCGCATCTAAAGTCAGCGACTCATCATAGTTGATGTCGATACGCTGATGTAAAAAGGCAGGATCATCTAGCGCCTCAATCTGCTGCATCTTGCTCGGTGACAGCACAGGCGACGATAAGATAATACGGTGCGCATCACGTGGTGTCGGGGTAAAAATGTTGGTTTCTGCACCCAAGCAGGTTTGCAATGACATTACAATCGATTCACGTAATGGATCAATCGGTGGGTTGGTCACTTGCGCAAACTGTTGACGGAAGAAGTCGGCCACATTGCGCACTTGCTTTGACAGTACAGCCACTGGCGTATCATCGCCCATTGAGCCGACTGGCTCTTGGCCATTTTCAGCATTAGGGCGGATGATTTCAGTGCGTTCTTCATTGGTGATGTTGAACATTTTTTGCAATGCTTTTAACGGCTCACCACGCACGCCTTTCTCAAGCAGTTTTTCTTCAGCTTGTTCGCTATCACGAATACGAGTGGCTTCTTCACGCAACCATTTGCGATAAGGATGCGCTTTCTTCAGACGATTACTAATAATCTGATCATCAAGTACTTCGCCATTTAAGGTGTCAATCACCAGCATTTGGCCCGGTCCGACGCGACCTTTGGCAATCACATCGTCTGGATCATAGTCCCACACCCCAACTTCCGAGGCCACTGTGATATAACCATTTTTGGTAGTTACCCAGCGTGATGGACGCAAGCCGTTTCGATCAAGCATACATACCGCATAACGGCCATCTTGAATCACCAGACCTGCCGGCCCATCCCATGGCTCCATGTGCTGTGAGTAAAACTCATAAAACGCACGTAAGTCCATATCCATACTGTCAACGTTCTGCCAAGCAGGCGGCACTAGAATTGACATCGCATGGAATAAGCTCATACCGCCAGAGATAAGCACCTCAAGCATATTATCCAAGCTCGATGAGTCTGATCCAGTACGGTTGACCAACGGATGCAGCTCAGTGATTTCTGGTAATTTATCAGTTTCAAGCTTAGGCGTACGTGCTACAGACCAGTTACGGTTGGCAGTAATGGTGTTTAATTCACCATTGTGTGCCAAATAGCGGAATGGCTGAGCCAGTGGCCAACGCGGTAAGGTGTTGGTTGAGAAGCGTTGGTGGAATACCACAATATGTGACTGCAAACGACTGTCTTGCAAGTCACTATAGAAGGTCGGTAAATCTGCTGGCATCATCAGACCTTTATAAATAACAGTCTGACAGCTCAGTGACGTCACATAAAATAAGGGATCTTCAGTTAATGCTAACTCTGCTTTTTTGCGCGCTACATACAGTTTGCGGTTAAAATCTTCTGCACTTAACTCATCTGGTGCATTAACAAAGATTTGCTTAAATTGTGGCAAGGTTTCACGCGCAATTTCACCAACAATCGATAAATCAACCGGCACATCACGCCAGCCTGCCACCGTCAAACCTTGAGCAGCCACTTCTTTATCTAGAACCTGTTGACTGTGTGTCGCTAACTCGTCATCCAGATTTAAAAATACCATACCAACGGCAAAGTTTTCGCCCAGTTCAAAACCAAGCTCATTTGCCACTGTATTAAAGAAGTCTACTGGTTTGGCTAATAATAAGCCGCAACCGTCACCTGTTTTGCCATCAGCAGCAACACCACCACGGTGAGTCATACAGCTAAGACTGTGAATCGCGGTTTTTACCAAATGGTGACTTGGCTTACCTTCAATATGAGCAACCAGACCAAAACCACAGTTGTCTGAGAAGTCTTCTGGTGAAGCAAGATAGGTAGTGTTGTCAGTAATGGAGGTGTCAATCGAGGTGTTATGAGGAGGTTTGCTGTCAGGATAGTTGGTGGCTGAATTTGAATGAGAGGGGGTAGGATTGGCTAAAAAAGTCTGGGTCATGGCATGTCCTTTATTTATGCAGTGCCTAATTGCACCACTAAATGAGAGTTCTAAATATGCAGTATGACTCAGTCAGATGATCGGGTTTACTGTCTTAATTTCAGTTAAGTAGGATAGGCTTAACACTTAAGACATTTAAACCAAACACCGTACATCATAGACGTCATTACTGCGTTGTGGAGTAAGCCAAAAAATGAAGATGAGAAGTATTAACTTGGTTCTATCTTCGATGACTATACGTTTTTTGGCGCTTTTTTGATTCTGTATTGCTAAGTTACTGATTGATATAAATAGGAAACCACAATCAAAAATCAGGGTCAAAATAATGAGATGAGCACTTAAGTTTGCTAGATAAAATTTAAATAGTCGATCGGTCCTATCTGCCAACCAATGCCATCTCAATCAGAATAAAAACGTTAAAAATTCTGACCAGCGCATCGATATTGATAAAGTCACTAACTCACTGCTATTAATTAACTAAAGGCAACTTATTAAAAGATTTCTCGTTAAAGGGTTACTCGTTAAAAAACAACAGTAGCCGTTAGCCACTCAAACAACACGTTTATTGGGTAGAAAAAATCCCACTTTACTATCCATTAAACCATCAATTAAAAAAATACCTGTGATAATGTTGCTAAACATCACTTGTTCCATATTAGAGAAACATAACTACAAAATCTAGTGAAATTTAATGACCGAGTCAGTTTTTCTCAGTGAGCAACTGTTAGCTAAGCCATTATCAAGTCTACAGTTTTGAGTGCTTAGCGTATTAAAAATAATGCATCAGGTATAAAAAAAGACACCCTGTGATTAACAGAATGCCTTTAGTGACTCGTTAGCCAAATTGCGCCTGTACACTGGCGCCAAACACAATTTGCGCCTGTTGCAACCCACTCAATCTGACTTGATTCATTACTGTGTCTTCTCTTCAATCAACTGTTTGATTTGATCAACTTCAGCATTGTTTGCTGTCCCAGCGTTGGCAGGTTTTTGAGCATTATCAGCTGCTTTAGGCTTCTCTTGTGGCTTTTTAGGCTCAACAGGCTCGGCCCTTGGCTTCTCTGCATTCTGATTTTCTCTGCCTGCTGCCGGTCCTCGACTTTCAGGAGGCTGAGGCTGATTATTGCCGCGAGGGGCCTGCTCACTATTGTTAGCATTGTCATTATTAGACTGACGCTGACTGTCAGGGACCACAACTCGGCGCTGCTCTTGAACAGCAAGTGTATCACTACTGTCATTTGAGGTTCTAATATTGGTCTCAGTTGCCGGCTCAGCTGTTTCTTGCTCTGATCTTTGACGACGCGCCCTTTCCTCATTGCGCTGTTGCTGCTGTTGTTGCTGACGAACTTCGCTGGCACGGCGACGGGCAGCCAACTCACGTTTTGTCGGTTGTAACTTCACCTGTCTGACTCGGTTTTTCGATAAGTCTTTAATCGGTCCTGTCAGCTCATAAGTTTCAATTACATCAAGATAGCTGTCCATCTTTTCTGGAATAACCTGTACATTAGCAGGCAATTCAAAATCAACCGATGACGCCTCTTTTTGAGCTGCTTTCTCACTGCTAAGCGCATCATAGGTTAAGATATAACGTGGCTTATTCTCAGAGTCGCGATAGCGGAAATAAGCAAATTTCTTTCTATCATCACGTGAGTTTAAGTAATCAGAGATGATCTCATGCTCTGACACATCCATCACCTGAAGTGTCCACTTACCTTTGTTTTTCTTCAGATAAGTTGAATCTTTAAATTCTGGCGGATAGTCACGCAAGTCACGGATTAAAGCATCAAACGAAATCGGATGCACGTCCGCACTCAGCTCATCTAATTGATCAATTGCAGTGACTTGAGCAATATTAAAAGCAGCAACCTCTGGCGGCTCTTCTTCTTGTTGTGCTTCACTATCAAATGCTGGCGCTGAGCTGAACATCCATAATGCTAAGGCTGCCGCACCAGATAATAAGGCCATAATCAGCCAAATACTGGCCACAACACGGCTTTTTTTAACTTGTGACTTATGAGGCTTATCTGAAGCGGGGCTTTGAGTGATTGCCATAAAGCAAATCCAGTAATAAGGTAAATATGAATATAATTAAGACGTTTTGACTATTTATCGCACACGTCATATATCAGTTATAAGTGCACAATAGATATGCTGTGCACCGTTAAATGTATGCGTTATTATACGTGCTCATTTAATACAGCTTCAAGCTGTGTTTGATCAAAGTCAGCTGTGACCACAGCATCACCTAGTGATTTTAACAAAATCAAACGCACTTGTCCTGACTTAACTTTTTTATCGTGCTGCATTAAGTCTAATGCGGTTGTCAGCTCGATAGCTGGCGGTACGATTGGTAATTGCGCTGCCTGCAACACCTCGCAGATTCGATCAACATCATCACGACTGATCCACTGCATTTGTTGAGACAGTTTTGCCGCTTGCACCATGCCCGCAGCGACCGCCTCACCATGTAGCCATTGCCCATATCCCTCATGGGTTTCAATGACGTGGCCAAAGGTGTGGCCAAAGTTTAATAATGCACGCTTGCCGGCTTCGCGCTCATCTTGTGCCACGATATCTGCTTTGTATTGACAGCATCGAGCTACTGCTTCAGCAAGAGCGATTTCATCCAATCCCATCAAATCGGCCATATTATCTTCAAGCCAAGTCAAAAATTCAACATCCATAATCAGTGCGTATTTAATCACCTCAGCCATGCCAGCCGATAATTCACGCTTGGGCAATGTGGTTAAGGTGTGCATATCGGCCAATACCATTTGCGGCTGCCAAAAGGCGCCAATCATATTCTTGCCTTTGGGATGGTTAATGCCAGTCTTGCCGCCAACACTGGAGTCCACTTGCGATAATAAAGTAGTCGGAATTTGAATAAAGTTGACACCGCGCATGAATGACGCCGCTGCAAAGCCAGTCATATCTCCAACAACACCGCCGCCAAGCGCTACTAAGGTAACATCTCGACCGCAATGCGCATCCATCAAGGCATCATAAATACGGTCAATGTATTGCTGGGTTTTGTACTGCTCTCCATCTGGGAGCACCACGTGGTGTACTTCAAATTGTTCGGAAAGCCCTGTCAGTAAGTCTTGTAAATATAACTTTTCAACCGTGATATTGGTCACCACCATCACTTGCTTACCCTTAATATAAGGCGCTATTTCTACCGCCATTTGGCTTTTACTAGTAATAATAATGGGGTAATCATGGCTTTGAGTATGGACGGTTAATTGTTTTCTCATAAAACTCTCACAGGGCAAGGTTATGACTTATTGTTGATGGCTGGCTCACTAAATATTAACTCATTAAATAATAGTTGGCTTAGCTGACTCAATAAAATTAAACAGATGTCGTCATTGTTTCATTATTGCTCAATGACAAACCCAAATGAACTTAACGGTTGTGCTTTTCAATGACATAATCTGGATAGTGCTGCTTGAGGGTTGCAACAACTTTTTTGAGCATATATCTGGGATAGCCTTCACCGGTCTCAACCACAATATCCGCCACTTCCTGATACAAGAGATCACGAGCCTCAAATAACGACTCTAAAACGGCTTTGGGATTGGAGGTTTGCAATAAAGGACGTGACTTGTCTTTTGAGGTACGCTTTAACTGCACATCTACACTGGCGCGTAAATAAATAGTGATGCCACGCTGCTTTAAATTTTCACGATTTTGCGGCTGAGTCACCACACCGCCGCCTGTGGCCAATACAATATTAGGTCGTGCTGTCAGCTCATCTATGGCTCGCGCTTCACGCTCTCTAAAACCGGCCTCCCCTTCTTTTTCAAAAATCCAAGGAATATCGGCACCAGTTTGTTCACATATATAGTGGTCACTGTCTATAAAAGATCGCCCTAAATATTTGGCCAATAGCTTACCCACAGTCGTCTTCCCTGCTCCCATAGGGCCTACAATAAATAATGACGGCAATGATGATTGCATTATTATCTCTCACATAAATTCACGGATTATACAGACATTGTTCCACTAGTCCTAATGCTGAGTCTGAACACGATTACTGTATTAATTATAGTGGCTCATGTCTACTTTAGCCACTGATGCTTTATTGATAATCACCTTACTTTGTACTGACCATTTAAAGCTGGCGCTGATCTTCTGTGACTAAGAATGAGTCATTCATTAGCTTAGGGGTAATAAAAATCAACAGCTCTTGCTTGTCATTACGACGCAAATCTTTTTTAAATAAACGTCCTAAATAAGGAATATCACCAAAAAAAGGGACTTTTTCGACATTATTAAAAATTTGATTGCGATAAATACCGCCAAGTACAATGGTCTGACCTGCGCCGACTGTCACATTAGTACTTAGGGTGTCGGTATCAATCAAAATAACGCCTTGGCTCACTGGATTGGGGCGACCATTTTCAATATAAATTTGTAAGGTAATCTGATTGTCAGGCGTGATGCTAGGTGTCACCTCTAAGCTTAATACCGCCTCTTCAAACTGAGTGGTTGTCCCTCCGCCCTCCGACTCACCTTGATAAGGTATTTTGGTACCAGAGGATACTTTGGCGGTTTGCTTATCTAAGGTCAAAATCTTTGGGGTTGAAATAACCTCACCGCGTCCTTCAGCCTGCATCGCCGACAGCTCTAAGTCAATTAATAAGTCTGATAAATTGATCAATCCAAACGCGATGCGTCCGGCAGGATTGGCGACGCCAAGATCGACATTCAAGTTATCAGGACGGCTGATATTATAGTTTGGCCGCACAATAGGCTGACCTTTATAGGTTGAGTTTTGTAAGGTGAACTGTTTTAAATCGGCCAGTGTCTGATCACTGCCTCCGACCAATAGGTTGTTATTGTTCGCCACGCCTTTCGATAAAATACCCCACTTCACCCCAATCTCTTTACTAAAACTGTCTGAGGCACTGACGATTCTAGCCTCAATCATCACTTGCCGCACAGGGATATCGACTTGTTCGATTAACGCTTTGATATTTTCAATACTGGCAGCAGTATCTTTTATAATTAAGGTATTGGTGCGCGCATCTACGGCAATAACGCCACGCTTTGACAGTAAAGTGGCTGGATGGTGCTGTGTCTGACCCGCAGCTGAGATAACTGTGGACGGCGTGGCCATTGTTGATTTCTGCGCAGCCGGCAGTACCTGAGCGCTTGGCTGAGAAGCAACCGCTATTCCTGAGTTAATAGCACCAGCACCCCTTGAATGACTGGCCTTAGTAATCAACGCCATAATGTCAGCCGCTTTGGCATAATTTGGACGGATATAGACACTGTGTAACGGTACCAGCGATCCGTTATGTTGGTATTTGGCCATCTCTTCCAGTGGCGCTACCAGTATCACATTGCCTTGACGCTGCTTGCCCAGTTGTTTGCTTGATAAAATGATATCCAGTGCCTGATCCCAAGGCACATTGACCAAATTTAACATGATACTGCCTGTCACCTGGTCACTGGCAACAATATTGAGGCCAGTAAATTGTGATAACAGATGCAGTGCACTGCGCACTTCAACATTTTGAAAATCAATGGAAATAGGTGCACCTTGATACTCAGTGACGACTAAAGGCTTAGCCTGTATTTTATGCACACTTAGCTTGACCTGCTGATCGGTTTGATGAGCCTGATAATCAAAGTCTTGCTTCATGGTCATCACAATCACACCATCTTTGCCGTCATTGCTTGCTACTACTGAGCTTAACAATCCGCTGCCTTGATAATGCTGGCCAAGCAGGTGTGGGGATATACTGCTGTTGGTGAGTTTAATAAAGATCTGATTGCCCTGACTTTTTATTTCAGTGGCGATATTTGGGTTGCTTAACAATAGTTCGATATCTGCTTGTGTACCTTGAGAGAGCTGTGCGCTGACATTGAGTTGTTGTAAGCCAGTATTCTGGGTCCTGACAATTGAATCGGCTTGTACTTGCCCTTCTACAACTGCGACCGAATCAGGCTGCCTATCAGTAACCACTATTAAAGGCAGCTCTTGAGCAAAACTACTGGCAGCGGGAAATAAACCAACCGCTATACAAGCCATTAATATTTTGGAGAAACGCTGTGAAAAGCAAGATGATAAAGAGCCAGTGCTGCCAGTATTGAGCGGCTTGGGTATGTCCTCTGGCGTATAAATTGTCATTTGTTGTCCATAACTGTGGATATAGCCATCGCCATATAAAAGGATAAATTGGGTCTGTCTTATTAAGGTCTACTTTTTAAAATCCGTGTTTTTAGATTTGTGTTTACGGATTAAAGCTAATGTTTCAATTACTTTAGATGGATCAACTACTTTACCTAATTGCTTTTACCTTGAAATAGGCGCAATAAGTGATGCTGGCATCGGCTTATAGCCCACTTGAGGATCAAATACAGTTTCAATCAAATTAATCTGAGTGGCTGTTATCTCAACAATACGGCCACTGCGCTGACCCAAGTACTGACCCAGACCAACCCGCAGCACTGCCCCATCTGGGCGCTGAATCAACCCAGCTTTAGTGTTACCTGTGGCCATCATGCCGCGATAGATAAGCTCACTTAATCCATAAGCCTCCAATGGCTGCCTTGGGCGACCCGCATCAGGCGGCGGGCCAGGTTGTCTTTGTGCAACAGGCTCAGGTTGTACTGGCTCTACTTGTGCAGGCTGTGCTACTACTAAAACAGGCGGAGGACTGGGTGCAGGCGGGGTTTTCAATTGCGTTTGAGGTTGATTCTGTGTCACCAGGACAGCACCATGTACCTTAAATGGACTTCGCAGCCCAGTCGCTGCATACACGTAAGGCGTTATCAATTCAGCTGCTTGAACAGGCATTGTTGTGGTTGTTGATAGTGTTTGGCTTGGCAGCTTACCTTGTGAACGGTTATCTGATTGAGTCTGCTCTACTTGGCTTTGCTGCATTTGCTGCGCCATCTGCTGCTTCGGGTCATCGCAAGCACTTATAGTTAGCATAAATAACCCGCCCATACTAAGAAGCACAAGACGCATACTATTGCTCCCGCTCTAAAAATGGAGGCTCTAAATCTGAATTAGAGTCAACCGATGTACTTGGCATAGATTGATAGGCTGTGGTGTGCAGTACCAGCGACAATGACTGTGGATCCATTATCAAAGGGTTGCTGTTGGTCACTGCAAAACCTTGAATGGTGATTAGTCGTGGCAAAGCTGCTAGACCGCTCAGAAACAACCCTAAATTGTGATAGCCACCGACTAATACCATATCAATGGGTTGCTGGATATATAAGGTTTGCTCTATAGTCTCAGCCAAAGAAATATCCTGCAACCTCACACCACTACTTAAAGCCACTGTATTATTGGGAACTTGTCGACTCATGGGCTGCCCCTCTCAGACACCACTGGCTTAGGCAACATGGGTTCTGCTGATTGGACATGGGCTGATTCTGTGTAAGCGATCACTGGTTGATTGCTGTCTGTCAGTGGCTGAATACTTCTAGCAGCTGCTGCTTGCTGTTTAAGCAATGCTGCAACTTGACCGACCTCGATAACTACTGCCGATATCACAAAGTTATAAGGATAATTGTTTATAGATTTCTGTGCTTGAGTGCTTTGTTGGTGTTGGATTTGTAAGTTTTGTATGCTCTGCTGGCTTGGATTCGACCCTTGATTTGAACTAGGCAACGTACCTTGTTTGACGTACTGTATTTGCGCTTGTTGTAGCCAAGCGCTGTCACTAAGCTTCTGCGCCCATTTAGTCACTTCTGTCGCATGCGTCGCACTGCCATTAATGGTTACCACCCCTGCTTCATATTTAATCGCCGTTACATATAACCTGTTAGATAGTGTACTGGCCACATCCGCCCATATGCGTGGTAGCAAGGTGCGCTCATAATTTAATGCCTCGATAGCCGTCTGCTTTACCGCGATTGTTTGCTGTTGCATCTTATTATCTTCAATAGCGCTAATCACTTGATCTAATTGGTCAATAGCGTCATTTAGATAAGCCGTGGCTGCCAGCTGACGACTTTGCTGATAATGCAAAAAGCCCCAAGCCAGCACTGCAAATCCTAAGCTCATGACAACACTGAGCGATAAACCCTTTTTAAATTGCTTGTTTTTATCTTGGCGCAGCTGCTCACGCCACGGCAGTAAGTTTATCTGCGCCATAGTCGCCTCTTTCTTGTATGCTTAGCCTGCTGACAGCTGCGCATACTTAGACCACAAGCACTCATTAAACGTGGCGCATCTTTGCTAAGTTGCTCAGCATTAATGGTTGGAGACAATGCCATAGCTGCAAAAGGATTGGCTATCGTCACTGGTAGACCCAACTGTTGTTGCAACAACGCATCTAACTGCTGCAGCGCCGCACTGCCACCACACAAGATGACCTGCTCTATTTGCGGTGCGCTGTCTGTATTTGCAGAATTATCGACATAGCTGTCTGTATCTTGATTGGAGTCGTTTTCTGCCGCTGAGTTGGTCTTGGTCGTATTGTTTTGAGAGGAAGCTAAGTGCTGTGGCTGAAAGTAAGCATGTAACGCCTGTTTTATAGTGCTTACTAATGCTTGTGTAAAATCAGTGACATACTGATAGATATCTGCGTCGGTTATGCCTGCTATTTGTGCTGACTCATCACTTTTAATGCGATTGATTTGCTCGTCATCGAGTTGGTATTCGCTTTGCAGCCGTTCATCAAGCTGCGCGCCGCCAAATAACTGCTCACACTGATAGACAAAAACGCCTTGATTGGCAACATATACTGTGGTGCGACTCTGGCCTATATCGACTAATGCGACCACAGGCACCTGCGTCGGCAGCTGCCAATATATAAACTGGAACGCACGCTCTATGGCGTGCGTATCGACCTCAACCAGTGCAGTATTTAATGAGCCAAAGGTTAAGGCATCTGTCAGTTGCTCAACGTCACGGGTTAAAGTAACCACCAGCAACACATCTACCAATTCTGTACCACTTATGACATCAGTTGCTTCAGAGTTATCATAACTATCATAGGTATCAGAGTTATCAGAGCCATCCGCTATTGCCGGACCGAGTACTTCAAAGTCAAAGCTGGCCTCTGCTATTGGATAGGGAATGTGTTGATCCGCATCAATACAAATCTGTGCTTCAATTTCTACATCAAGTAACCAAGCAGACATTTGAACGGTTTTAGTGAGGGTCAGCGCTTGCGGTATGGCGATCGCCGCTTGCGTCGCGGTCAAATGCAGTTGCTGTATTAACTGCGCGATGGTTTGCCCCATTTGTTCGGTATCGATAATCTGATTATCGACAACCTGACCTGGGCTAAGCTCTGACAACCCATAATGGGTCAGCTGATAGCTGTTTATTTGACCGCCTTTATGATTGCACAGTGCTACCACACAAAGCGCTGTATTGCTGATGCTAATACCCACATATGACGGGGCTGCTGTAGACAATAAGCGCAAAAATAATTCCTTTTATTTTGGCATGCAGGTATTTTAGAGGCGAATTCAATATGACAGTAGTTATTGAGTACGACATTAGCCATGATAGTGTTTTATTGAGGACTACCCTATTTACTTAACCACCCTTTGTCAATGATATTTTAAATTAAACATTTCTTAATAATAAATAACTATAATGTCAACTAATCATCTGGATTTTAGCATCAGTTGTTATTACAGCACTAGTATTAAGGCAATTAATCGGATAGCCATAATTAACCGATACACTTATTTAATATATTTTATTGACTATAAAGTGAAGCTTATATCCAATCCAAAACCAACAATTAGCCAAACGCTAAGCAAACCATTATCATAGTCAATATAATGTCCCCCAAACCGCACTTTTTATTATAAAATAGTTGCCAATACTATTTTATAATATAAATATAAGTTTAAAATAGTGTTTTCATGTTAGCTGTATAAGATAATGCTCATTTGCTTTATAATTATCAGCATTAACTACCGTTAGATAATGTAGGTTTAAGTATTTACATTTAGCGAGTTATGCCTAGATAGACCTTAAGTTATTGAGGTTATTAGCGATAACAATGAGCTGATAGACTGCTTTGCGACTGCTGAGGCCGTCTATGTCTAATATTTTAGTCTTTAATTAATAGAGTAATTATGCCGCAACCGCCTGCTGTTTCTCGTCTTATCCATTTCATTGTATCTGCTTTGCTGGCCTTTATCGCCCTAGCAATTATCTTGGTACTGGCATTCCCTATCGGCTTTTATGGGATGGCCATGTATCTTGAGCCAGAGCTGCCCAGCGTCTCTAAGATGCAAACCGCTCGCCTTGAGATGCCTTTACAAATTTATAGTAAAGACAACAAGTTGATTGGACAATATGGCAATCGCATGTCATTGCCTGTGACTTATGAAGAGATCCCTGAGAACTTTATTAATGCTTTCTTGGCGGCAGAAGACTCCTCATTTTATGAGCACAGTGGTATTAGCATCAAAGGCTTAGGTCGTGCGGTTACTGAGATTATTACCGATGATGATGGTCAAACCGGTGGTTCAACCATTACCATGCAGGTTGCAAAAAACTATTTCTTATCTCCTGAGCGTACCTTTAGCCGTAAGCTAACCGAGCTGTATCTTGCTCGTAGCATCGAACAAGAGTTAAGCAAAGAAGAGATCTTAACACTATACGTTAATAAGATTTATATGGGTGAAGGCGCATATGGTATTCGCGCTGCAGCCAAAAAGTATTTCAGCAAATCGCTAGAAAGCTTAAGCATTGCCGAAATGGCAACCTTAGCAGGCTTGCCAAAAGCGCCTTCTCAAAACAACCCTGTCTCTAATCCAGAAGAAGCGTTAGAACGCCGTAACTGGATTTTAGGGCGTATGTTAGAGCTGGGCTATATCACTCAAGCAGAACATAATGAAGCGGTGAATTCACCCATTGGCGTGCATCTATACAAAGAACAGCTTGATGTAAATATGCCGTATTTGGCAGAAATGACCCGTAGCGCCTTGGTAGATCGCTATGGCAGTGAAGTGATGAACGCCGGCTGGCGCGTGAAGCTAACCGTTGATAGTGAAGATCAAAATGCTGCTGATACTGCAATCAAAAAAGGCTTGATTGGCTATGACAGACGTCATGGCTGGCGTGGTGTTGAAGCCAGCGGTGAACCTTTAGAAAACTTCGTTACTTATTCAAATATGGTACCTGCCAAGGTCACTGAAGTTGCCTCTCGTAGCTTCAAAGCACAGTTGCAAAATGGTGACATCGTCACCGTGCCTTGGTCTGGTATGAGCTGGGCAAAACTGTATCTGGATGCCAACCGTATTAAAGGCTATCCAGGTCGTGCTTCTGACTTGGTCAAAAAAGATGACATCGTACGCCTGATTGCGAACGAAAGTCAGACCTCATGGCGCTTAACTCAGGTACCTAAAGTTCAAGGTAGCTTGGTAGCGTTAGATCCTGAGACCGGTGCTGTTGAAGCCTTGGTCGGTGGTTTTGATTATAGACACAGTAAGTTCAACCGTGCGACTCAAGGTTGGCGTCAACCAGGTTCGACCATTAAGCCATTAAACTATGCAGCTGCATTAGAAAAAGGCTATCGCCCTGACAGCTTAATTTCTGATGGACCATTACGTATCGGTAGCTGGCGCCCTAAGAACGCCGATGGCCGTTACTATGGCAACATGACCTTGCGTCAAGGCCTAATTTTATCACGTAACTTGGTATCTATTCGTTTATTACAAGCGGTAGGCACAGAAGATGCGCGTCAATTACTCAACCAATTTGGTCTAGATAAAGACAAACTGCCAACCACCTTATCATTAGCACTGGGTGCTGGTCAGGCAACACCGCTTCAAATGGCAACCGCTTATGCCACCTTTGCTAACGGCGGCCACCGTGTGCAACCTTACTTAATCGATCAAATTTACGATTACAATAACAAGTTACTGTATCTAGCCAACCCACAACGTGCATGTGCCCTATGCTTCAATGAGCGACTAGATAAATACAATGCTGAGCTTGAAGAAGCGTACGAAGAGCAAGCAGAAGCTGAGTTAAAGCAACGCGAAGAAGCATTAAAAGCTTTAGAGAACAAAGCAGAAGAAACTGATGCTGAAGGCGAAGACTCTGAACTACAGGCTTCAATGGATGACTTACGTTACGATGCATCGCCTAAATCAGATCGCCTGAAACCAGCGGTAATCCGTTATAGCCCTGCCGAACAAGCACCTCGTATCCTATCACCAGCGGTGTCTTATGAAATGGCTGGCATGATGCGTGATGTTATCCAACGTGGTACTGCAAAACGTGCTCGCGCGTTAGGTCGCAGTGATGTTGGCGGTAAAACCGGTACAACCAACGAGATGAAAGATGCTTGGTTTGCTGGCTTCCATCCAACGCAAGTAACGATTGTATGGCTTGGATTTGACCAACCTTCAACCTTAGGTAGAGGCGAATATGGTGGTGTTGCCGCCTTGCCGATGTGGGTTGACTATATGCGTCATGCGCTAAAATCAACACCATATCAATGGGTTAGTGTTAATAACAAGGCCAAGTCTGAGACTCAAAAGCAAGAAGTGGTTAATTTAGGCGAAGACTCAGATGATGACAAAAAGCCAGACACTAAAAATGACAGCAGAATTACCAATCAAAGAGTAACCGGCGCTCAGCCACCAAAAGCGGCAGTGAGCGAGCGTAAACCGCCAGAGCCACCACCTGAGCCAGAAAACTCTGATGAGCGTAAATCAAATGCAGCCCGTAATAGTAACAGTGAGTCTAGCTCTGATAAAAAAGAAGATTAGTAATCCTTTGATCAAAATCTGACTCGCCAAAGCTGATTAATAAACATTGGTTTAACTCACTAGCAATTACAATACATTTCACTTCAAGTAAAAGCGCTATTAGAACTAATTAGCGCTTTTATTTTTTACTGTCAGTCTTAACGACTGATTCATTCACGCACTAGGTTTACGACCTAGCCAGCAGGAGAAAATAATGTCTAATTCTACTCAATCGAGTGGCAGTAACCCACACAACCAGCCTAACCCAACAGGCGTTGATAAAACAGACGATATCGTGGTGACAGCGCTATACAAATTCACCCGCTTCGATGACTACGAGTCTTACCGTGAGCCACTACGTCAGACCATGCTTGATAATGAAGTACGCGGTACCCTGTTATTGGCCAGCGAAGGTATCAACGGTACCATCTCTGGTGACCGTGTAGGTATTGATGCTGTTATTGACTATATTCAAGCCATTCCTGCAATCGGTACGGTTGAATATAAAGAATCTTTTACCGACACTCAGCCCTTCTTTCGTACCAAGGTAAAACTAAAAAAAGAGATTGTCACCATGGGTGTCGAAGGCATCGACCCATTACAATCGGTTGGTCGTTATGTTAAGCCCAGCGAGTGGAATGATTTAATCAGTGATCCTGATGTGTTATTAATCGATACACGTAACGATTATGAAGTTCAAATCGGCACCTTTAAAAATGCGGTCAACCCGAAGACTGAAACGTTTCGCGAGTTCCCAGAGTACGTCAAAAATGAGCTCGATCCGAACAAACATAAAAAAGTGGCTATGTTTTGTACCGGTGGTATTCGCTGTGAAAAATCTACCGCCTATCTACGTGAGCAAGGCTTCGAAGAAGTGTATCATTTAGAGGGTGGCATCTTAAAGTATCTTGAAGAAGTGCCTGCTGAAGAGTCGATGTGGCAAGGCGACTGCTTTGTTTTTGACAACCGAGTGGCGGTTAATCACAGTCTTGAAAAAAGTGATTATGACCAGTGCTACGCTTGTCGTATGCCGATTACCGAAGAAGACAAGCGGCATCCTGCTTACGTCAAAGGTGAGTCATGCCCGCACTGTATCGATAAAGCAACTGAAGAACAGCGTGCTCGCTTCCGTGAGCGTCAACGTCAAATCAAGCTGGCAAAAGCACGTGGTGAAGCCCACATAGGTGCAGAAGTTAATGAAGTAATTGAGGCGCGTAAGCAGCAAAAACTAAAAGCCAAACTTGAGCAGAAAAAAGACTCATAGTTGTCGGCTATTTTCTGAATTAAGGTCATAAAAAAAGAGCCCTGTTATATTTAACAGGGCTCTTTTTATTGTTTTAGCTTAAACACTAAGCGGCATCTACTTATTGCTCAGTCCACTCACCATTACGCCAGTATAGACCCCAACGTGTGGCTTTGCCGGTCTTTAAGCTTTCCGAGCCAATATACTGCTCTTTTTGCTTACGCGACCAACGTAAAATGGTTGGGTTACCGTCTGGGTCTTCGTCAGGACCATTGAATAAGTACTGGAACTTATCCTCCATCTTATCTTTTACCGCACGCAGTTCAGACAACTTAGGCGGTCTGGTTTCACGTACTTTCGGGAACTTAGATGCCGCTAAGAACAAGCCTGCTGCACCTTCACGTAAAATAAAGTGGTCATCATGCTTAGTTGATCGCAACTCAGGCATGTCGATAGGGTCCATACGTGGTGGCGCAGGCTCACCGTTCTTAAGCACTTTACGCGTGTTATCACAGTTGTTACAGGCAAAGTATGGACCAAAGCGACCGGTTTTCAGCTCCATTTGCCCATCACACTTATTACAATCGATGGTTGGTGCATCCGAGCCAGGTACTTCAAACTTACCTTCTTCTAATAAGTAGCCATCACAATCTGGGTTGTTACCACAGATATGCAGTTTCAGACCGCCATCGACGATATAACCGTCCATGGCTGTACTACATTTAGGACAGCGCTTTTTCTCCATCAGCTCTTTGACTTCAACGGTGTCGTCAATTTCACTGTCATCAAGATTAGCAAACGCTTCAACTGGCATTAGGTTCTTAGTACCCTTACAGCGCTCTTTTGGCGGTAAGTTATAACCGGTACAGCCTAAGAACACGCCGGTTGTGCCATTGCGAAGCTGCATTGGTCTGCCGCATAAGTCACAATGCACGTCAGGCACATCGGTTGGGTCGTTAGGACGCATACCATCTTTTTGCTTTGCATGCTCAAGCTTGGTTTTGAAGTCACCATAGAAATCATCTAATACCGCTTTCCAGTCTTGATCGCCTTGGGCAACATGGTCAAGCTCATCCTCGAGCCCTGCGGTAAAGGCATAATCCATCAGCTCTGGGAAGCTTTCGGTCAAACGCTCAGTGACAATATCACCCATTTTTTCGGCATACAGACGCTTGTTTTCTAACTTAACGTAACCTCTGTCTTGAATGGTCGAAATAATCGACGCATAAGTAGACGGACGGCCAATGCCTTTTTTCTCAAGCTCTTTTACTAAGCTAGCTTCAGTATAGCGAGCCGGAGGCTTAGTAAAGTGTTGGCTTGGATCAAGTTTAATCAGGTTGAGCTCATCACCCTTTTTAACATCTGGCAGCAAGGTATCATCAGTTTTGGCAGGCGGCATCACTTTGGTAAAGCCATCAAAAGTCATGGTACGACCACGGGCTTTTAGCTCAACATTACCCGCTTCTACCAATAGATTGACTGACTTGTACTTAGCTGGCAGCATCTGACAGGCCACAAACTGACGCCAGATTAACTCGTATAAACGAATCGCGTCACGCTCAACCCCTTTTAACTGAGTAGATTTTAAGTTAGCGTTAGTAGGACGAATTGCTTCGTGAGCCTCTTGAGCGTTTTGCTTACTGCCATAAAAATTAGGCTTTTCAGGCAAATACTTAGAACCATAATTATCTTCAATAAAGCCACGTACACTTGATAACGCATCACCTGATAAGAAGGTCGAGTCAGTACGCATATAGGTAATGTGACCGGCTTCATACAGGCGCTGTGCCAGCATCATGGTCTTCTTAACGGGGAAGCCCAGACGGGTACTGGCTGCTTGCTGTAAGGTTGAAGTAATAAAGGGTGCGCCCGGCTTCGATTGAGTCGGCTTCTCTTCACGCTCTTTGACCACATACTTAGCCGGCTTTAATACTTCTAACACCGCATCAGTTTGTGCTTTATTACCCAGCTTTAATACTTTGCCGTCTTGTTTTACTGCTTCTAAACGAATCGGCGTGTCAGCAGCAACATTGGCATTATCGCTACCCTTCATCGTGGTATCGGCATGAATTTGCCAGTACTCTTCAGGGATAAAAGCACGAATTTCACGCTCACGCTCGACTACCAATCGAGTCGCTACTGACTGTACACGACCGGCTGATAATCCGCGGGCAATCTTTTGCCACAACAGCGGCGATACCATAAAGCCGACCACTCTATCTAAAAAGCGGCGCGCTTGTTGCGCATTGACTCTATCGATATCTAACTTACCCGGCTGCTTGAATGCATTTTGAATCGCCGATTTGGTAATCTCATTAAATACCACGCGCTGATACTTGCTGTCATCACCGCCAATCACTTCGCGCAAATGCCAAGCAATGGCCTCTCCTTCTCTATCTAAATCCGTTGCCAGATAGATAGTGTCTGCATCTTTGGCCAATGCTTTAAGCTCTTTAATAACCTTAGTTTTGTTTGGCAGCACTTCATAGACGGCTTTCCAACCATGTTCAGGGTCAATACCCATACGGCGCACCAAAGCCTGCTGTGCTTTTTCTTCTTTGCTTAGGTTATCTTCCGCTTTCGTGGCCGCTTTTTTCTTAGCGCCACTGCTGGTCGGTAAGTCACGCACGTGACCCACACTTGAGCGCACGATAAAGTCGTTGCCCAAATATTTGTTAATGGTTTTTGCTTTCGCAGGAGACTCCACAATCACTAACGCTTTACCCTTTGCGCTGGATGCAGGAGTGGTTGTTGATTTTTTTCCGCTGGTTTTTGCCATTGATATTAAAGTCCTAATTAATCTTTCTTATAAGTTTTATCTATAATTGGTTAATTTGTCTATTTATCTGTCGCTATTTATCTTATCTCTATGTGTCTTTAGCTGCTTTATTACTGGCCATCTTAGCTAGTTGTAATCTCAGTTGCTTACCATCTTAGCTAGTTACAATTTCAGCCGTTTGCAATTTCAGTTATTGGCTGTGACTGCTACTAAGCTATACCTATTACGTTATATAAGCCACTGCTGCTATTTTTTCAATAACACTTTAGAGTAAGTTGCTTTTAAAATGTCTGTTATCAACGTCTATTATCATCACAATTAACATCTATTAACCACTTCTTATTAACTATTAATAGAGCTCGTGGAATACAGTCTCACAGTTTAATAAGGGCTCACAATCATCTTAATTAATGGTGCAAGGCTGATCGAGTCAAGCACCATCTGTGCCAGAAATGGTTAAAGTTGTCTTGAAGTTACACTGCTTACAGTTGCGCTGTCAACCAAGTTTTTCAAGTACGACAAATGTAACCATACTGAAAATAGTCGGTATCCAACATTAAAAGCATCATTTTCAAGTCATTTTATCAGCGCGTATATGGCTTAGGTTGGCTTGGATTTCACTGTGATGCGTTATAATTTTTATACTACTGATTAAACTATTGACTGGATTTACCCGAAGCGTGCTGTGCCCACTGCAGCATTTTAGCTTTCAATACTTCCAAGTCCTGCTCTGCTTGTTTGGCATCATAGTCAGGATTTAATTTTGGCTGCACATAACCCGTATCATGCCAAAACACAACCAAGCTATTGGCTTTTAGATAGACCGCTTTAATTAATGGCTGCATTTGTTTTGGCAGCTGTAACGGCTCATCTTGCAAGCTTTGATTAATCACTGTAGAACGCTTAACGGCTTGCTGTTGCAATGAACCGGTGACTGCCAGTTTATTGGCCGCAGCAGAGTCGTTACGCCTTGGCGTATTGTCATGGCCGTCCCTCTTAGAATCGTCGCGCTTAGCACCATCAACCTGCTTAGTGCCATCAACAGCACATGACCTCGGTTGTAATGTGCCCTGATGCACCTCATAACAGGTTTCAGTAAATTTATAATCGTCCAGAATTAAACTATACTGGGCAATCATACCTTTACCATATTCATCCTGACGACCGCGTACCCAGCTCGGGCAAGCAATCAACTTTGGATTAAGATCTAAGCGTCTGGCTGCCATACGTAGCTTATCAACCCGCACTTCAACCACACTTGGCTTAAGCGCCATCATACAGCCCAATGCAAATAGCCCAATAACCGCTGCTACCCAAATACCCATACTTTTCCTATAATGAGGGCGTATCTTTATTTAGCTCATATTTAGCTAAAATAATATTAATTAAGAACACGCCCAGTGTAATGAACAACTAGAAATACAAATAACCAGCCACTTATTTAATGGTTATGGTGACTTATAATATGATAACCAATAAAATAGGCTGACTGATAAATAGTGCGCTAGTTTATGCTTTTTTGCGCTCTATTCATAGCAGGCGGCTTATTCATACCAACTGCTGTCTTCTTTTTCTGCTTTTTCGACTGTTTGCGCCGTCGGTAGCTTTTCTAGTGTTGCAGGAATGCTAGAGTCTGCCAACACAGCCTGATATTGCTCGGCAACTTCTGGCATTAATACTTGCAAAATAGGTTGCCACTGAGCTTGAACATCACGATAACGCTTTTGTTGGTAATCAAAAATAGTCAGCCCCTGCTCTGCCAATTGTGGATAAAGACTTCTATCACTGAGCCAAGCGACCGGCTGTTGACCCATTTTCTCAAAGAAGCCTTCTAGCACTTGGTTGTTATTGGTCTGCGGGCGAATACGATTGGCAACCAAGTGAATATCGACTTTGCCTTTACGAATACGCTTGATATCTTGAATTGATTTTAAAAACTTTTTAGTGCTGTCAGCATCAAAAATAGAAGGCAACACCGGGATTAATACTGCCTTGGCTTCACTGATTAAAGACTCTGCGCGCTGCTCACTGATTGAGCCTGGAGCATCGATAATCAACCAATCATTTTTACCTAAATTTTTGGCTGATTTCTTGGGTAAATCGCCAATATCATCCACATCACGCCAATCTACTGCATAAATTTTGGCGGCTGAATCCGGACGCTGCTTAAGCCAGCGCAGGCTGGATTTTTGCGGATCTGCATCGGCTAAAGCAACCTTTTGCCCTTGGTTTGCTAATGCAGCAGCTAATGTTATCGCAACTGATGTTTTACCACAGCCTCCTTTTTGATTTGCTACTAGTACAGTATTCATGATTGTGTCCACATCCCAGTTTGAAATTTAGATTAAATTGAAAATTAAGCCTAAAGTGAAGATATTCAATATTATATATAACTTATCATGGCTTATATCAAATTAGTATCATTAATGATATTAATACCTTGCCAGCATCATAACAGAACAATGCTATGGAAAAGTGTCAGAACATGGCATCATAATCATAGATGTGTTAATCAATGACCCTGTCCAAACATATCACTAAATACCAGCTCTGATATTGAAAGCTCGAACGTCATTCTTTCACTTAAATGTCAGCCTATTTTGGCTAACCACTAGGAGTAAAACATGAATTACCTGCGAATCACTGTTACCAGTAGCGCCTTAGTGGGTGCCCTTGCCTTATTATCAGGATGTGCCACTACTCAAGCCTTATCTCCAGAGCAATGTCAAGCCGGCAACTGGAAAGAAATTGGCTATGCCGATGGTACGGTTGGCCGATCAGGCAATTATTTTGGTCGACATGTTGAAAACTGTGCCCCAGTAGCTGGTAGCACCCCGAACCGCGTGTTATGGGAAGAAGGCCGTCAACAAGGGTTAAAAGAGTACTGTACTGAGCTCAATGCGTATAAGCTTGGACGTGAAGGACTTGCTTGGCAGCCTGTTTGTCCAATGGAGAATATCGAAAAGCTAGAAGAAGCCTACAGTCAAGGCCGCTATTACTATATTCGTCAGCGTGACTTAAACTACCTAAGCAGCCCTTATCCTTGGGGCTATGGTCGTTACGGACGCTATGGCTATGCGCCTTACGGCTATTACAGTCCTTTCTGGCACCCAGTTTGGTAGCCCCTGTGTAGTCCCTGTCGCTTATTTGCATACTTATTGGACAGCTGCACTATCACGCATCAGCATGCGTTCACAAATTAAAATAGCCACTATCAAGTTATGCTCGATAGTGGCTATTTATTAGTATCAAATCTGCTTTTAATTAATCTGGCTCAAATAATTAACTTAAGTCGTGTGGTCTAAGTTTAAGTTCTTATCGACACGGTAAACCAAAAACGTACCCAAACACATCAATATACACATGGTCACGCCAAGCTTAGCCACTGGATTTACCGGGAATAGATTTAACAGCAATCCGCCGAAAATACCTACACAGAACATCAAAGAACCTTGCAGCGCACTGGCCATACCCGCACGGTGTTTTTGAAATGCCAATGCAATGGCCGAAGCGTTTGGCTGAGTCAAACCTAAGGCTGCAATACAAAAGAAAATACAGCATAATACCAGCGGTAACCAAGCCTCTGCACCATAAATGACACCCAGTAGTAACAAACAGGTAGCCGAAATGGCCTGTATGGTTGCCCCAAATCTAAGCAAGGTAATCAGACGATAACGGTTGGTTAAGAACTGGTTAATCTGAGTAAGCGCCACAAAGCCCGCGGCGTTCATACCAAATATCAAACTAAACTGGGTTTCTGTTAATCCATAACCATCCATTAATAGCTCAGGAGCAGCACTAATATACACAAACATAGCGCCCATCAACATGCCTGCACCGATTGCAGGATAGCCAAATGACGGATCTTTTAACAGATCTAAATACTGGCTAAGCACTGTACTAAATGGACGATGACTGCGGTTTTCTTCGGTCAGTGTTTCTTTAAAGAAGAAACGGGTTAGCAATAGGTTTAAAATGCCAAACCCTGCCAAAAACCAAAAAATGGCATGCCAACTAAAAAAGGTCAAAAATGCCGCACCCAATGATGGCGCAAGAATCGGAGCCAGTCCCATCACCAATACCATGATCGAAAAGGCTTTGGCCATTTGCTTGGGCGGCAAGGTGTCACGAATTGCCGCTCTGGTCACTACTGCACCCACACAAGCGCCTAATGCCTGCAGTGTACGCGCTGCAAACAGTACATATTCACTGTTGGTCGTGGCACAAATCACCGACGCAATCACATACAAGGTCATGCCAAAATATAACGGCTTCACTCGGCCGACTCGGTCACTCAGCGGCCCATATACCAGCTGGCCAAACACCAGTCCCACAAAGTATGCAGGCACAGAGTTGGCTATAGCAGCGGTACTGATACCAAAATCATCTGCCATGGTCGGCAAGGCTGGCAAATACATATCAATCGATAACGGCCCAATAGCAACAATCAGCCCGAGCATCATAATCCATGCTACTGGCAGTCTTGAGGGCGCCGATTGAGGGGTTTGGTTGTTTGTCATAAATACACTGAGACCTAATAGTTAAAGTGAATCTTGATATTCGGATAATCGATACTGGCTATATGACTAATTAAAGCTATATGAGTAACTAAAAACACTTACCAAGTTAAAATGCTTAATGCGATAAATGGTGAGAGTAATGAAAAGCGGGATATATTACCATCAACGCTTCATTTAATCTTAATTACAAACGCAATATCAACAGGTCTTTAACAGCACATCAACAGTTAGCGAAACTGGCGTTTTAAAAACTGCACACTATTATCTTTGGCTTTTTTGATTGCTAGCTTGCGGTTCTTACCGCCGCCCATCAATTTTAACTGCCACACTTTTTCGTTATAAAGCGCGCAGCTACTTTGTTTAGTCATATAGTTAATGACACGCTTGCCAGCTAATACTGCATCAGGAGAGCGCTGTGCAATCTCTGTTGCCAATGCTCGTGCACGCTGCTCTGGATCGTCATCTAGGTGACTGACCAAACCATACTCTTTGGCGGTTTTGGCATCAATTAAGCGCGCTGTCATGGTCAGCTCTTTTAACGCATCAGCAGACAATACCTGTAGCGCCGACTGAGTTAAGCCCATATCTGGCACCAGACCCCACTTGGCTTCCATAATGGCAAACTGACAGTCTGGTGAGGTAATACGAAAATCACAAGCCAATGCCAACTGTGTGCCGGCACCGATACAATAACCATGCGTCACTACGATAACCGGCATCGGAACTTCACGCCAAATTAAGCATACGCGTTGGAAAATACTTTGCGTCGGCTTTAACAGTTCATACAGACCCATTAATGCATTTTTTGGATTATTCAAATCACCCAAGTCGATACCGGCACAAAACACATCACCCGCGCCTTTGATAATCACCGCGCGAATGTCTCTGTCTTTTTTCAAACGCTGCGCCACATCAATCAGCTCACGCATCATATTAAAGCTCATTGCGTTCTTTTTATCTGCTCGATTGAGCGTCAGGGTTAGTATTTGTTCTGAGACATCCAGCGAAATCAATTGGTAATTTTTGGTTAGTAACGACATAACGTTGGCCTTAAATTAAAATGGTAATAAAAAAAGCAGTAACAATAATAATAACGCTAATAAGAAAGACAGTAACTGTAAAAATAATAGTTGTGATAATGTTAGATAACCAGATTAAATCATTTTCCAAATCATATCATTTTCACTCAATGACTTATTCTCTGTATCCTCGATTTGCTGGGTAATATACGCCTCTAAATCTAGCGACTGTAATTGCTCTAAGCTATCGACCAGCGCCTCATAGTGCGGCTGTAACATGCTAAATTGTGATGGCGTGGTGTGCTGCACATTGAGCAAACACTTATCTTCTAAGTCCTGACTGGCTTGACGAATTTGTGGCACACCAGAGTAACGACTCGCGCCTAACACTCGGTGCGCAATTTGCCCTAGCTCCTCACGATCTCGCATCTCCCAAGCCGCTTCAAGTGCCTCAAGCTCCTCAGGCACAGATTGCTGCATCATTAATAGCAGCTGCTTAGCGAGCTCCGGTTTATTGGCTGAACGTACCAGCGCATCTCGCCAGTCTACAACCAGCATCTCGTTATCAGAGCTCTCATCTTGCGAGATATCAGTTAACTGATCTGATCCAATCAATGATTGTTGTTGCGCCTCTTTTCTTAACGAGTTGACCGGCGTTTCATTACCGCGTCCTAGCCAGCGCTGTAAGATTTGTAGTAACTGTGGGCGACTAATAGGCTTACCGACATAATCATCAATACCGGCATTGATCAAGCGCTCCTTTCCATCTGCCAAACCGTGTGCAGTTAACGCAATAATAGGCAATTTCTTAATATCAGCGCGATGGTTTTGCTGGGCATCTGCTTCTAGTTGACGTATTTTCTTGGCCGCTTCATCACCAGACATACGTGGCATCTGAACGTCCATAAACACCAAATCAATGTTATGCGCTGAGCCGTCAGTCACTGGCTTGTCTTGAGAATCATCGGATTCATATAAATTATGCCCATCGTATTCTAAATCAGTCAATTGCTTGGTTTCAGACATCAGCTGCTGACTGATAATATCAACCGCATCATAGCCACTGTTGGCGGTAATCACTTTGATACCCAGCTCGCTGAGTAACGCATCTAATACCAGTAAGTTTGGTAGGTGATCATCAACGGCTAATACAGTCACCCCTTTCCAGGTTGGCGGAGCGACCATGGTCGACATATTCACCGTACGCGTGTCTAGCATGCGATACAGTTGACGCTTGTCTAATGGCTGATACAGACCGCCGGCTTTATAGCGCTCTAACAGCGTTGCATCAAGCGCTACCTGATAGCCATAAATGGCCAACTTGCCTTGGTAGTGCAATCGAATTTGTTTTAATAAAGCCGCCCTGTCCTCACTGCCCTCACCTTCACTGCCATCGATGACGACCCAATCCCAACGCTTACCTTCTTCTTTTAAGCGCTCTAACGCACCGGCCAAGGAACGAGCCACTGTGACATTAATATTGAGTGGTCGTAGCGCTGCCATAAACACTTGTATCGTCGGTGCATGGTTGATCCAAACCAACATATCAAACGGCTTATCATCACCGCCTTGCGCCTGCGCAAAAGGACGTAATATCGGCAGTTGAAACTGAGCTTCATTGTCAATGTCTTCAAAGGTACTGCCAAACTCAATATCAGTTGGCGCATCTACCTCGACATGGGCTGGAATACTAAACCAAAACGTCGCGCCGGTTCTAACGATAGGCTTGCTGACCGTCGCCCCCTGCAAGGTTGGATCAGGCAATGCCAATGGCTCATTATTGGCATTATTATCATTATTATAAAAGCCGATTTTACCGCCCATTAGGCGTGTCAACTGCTTGGAGATAACCAGACCCAGACCGGTGCCGCCATATTGACGGGTAATAGAAGGGTCACCTTGGCTAAAGCTTTTGAACAGTTGGGTTTTGGCTTTATCAGACAATCCGTGACCAGTATCCTGAATGGCAATATGAATCATGCCATCATTGGGTTGGCTGGTCGCATTATTAGCGGTATCTGAAGTCTCATTATCTGCTTGGTTATCGGCCTGTTGTACAGCGATTGCTGACTCATCAGCCACTTCATCAACACCGACTCGCACTACTACTTCACCCACGTCTGTGAACTTAATAGCGTTGCCCACTAGATTGGTGAGTACCTGCTTGATGCGTAACGCATCGCCGATAATGGTATTGGGCACATCGTTGTAATACATGACCGCCATACGCAGCCCTTTTTCTGCTGCTAACGGCGACAACATATCCATCACATCATAAATAGCAGAATATAGACTAAACTCATGCTTATCGAGTATCAGCTTGCCCGCTTCAATTTTTGAAAAGTCCAGTACATCATTCACCAATGCCAATAAATGTGCTGAGGACTTGCGAATAGTCTGCACATACAGATCTTGCTCTGCAGTCAATTCACCATGGCGCGCCAGCAAGTTAATAAAACCATCAATACTATTTAAAGGCGTACGCAGCTCATGACTGATATTGGCCAAAAAGGCGGACTTGGCTTGGCTACTTGAGATGGCTTGATCTCGCGCTTCACGGATAAAGATGTTTTGCATCTCCATCTCATCAAATGCGTCACGTAAGTCTTCTTCAGTCTGATCGGAGTGATCTTTTAACTCTTGGAAATCACCATATAGTCGGCGCAAGGTCTTCACCAAGTCTTGTTGCAGCTGATTTAGCTCACCACTTGATTCAGTATTCACCGGCAAATACATATTCTCAGGACTAATCTGCTGCAGATGCAGGCGCAAATCATAGATGGGTACAATCCAGCGCTTGGCATAAATATTTAGACTTAATAGCAGCATTAGTAGTGTAAATAAACCGGTCACCCCGAGCCCAAGCCATACTTTGAGCTGTGCAATGGTTAATGGCTCATTGTCCATATCCACAAACAGCCAGTATTTAAGACCATCATACTCACCCAATAGATGACCATAGGCTGTGCCCGCCGGGGTTGCAATGCCCGAGATAAAGTCCTCTTGCTCTGTCTTTGCCGTTAAATGAATCCAAGGCGCTGCAGTTTGATCCCCTGAGGAGGCCAACTTTTTGCCTTTTTCATCAATAATCGCCACCCGATGGATATGCAGATCATTATTCATCGAGGTTAAAATAGTACTAATACGAGACTGCACATCATCTAACGAAGGCATATCTGGTTGCTCAGCTTGATTTTGAGACTGATTCTGATCTTGCCCTGAGGTGCCAGTTTGATCTTGATTTTGTGATTCGGCCAATGCCTGCTGACTGTCTATCATCGCAGGCAAGATTTGTTTCACCATCGGCTCATAGCGAATCAAAGCAGCTGTTGCTACAGTTCGCTGCTCGGACTTAATAGCCTTACTCGATTCTTTTTCAACCAAATAGGCACCCACTGCCGCCAAGATGACTGTCGGTAAAAAAACCAGCAAAATCAGTTGTGCATAAGCACTGCTAAAATCAATTATCTTTTTTCGCATATCAGTTGTCGCATATCAGTTGTCGCATCTCAGGTTCGGCAAGTTAGGTACTATAGGCCGCCTTATAAACTTATATAAAAAGCATTTCGTTCACCTAAGTTAAGTGTAACAGGTTTTCAACGTATTGCAGATAACCAGTTGCTACTCAAAGTGTTATAATCTTTTACATTTAGTCTGTCGCATTTAAAGTCTGTTTTATTTATTAAACCAAACATACATTGAGAGCTTTTATGTCAAATTCCAACCAAAATCCGGTGAGCTTTATTGAACAAATCAGCACGTTAGCAGACTGTGTTGGCAATACTCCCTTGGTGTCTTTACAGCGCTTACCACAGCTTGAAGGGGTTTCTGACCAGGTTCAACTGCTTGCCAAGCTTGAAGGCAACAATCCAGCCAGCTCAGTAAAAGATCGTCCAGCGTTTAATATGATTTTGCAGGCAGAAAAGCGAGGTGATATTAAGCCAGGTGATACTTTAATTGAAGCCACCAGTGGCAATACCGGCATTGCTTTGGCCATGGTCGCTGCGATGCGTGGCTACGAGATGATCTTACTGATGCCAACCAACTCAACGCAAGAGCGTAAAGATGCAATGGCGGCATACGGCGCTACATTAATTGAGGTCGACGAAGGTATTGAAGCTGCCCGTGACCAAGCGTTACAGATGCAAGCAGATGGCAAAGGTATTGTGCTTAATCAGTTTGCTAACCCAGACAACAGTGCCGCACACTATGCCACGACAGGTCCTGAATTATGGCGTCAAACTAACGGGCGTATTACCCACTTTATTAGCTCTATGGGTACTACCGGCACCATCTCTGGCACAGGTAAATATTTAAAAGAGCAAAACCCAGACATCCAAGTGATTGGTCTGCAGCCAGATGACAGATCTTCGATTGCTGGTATTCGCCGTTGGCCAGAAGCCTATAAGCCTGAAATTTATGATGCCAGTGTTATCGATCGCGTTATCGATATCAACCAGCACACCGCGGAAGACTATATGCGTAAACTAGCACGCACTGAAGGCATTTTGGCCGGTGTTTCCTCTGGTGCAGCAGCGTGGGCGGCGATACAAGTGGCAAAAGAAATTAGTGCCTCTGATGCTGACGCTGTGATTGCCTTTATTGTCTGTGACCGTGGTGACAGATACTTATCTACTGGCTTATTTACCGCTCAATAAGTGGCTGTAAATAATCGACTGACTCATTAGGTTTATTGCTTAGTTTTTGAAGCTGAATATATAAACCATAACGCCTGACAGAGTATGTTATGACTGACTTTGCTAACCGCCCTATTTTGGTATTTGATGTCGAAACCGTCGCTGATATCGACGGGGCGCGTCGCATCTATCCAGAGCTGGCATCGCTTAATGACCAAGATGCACTGACCGCATTGACCAGCCTACGCACTCAAGAAGCAGGCCATGACTTCATGCGCCTGCCCTTACATCGTATTGTCTGCATCTCTGTACTGTATATAAAATCAGGTCAATTTTCTTTATTTTCACTCACTGCTGACGAGCACAGTGAAAAAGAAATCTTAGCTACTTTTTTCCGCGCCTTTAATGACCTACAAAGCTTACCGCAATTAGTCAGCTGGAATGGCTCAGGCTTTGATATTCCTGTGATTATCTACCGCGCCATGCAGTATGATTTAAGCGTGCCTTTGTTGTTTGAAACCGGCGACCGTATTCACAGCATGCGCTTTGACAACTATGTCAGTCGTTATCATGATCGACATCTGGACTTAATGGATCGATTTAGCCAATATGGCAGCAGTCGTCGTGAATCCATGAATTTGGTAGCCAGTCTCTATGGTCTGCCTGGCAAAACCGATATCGATGGCAGCATGGTCGGTGACTTAGTTCAGCGAGAACAGTGGCATGAGCTTGCGCTGTATTGCGAGTCAGACGCATTGAATACGTGGCTAATCTTCTTACGTTGGCTGCGTTTAACTGGCACCTTAAATTCTGCCAACTTTGAGAGCTGGCAGGCACAAACTCGTGACTATCTCAGCACCAAGCGTGAGGCCGATGACAGCATACGTCATCAAGCCTTTTTGGATCATTGGCCTGATGTGTCTAACAGCTAATACCTAATCAGGCTGAAACATTGCTTGATGGCCTCAAAGCCTTGGTTTATGTGTTAAAATCGACTCTGATATCTCCACCCTATTTTTTCAGCACTTTTAATAAACAGGCAGGTCTATGCAGCCCACCGATACCCCAAAAAATCCGTCATCTAACACCAAAACCAAGCGTTCTGTATTGGCTGATGCACCGAGCAAAAAACAGTCCAAACCAAGCTCACGTGTGCGTCGTCGTCTAAAAGATGCCCCGCCGCTTCCTTTTAAAATCGATGGCCTGTCTCATGACGGTCGTGGCGTGGCCATTTATGGCAACCAATTTGGTACAGAAGACGGACACAGTGAAGACAAGCATGGCAAAAAAGTATTTGTCAGCTTTGCACTGCCTGATGAATCTGTTGAAGTACGCCTGACCAACAGTCGTAAAAGCTTTGAAGAGGGTGACGCTGTCAAACTGATTAGCAACCCACATCCAGAGCGTCAGACCCCGCCCTGCCCTCATTTTGGTATATGCGGCGGTTGTAGCTTGCAACATTGGCAGCCTGAAGGCCAAATCGCGTTTAAACAAACCGTATTAGCTGAGCTGTTAGAGCATCAGGCCAATATTCAGCCTGATAATTGGCTTGAGCCCGTCGTGGCAGATCGTTTGGGCTATCGTACTAAGGCACGCATGGGTGTTCGCTATGTGGCCAAAAAAGAAACCGCTTTGGTCGGTTTCCGTGAGCGCAACAGCAACTTCTTAGCTGAGTTAAATGAGTGCCATATTCTTGATGAGCGCATTGGCTTCGAGCTTGAAAACTTAAAAGCACTTATTAGCTCGTTAGAAGCACGTGCACACATTGCTCAAATCGAATTAGCTATGGGTGAAGCGCTACCAGAGCTGCCAGATGGCGATCAACCTGTCGCACTAATTTTACGTCATCTAGAACCCTTATCTAACACTGATATCGAGCGATTAAAGACTTTCTTTAAAGCACGCCAATGGCAGCTTTATCTGCAGTCTAAAGGTCCTGATAGTATCCAACGTGTCGCTTTAAATGATTATGATGATATGAGTCAGCAGTTTGGCCGCTTGTATTATCAGCTTCCTGAGTTTGATTTAACTTACGAATTTATCCCGACTGACTTTACGCAAGTGAACTTATCGGTGAATCGCAAGATGACTAAGCTAGCGTGTGACTTACTCGACTTAAAACCAGGCGAGCGCGTACTGGATTTGTTTAGTGGTTTGGGCAACTTTAGTTTACCTCTAGCACGCTTGGTCGGCGGTGATGATGGTTCGCAAGGTCTTGCCATCGGCGTTGAAGGCTCAGATGCAATGACAGCCCGCGCAGCAGATAATGCCAAGCGCAATGGCATCACCAATACTGAGTTTTATAATCAAGATTTGACTCAAGACTTTAGTGATCAGCCTTGGGCACAGCAAGGTTTTGATGCCATCTTAATTGACCCACCTCGCTCTGGCGCTTGGGAGGTCATGCAGTATTTACCACGCTTTAATGCCCAGCGTATTGTCTATGTGTCTTGTAACCCGGCCACATTAGCACGCGATACTAAAACTTTAATTGAGCAAGGTTACCGCCTAACAGACGCCGGCGTAATGGATATGTTCTGTCATACTGGCCATGTTGAATCTATCGCCCGCTTTGAAAAAGTGACCGATATTTCAGAAGCTGATTAAGCGTTATGTGAACTTTTGATTGACAATTAATTTGAGCTCAATAATTGCAGGTCTAAACTGAGTTTAGGCCTGCTATTTTATATTTATACCTCTTTTTATAGCGACAGTTTTAGCAGCTTTATTTGGGAAAAGTCTTTAAGAAATCAGTCCAAGTCGTCAAACGAGTACATACCAACCTAAACCTGTCAATTGCCATATCAGTCCGATTAAAAATAAATCACATTTAGAGTACAGTTGTACACAATTAGTACCTTGAAATTTAATTTTTAGACAAGATAATAATAGGTAGTCATTATCAGTGCGTAAGGCACCATAAATTATTGAAAACCTTAATGTCTGCTAAACATTAAACGGCAGTATTTAGGTTTAGCCAGATACTTTCAGCAGCTTTATGAAACGTCTAAATTTTTCAGCGACTGACAGCCTAAATCACTAAAAATAATAACTTCACAGATGCTGAATAAGATAACGACTAACAAAACAAATTAGACAGCCTGCTTGATAAATACATACAAAGGGAGGAAGACTTGGTAAAAGTTCGTGAAGGGTTACCCCTGATTGATGGTCAAACGACGGCGGAAGACAGCGCCTCCCTAGCGGCACAAATGATAGCCCAGCAGCAGCATGGCTATTATAACCCTACCCGCGTCTCCTACGATATGCTTAACGAAGATCTGAAAAAGCAGTTGGCAACTTCAAAGTTGACCACAGCCATGGATCGTACCCTACAAGCAGACATATTGCCGCTTAATGATGTCTCCATTCTAAAAAAGATTCAGCTTGATAACCTGACTTACTTTCAAAATACAGCGCACCCTACCACAGGTGATCATGTCCGGTCTAACAGCAACATGGGTAATCAAGGCGATAGTAGTGTATCTACCGCTGAAACAGATGCCAAATTAACCGATGAACCAACCAAGAAACTGGCAGAAAATACTCTCATTGACCTGCCTGCTTGGCTAAAGGCGGTTTCCAACCGAGTCAATATCTCACAGTTGCCAGATTTGGCTAAAGCCTGTGACTTGATTGGCACTAAGTCTAGCTTAGACGAAGAAGGCGGTCGCTCTAGCGCCTTTATGACAGGTATTGGCATGACCGATATCCTAACCTATTTATATCAAGATGAAGATGCGCTGACCGCTGCTATGCTCTATCGTGCTGCACGTACGCAGCTGATTACGCATGCGCGTATCCAAGAGGTGTTTGGCAATGAAGTCGCTACCTTGGTAAAAGATGCGTTGGCCATGGGGCGGTTGTCAGAAATTATTGAAAGTAACAAACACCTAGAAGATCACTTCGTTAATAACCAACGCGAGCAGTTGTCTAATATCTACAGTATGCTAATCTCAATGACCAACGATGTGCGTGTGGTATTGATTAAGCTGGCTGAGCGTACCTTTGCTATGCGCGAGCTATCCTACGCCAGCGAAGAGCGTCGACAGCGCGTATCACGTGAGGTAATGACCATCTATGCGCCACTGGCACACCGCTTAGGTATTGCGCAAATAAAGTGGGAGCTTGAGGATTTAGCATTCCGCTATTTGGCCCCCGAACGCTACAAAGAAACCGCCAAGCTATTGGCAGAAAAGCGCAGTGAGCGTGAAGCCTATATCGAGCGTGTACAAGCAAAACTTGAAAACGCCCTAAAAGAGGCCGGTATCAAAGGCGAGGTCTCTGGACGGGTCAAGCACATCTACTCTATTTATCGCAAAATGAAGCTCAAAGGGCTATCCTTTGATCAACTTTATGATATCCGTGCGCTACGTGTGTTGGTCGATACGCCAGCTGAGTGTTACCACACTTTAGGCTTGGTGCATGGCATGTGGCGCCATATTCCTGAACAGTTTGACGACTATATAACCAATCCTAAAGCCAATGGTTATCGCTCATTACATACCGCTGTTATTGCGGAACACAAGTCATTAGAGATTCAAATTCGTACCCATCAGATGCACTTCGAAGCTGAGCTGGGTATGTGTGCTCACGTTAACTACAAAGAGGGCGGCAAAAATAAACAAGACGCTTATCTGAGTCAAAAGATTAACTCGTTGCGTCAGCTGTTATTGGCCGGAAGCGACAATACCAATAAAAACCTGCTTGACCCTAACTTAACCGAAGAATTTGGGCAAGACGTAGAGTCAGATGACGAGCAGTTGGTCGATTTTGGTGAGCTTGAACACATTTACGTCTTTAGCCGTGACGGTGACATTACTGAATTACCAAAAGGTGCTACGGTGCTCGATTTTGCCTATTATGTGCATACTCAAGTCGGTAACCGTGCCCAAGCAGCGCGTGTTAACCAACGCTTTGTGCCACTCACCTATCAACTTAAGACAGGTGAACAGGTTGAGATTATCACCAAGTCATCGCGCGAGCCCAACCGTGATTGGTTGGTGCCATCTTTAGGCTATATCCAAACCAGTCGCGCCCGCTCTAAGCTACGCCAATGGTTTAATAAGCAAGATAGAGATAAGAACTTAGAAATTGGCAAACAGATGCTTGCCAAGGAGCTTGCTCGCTTGTCGGTTAGCGCCAATAGTGTCCATCTAAAAGATTACGTTAAACACTTTGGCATGAACTCTGCCGATGATATTTTGATTGCGTTGGTCACCGGCGAGATTGGTCTGCATCAACTGACTGGTCATATTTCTCGTGAACTTAATCTAGTCACTGATAAAGATGAGCCAGACTATGTGCCTAATACGCATCACACCCAACATAAGTCCCATGATAAGCAAGATGCCAATCAGGTATACATCGACGGTCTAGATAACATTGAAACCCGTTTTGCCAATTGTTGTCAGCCCATCTATGGTGAGCCTATTGCCGGCTTTATTACCCAAAGCAGTGGCGTGTCCATTCATAACCGCGGCTGTGCAGAATATGCCCGTCTTATTGAACGTGAACCTGAGCGTCAAATCTCAGCGACTTGGACTACCCAACAGACGACCTATCAGCCAGTTGAGATTATCATTGAAGCCTATGACAGACGTGGCTTACTGCGTGACTTAACCCAAGTCATTGATAAAGAAAACATCAATATTCGCGGTGTAGACACCAACAGTGATAATGATAATGTGGCGCACTTGAAGTTTAAATTAGAAGTCACCGGTCTGTCTCAGTTATCAAAACTGTTGGCAAAACTTGAGCAGCAACCAGGTATTTTACATGCCAGACGTGCTGTTTAGGCTATGGTTTGATTTAAACTTGTGATTTGATTTAAGTTAATAATATAAAACAAAATAAGATAAGCAACGATGCCTGAGTTACCTGAAGTCGAAACCACAAAAGTAAGCTTAACGCCCTTGTTAAATCAGCAAGTGGCCAAAGTTGACGTATTCCAGCCTAAGCTGCGCTGGCCGGTACCAAATGACCTAGCACAGCTAGAAGGTTATCAGTTAAAGCAGGTCTCTCGCCGCGCAAAATATCTTATTTTACAGTTTCAGCGTGACTCAGATAATCAAGATAGTTTGGTTTTAGATAAAAATAAGCCGCAATATAAGTCTGTGATTATCCACCTGGGCATGTCAGGCAGTCTTCAGCAGTTTGAAGAAGGCAGTGACAAGCGCAAGCACGATCATTTGATTCTTCATTTTCAAAACCCTCAAAACCCAGGCGCTGATAAACAGCTGCATTATCATGATCCACGCCGCTTTGGGGCTCTACTTTGGTTTGATGATTATGCTGATCGACTGTTCTCACATTTAGGCGCAGAACCGTTAAGTGAAGAGTTTAACGCGTCGTACCTGTATAACCGAATCCATAGAATTGCTGAAAATAAGGAACGCGGTCAGTCAAATAAAAAAGCACTGAAGCCCATATCGCGCCCGATTAAATCGGTTATTATGGATCAGGTTGTGGTGGTTGGTGTGGGTAATATATATGCAACCGAAAGCTTATTCTTGTCTCATATCCATCCTAGCACCCCAGCAGATCAACTGAGTAAAACTCAGCTTGAAACATTAACTAAGCACATTCGCGCCATTTTACAACGCGCTATTGAAAAGGGAGGCTCCAGCTTACGTGACTTCAAAGTAGCCAGTGATGCAACTGGATATTTTCAGCAGACATTACTGGTATATGGCAAGCATAAAGAGCCTTGCCCAACTTGCGGCACTGATATCGATAAAGTAGTGATTAATGGCCGTGCCAGTACGTTTTGTCCAGAGTGCCAGCCACTTTAACTAGCTGGCTTTGATGAAATTAAAGTTTTTTTAGATTGATATGATATTTAGTTAGATTAATATCTAGATAGTTATTTAGATTATATCTTCAGCACAAACTGTTGGTTTGTATATTTTGATAGAGCTAAAAAAAAGAAGCCAAATTGGCTTCTTTTTTTTGCATTGAAAATAGCAGTGTTAATTACTTGCTTAGCTTTTTGCTAATTTCACGTAATAACAATACTTCTTCTGATGGTGTATCTTCAACCACTTCTTCTTCAACCGCATTGTTACGGCGCATTTTGTTCATGCCTTTAACCATCATAAAGATAATGAAGGCTAAAATTAAGAAGTTAATTAATACGGTGATGAAGCTACCGTAAGCTAAGATAGGAATACCCGCTCCTTTTAAGCTGTCGTATGTCATGGCAACGCCTTCTGGCACATCACCTAGTACAATAAACATGTTCTTAAAGTTGATTTCGCCACCGGCAATGAAAGCCACGATAGGCATAATGACATCTTCAACCAATGAGGTGGTAATGGTTGAAAAAGCACCGCCGATAATGACACCGACTGCCAAATCCATAACATTGCCTTTTAGGGCAAACTCTTTAAATTCTGAGATCATGCTCATAAATTGTCTCCAAAACCATCTGTGATACTTAACTAATGCACTAAACTTTGCCTATTATAATCTATAACTAATCACAGTGGTTAACCAGATTAACGAATACAAAGACAAGCAGTAAGTCGCAATAATCTACTAAAAGATCAGTAGCAGTTCTTTGTAAGGTATCTCAGAAGCATTTAATATCAAAAAATATCTTAATAGAATAGGTGTAAAAAAGGGATGACATAATAGCTTATGTTATCCCTTTTGTTTATTAGTTTATTGTTAATAAATAATAAACATTAAGTACTAATAAACGATTTTGGTTAAAACCGTATTAGCTTACTTTTCTTTTTTACGGCCGTGACGCTTACGCTCACTTTCAGTTAAATATTTTTTACGTAAACGAATCGACTTAGGTGTCACTTCAACCAGCTCATCATCTTCGATAAACTCAAGCGCTTGCTCAAGAGTGAACTTGATAGCAGGAACTAAGGTTAACGCTTCATCGGTACCACTGGCACGAACGTTGGTTAACTGCTTAGCAGTCGTTGGGTTAACAACCATATCATCACTACGTGAGTTTAGACCAACAATCATACCCTCATACACTTCTAGTTGAGGTTCGGCAAATAACTTACCGCGTTTTTGTAGGTTAAACAACGCATAGCCCAAGCAAACACCGTTGGCCATAGAAACCAGCACACCATTGGTACGACCACCAACATCACCAATTTTTTGTGGACCATAATGCGAGAAGCTTGAGGTTAAGATACCGGTACCTGATGTCAATGTCATGAACTCAGAACGGAAACCAATCAAGCCACGAGCTGGCATAACGGCTTCAATACGCATACGGCCTTTACCATCAAGTTGCATATCGGTCATTTCGCCTTTGCGCAGACCTACTTGCTCCATGATAGTACCTTGATGCTGCTCTTCCACATCAAAAATCACATTTTCATAAGGCTCTTGTAGCTTACCGTCTACTTCTTTCACGATAACTTCTGGACGTGATACTGCAAGCTCGAAGCCTTCACGACGCATATTTTCGATCAGTACAGATAAGTGAAGCTCACCACGACCAGATACTTTAAATTTCTCTGCTGACTCAGTGTCTTCAACACGTAGTGCCACGTTATGAATCAATTCGCGCTCTAAACGCTCACGAATATTACGTGAGGTTACAAACTTACCTTCGCGACCAGCGAATGGTGAGTTGTTAACCTGGAACGTCATAGAAACAGTCGGCTCATCTACCGTTAATGGCGGTAATGCTTCGACATTATTTGGATCACAAATGGTGTCTGAGATATTCAACGCATCGATACCGGTAATACAAACAATATCACCTGCTTGAGCGTTTTCAACATCAATACGATCTAGGCCATGATAGCCCATGATTTTTAAGATACGACCGTTGCGGGTTTTACCTTCTTTATCAATAACAGTCACTGGTGTGTTAGTCGAAATGCGACCACGCTCGATACGACCAATACCAATAACACCAACAAAGCTGTTGTAATCTAAGCTTGAGATTTGCATACGGAAAGGTGCATCCGCATCAACTTGAGGTGGCTCTACCACATCAACAATAGTCTCAAATAATGGCGTCATATCTTCAGCCAGCTCATCTGCCTGAAGACCGGCAATACCATTTAAAGCTGATGCATAAACGATTGGGAAATCAAGCTGCTCATCAGTAGCGCCTAGGTTATCAAATAGATCAAAAATTTGATCCATTACCCAATCAGGACGTGCACCAGGACGGTCAATCTTGTTAATAACGACAATAGGTTTCAAGCCTTGCTCGAAAGCTTTTTGAGTTACAAATCGGGTTTGCGGCATTGGACCATCAACAGCATCTACGACTAATAATACGCAGTCTACCATTGACATAACGCGCTCTACTTCGCCACCGAAGTCGGCGTGGCCAGGGGTATCCACAATATTAATGCGATACTCAATATCTCTGGTCGGATGTTGCCATTTAATGGCTGTGTTCTTAGCAAGAATCGTAATACCACGTTCCTGCTCAATCGCGCCTGAATCCATTGCGCGTTCCGCAATATTAGCTCGGTCGTCGAAGGTACCTGATTGATGTAATAATTTATCAACTAAGGTAGTTTTACCGTGATCGACGTGGGCAATGATAGCGATATTGCGTAAATTTTGTATTTCATTAGACATATATTAAAGACTCAATATTTTTCGGGTAATAATTAGTAACTGTATTTCTTGGCAGCAGTATAACACTATTATGTGACAGCTTTTTAACTGATTTTATAATTGCTTGAAGAAAATAATAAAAGTTACTTTTTGGTTTGATATCAACAGGGTTGATATAAATAAGAATAAAACAAAAAAAAGCTACCAATTGGCAGCTTTTTTTTAAATAACTACTAAAACATACTCAAGATATTACTGAACGTTCATATCTTTAGTTTGATCAACAGTCATGGTTTTGTTACCAGTGATAACAGCATATACACGACGGTTCATCGCACGACCTTCTTCAGTATCGTTAGGAGCGATTGGACGATCGAAACCATAACCAACAGTGCTTAGACGGTTTGGAGCAACGCCAAATTCGTTAGTAAGCATAGTTTTCACAGCGATAGCACGTGCTTCAGATAGACGCTGGTTGTAGGTAGCAGAACTGCGGCTAGTTTTAGAAGCGTGACCTTCGATGCTAGCAGATGAGTTTGGATACTCACGCATTTTTTCAGCTACTTTAGCAATTTCTGGCTTGTACTGTTCTTTGATTACTGATTTGTCGTTGTCAAAGAATACACGTAATTCCATTTTCAGTTCGTCATCGATCTGAACTTGAACTGGACAGCCGCGCTCGTCAACTACAACGTTAGGTGCAGTGTTTGGACACTGGTCTAATCTGTCAACAACGCCGTCGCCGTCTGAATCTTGGTCAGCTTCAACAACAACAACTGGAGTAGGTTCAACTGTTGCTACAGGTGGCGCAGCAACTGCTGGAGCTAAGTGACCGCCTAGAACTACTTCTAGACCAGCAAGAGCCATACCTTCCCACCAGTTTTGGTCGAAGTTATGAATCGCACGCGCTTCACCACGTAGGCTTAGTGCGTCGTTGATGCGATACATAGCACCTAGACCTAGGTTACCGATAGTGTCTTTTGAATCAGCAGTTCTAGTACCATCTCTGCTTTCATACTTAAGCTTAGACTGACCAGCACCAACTAAAGCGTATGGACGGAATGCGCTGTCACGGTAACCAGTGAACTCGTCAAAGCCTACTAGGAAGTTACCAGAGATCATTCTTTGTTCCATATCGCCAACTTCTTGGCCATTGCTTTGAGCATCAGTATCAGAGATGCCGTATTCAATTTGGAACTGAGTAGATGGGGTTAGTTCGATACCAAGAGCGGCACCAGTATATAGGCCATCTTCTTTCGAGATGTCGCTACCAAATAACTCTGCAGTTCTTTCTTCAGTTTTACTACCTTCAGTGTAGTGGTAACCTAATAGTAGTGGACTAACTGTTACGCCTGCAGTTGCTAGCATTGGTGCAGAAGCTGCAAGTATAGCCAAAGTCATCTTATTGAATTTCATAAACTTCCTCCAAGGGGGTGGTTTTGTGTGCAAGAAACACTTAATACCTTAAATTAATTATAACACTTAGCCCATCTATTACACAAACTAAGCACTAATTTATACTTTCGCATAATAGCTTATATATAAATTAAATAATTTACAACATATTTTTGTGACTCAGTCATCTAATACACACAGCAACCACATGAGTTCCCTCAGTGATTTTATTGAAGTTTCTTTAATATATTAAAAAAGAAACAACAACCGCTTTAATTTATGTGATTAAATGATATCAATCAATAAAGCTAAATGTGATGCACAAATTACTAAAATCAATTCTAATACATAGAACCAAATAGTTCTATCCCTAACGCTACTTTTTTCACCAAATGTAACAAAATTTGACAATAGTGCCTATTATTCCCATATTAACGGCAAGGTTATATGTTAATTATTCCCAATAATCTTACCTACTGGGTACAAATGAATAGAAACCTTTGATTAATGACTGGTTATTAGGATTTATTACATATTGTCGATTATAGACTATTTTTGTGGCTGTTTAATGGCTCCGCTTCTAACGGTTTTCATCATCAACTTTAACGCTTTCTAACTCAATGAGATGATATGCCGCCTACTTGCGATAATCACAATATACGATATAGCGCTTATCAATCTGGCTTTAGCTTGTTGGAAACACTCATCACAGTGGCAATCATTGCATTAATGGGTTCTATTGCTATCCCCTCTTTTATAAACAGTCTAAAAGGATGGGAAGCCAATCAAATCCGCAGTCATATCACCAATGCCATACGCACTGCTAAGATACAAAGTCGTATTCAAAGACAAAACACCATTATGTGCTTTGCCAACGAGCAGCTCGCCTGCCACAAACAAGCCAACGCTTATTTGCTGGTATTTGTAGATACTGATAATAGCAATACCTTTACACCTAATAGCGACCGCTTGGTGTTAAAACAAGCGATGGGACTAGATTATGGCCAAATTTATCTGCGCGCAGCCAACCGTCACTACATAAAGTTTTATGGAGACAGCGGCCTACCTCGAGGTCACTTTGGTCATATAAAGTATTGCCCGAACAATGCAGACACCCAAAATATGTACCAAGTATCGATAAATCAGCAGGGCAACCATCGCTTTAAACCTTACGATTTTAAAAAGACGGGCTGCCCTAATTAGTTAGATATATAACTAGCGTATTGGCAGCTGAATTATATCTTTTTACCTTGCATGGCCGCTTGCATGGCCTGAACTGCTTTCTCTAGGCCCATAAACACGCTGTCTGCGATCAATGCATGACCGATATTCAGCTCATAAATGCCATGTATGCTAGCAATGGCATGCACGTTATCCCGAGTCAAACCATGACCCGCATTGATGATTAACTGTTCACTCTTTGACAAGGCATACTCTGCCGCTTGCTGAACACGTGCTAATTCTTTGGCAATCTCTGCCTTATCTTCGGTCAATGTAGCCTCAGAGTATTTACCTGTATGTAACTCCACAGCATCGGTACCACAGTGTAAAGCCGCTTCAATTTGAGCAGGCTCAGGGTCTATAAATAGTGACACCTTAATATCAGCTTGCTGTAGCGATTTAATATAAGGTGCTAACGTCTCTACTTGCGCAGCCACATCTAAACCGCCTTCGGTGGTCAGCTCTTCACGCTTTTCTGGTACCAAGCATACCCATTCAGGCTTAACATCTAATGCAATGGCTAACATCTCGCTAGTAGTCGCCATTTCCAGATTCATACGTGTTTTTAACAATGGCTTCATGCGATACACATCGTCATCTTGAATGTGACGTCTGTCTTCACGCAAATGTAGCGTAATGCCATCAGCACCCGCTTGCTCACATAATAAGGCAGCAGCGATAGGATCTGGATAAGCAACCCCACGCGCTTGACGCAACGTAGCAACGTGATCAATATTGACACCCAATAACGGTGTTGCAGTAGATACATTTTTAGTCATAACAGCTTACCCCAAAATAAATAAATGCTCACTCGGCCGTCTTAATGACGCCTATCCAGAGCATATGTTGGTTGATATCAACCTAAATTCATTATTGATAACGATGAAATTGCTGCCAAAGTATACGGCTTTGTAGCGGTTGATAATCAAATAAGTGATCAACCAGCTGTCGATGTACCAGTGACCAGCTGTCTAAACTTTGCTCATCAATACCTGAGCGCATAACAATTATCTGATCACCAGTTAACGTTTCGACATGCTGACTTAAGTGGTCATTACTATCACCACTCTCCTCATCTATTCTTACCCAGCCTCTATCTGCAGCAAACCTATAATTAGCCTTTGCATCAATAGCCAGTTGCTCACTATCAAACTCTAAATCGATTGCAAAACCAAGCTCGTTAAACAACACATATTCATAGCGTCTAAGCACCAGCTTGAGCTGTTGTAAGTCAAGCGGTTGCTGCAAGTGACACATGGTTTGATTGTATTGCTCATAGATGATAGGCACGCTGTCTTCGACCGGTAATAGCTTCAGCGTAATCTCATTCACATAAAGCGCCGCATATTGCTGTTGCCCGACCAAACTCGGTACTGTGGTTGCAATATTAACTTGTTGTAGGGTTTTAAGAGATTTTTTACCGGTTGCAAAAAGCGTTAACGGCGCAAACTGGGGAATGCCTTTTTTGGCAATACCATGTAATACGCCGTGCTCTTTGGTCAGCAAATAGTAAATACTACGTTTGTCTTGAAAGGCTCTTTGATGCAAGCTATAAGCGTGCAAAGGTTCATTACGCAATGTAATCGCTCTCCTTGCAATCTAAGCGGCTTATCGCACAATAAAAATGAGTAGACTTTCTAATACCCTAAGCTGCTTAACGCTCGAGCATCATCTGACCAGCCCTGCTTCACTTTAACCCATAAGTTAAGCATAATTTTGCGCTCAAACAAGGCTTCCATATCTTCACGAGCAGCAATGCCCACTTGTTTAATACGGCTGCCTTTATCACCAATAACAATCGCTTTTTGACCATTACGCTCAACAAAAATAGTGGCGTCAATAAAGGTGACCGCTTTGCGCTTACGTCCTGTTTTAGGATCAATATGCGCCGCTTCATCTTTAAATTCATCAATTTGAACCGTCAAATCATAAGGTACTTCATCGCCAGCTAGACGCATAATCTTTTCACGAATAATTTCACTGGCCAAGAAACGCTCGCTGCGATCGGTAATTTGCTCAGTATCGTAAATCGGTGCACCTTGAGGCAGATGTGAACGAATTACTTCCTGCAGACGATCTAGATTCTTACTCTTTAATGCTGAAACCGGTACGATATCAGAGAAGTCAAAGTTTTCATGATAGGTTTCAATCAATGGTAAAATGGAGCCTTTGTCCTTGATGGTATCGGCTTTATTAATAACCAATACCACAGGGGTCTCAGTCTCACCTATTTTCTCTAAGGTTAATAAGTCATCTTCACGCCATTGCTCACCATCAACCACAAAAAGCACTAAGTCCACATCAACCAAAGCAGACAGTGCTGCTTTGTTCATACGCTCATTAATCAGGCGTACTTCATTACTGTGAATACCAGGGGTATCAACAAATACCGCCTGCATATCTTCACTCGATAAAATGCCGTGAATACGGTGACGCGTGGTTTGTGGCTTACGTGAAGTAATCGATAACTTTTGACCCAACATGTGGTTCATCAAGGTAGATTTACCAACATTCGGTCTACCAACAATGGCAACATAACCGGCTCGATAGTCTTCAGGCAAACGCTGTGCGTCACCGCTAAAGAAGTCATCTAACATGTCATTGGTTTCAGGGGTGTTCTCTTGTTGCGCAGTATTTGCTTGCGCAAGTGTTTGTTCATCTTGTGGTGCATTTGCCATATATCTTGTTATCCGATTATCTATGTATGTAGTTCTTTCTATGAATTTGTTTGATGCGCTAACTAATTAGCTTTCTAGCTTTTTAACTTAATGACGCGATCATTGACCAGTTTATTTAACTGATTGATCATTTTTTCTGCTGTCTTTTGTTCAGCGATACGTCGACTCTCTCCTGACTCGACAATAGCTGTGGTATGAGGGACATCGACCTCGCAGCGCACAATAAATATCTGATTGGGCGCATTACCCTGTGTTTCTAATAAATCATAATTGGGCAGCTCAAACTTATAGCCTTGCAACCATTCTTGTAGTCGACTCTTGGCATCTTTTAAGACCCGCTGATCGTTAACATTGGCAATCAGCTCTGAGAACCAATCTAACACGCAGGCTTTGACCACATCTATACTTTGAGAGTCTAGGTATATAGCACCAATTAATGACTCTACGGTGTCTGCAAGGATAGAGGCTCGCTCTCGACCGCCGCCTTTGCGCTCGCCAATGCCTAATATGAGATGTGAAGACAAGCCCAGCTTTTGCGCCACTTCAACCAACGATTCCTGACGCACTAAGGTAGCACGCATTCGCGTTAAACGACCCTCGTTTTGCTTGGGATATTGATAATATAACGCTTCACCAATAATCATCCCTAACAGCGCATCACCTAAGAACTCTAGGCGCTCATAGTTTATCTTGCCATCAAAAGAACGATGGGTCAGCGCAAGCTTTGCCAAACTGGTATCTTGAAAGCGATAGCCTAGTTGTGTTTGTAAACTTTGGAGACCTTGCTCAAAGTTAGTATATCGTTGTCTGGGCACCTGCTTTGACATGGACATCAGTTGCACTACCTTGTATATCTTATCAATAATAGCGTATCGATATTATTGCATTTGTTATTAATCAATAGAACGGTTATAGCTAAAGGTTGGCAGATTGGTCAATCCTGGTTTTTTGTGCATCCAGACATAAACCGCTTTACCCGCTAAATTCTCATCCGGTACAAAGCCCCAATAGCGGCCATCTTCACTGCGATCAGAGTTATCACCCATCACAAAATAATTGTCTTCCGGTACCGTCACTTCCCAACTACCTTCATAGTCTAATGACTGCTGTAGGAAATTTGAGTAGTTTGAGCCTTGCAGACTAGGCGCTAAGTAACGACGTAAATAACTGTGTGTGCCTAACTGCTCTTGGAAATATCTGGCACCAGACTCCTCAGTACGTGCCGCACTGATCGCTTCTTGTTCAGACACCTCACGCTGCATGCCATTACCTTTAACTGGGGTATATAAGCGATCGGTCAACACTTCATCAGCGGTAAAGTCAACTGGCTTAGTCGGTACAGGCTCACCATTGACCGAGAGTTGGCCTTGATTAAAGCTAACCGTATCACCGGGCAAACCAATTACCCGCTTAATATAATAAATCTTAGGATTTTCAGGGAAACGGAATACGACCACATCACCATGCTCAGGATTTCCGGTATCTATCACTTTGTTATACGACAGTGGCAGACGAATACCGTAAGCATATTTATTGACCGCAACATAGTCGCCGGTATACAAGGTAGGCACCATTGATGATGAAGGGATGTTAAACGGCTCAATAATAAATGAGCGAACCACTAAAACCACAGCAAGCACGATAAAGTAATCATGTGCCCAGCGAATTAGGAAGTGCTCTTTTGATGCTTTAGGATCACTTAAATTTTGCGTGATGCTAACGTTACGCTTGGCTTGACGATACTCACGCTCTGCCTGCTTAACAGGCATCGGCGCATCTTCGGTACTGACAGCATCTAAATTGCCATCAGTTGGTGCTAGACCATGCTCAGTTAACGCATTGCGATAAGCTTGCTCTTTACTGGCTAAGTTAGCCTCAGCAGCTTGTTGCTCTTTACCCTGACCTAGACCAGCACGCTTGTGCTGCTTTAACCAGAGCTTATCAAGCAGCCATATCACCCCTAAAATTAAGGTTACTGGCACTAAAATCACATTAAAATCAAAGTCCATACTGCTGCCTTAACCACACTATTATTTATCGATTGCCAAAGCTGACCCAATGGGTTTATTGACTGTTTACTGATTCGCTGTTCAATGATTTATTTTCAACGACTCTCTTTCCAACAATTGGCTATTTACTGGTTATCTACCTGTAATACCGCCAAGAAGGCTTCTTGTGGAATTTCCACACTACCAACCTGCTTCATGCGCTTCTTACCTTCTTTTTGCTTAGAAAGTAGCTTTTTCTTACGCGATACGTCACCGCCATAACACTTGGCTAATACGTCTTTACGCATTGCTTTCACAGTACTACGAGCGATAATCTGACTGCCAATAGCCGCTTGAATCGCCACGTCGAACATTTGTCTTGGAATCAACTCTTTCATCTTCTCAACCAGCTGATTACCACGATAGCGGGCCTGTTCTTGGTGACAAATCATTGCCAACGCATCAACTTTATCGCCATTGATTAACACATCCACTTTAACTAACTTGTCCACTTCATAGCGGTCAAATTCATAGTCAAGTGACGCAAAACCACGTGATACTGATTTGAGGCGATCAAAGAAGTCCATCACCACTTCACCCAGTGGAATATCAAAAATAAGCTGGACTTGCTTACCCATAAAGCGCATATCGACTTGCGTACCACGGCGCTCCATACATAGGGTCATCACGTTGCCCAGATAGTCTTGTGGCACCAATATATTACAGCGTGCGATTGGCTCACGGAACTCTTCGACAAAACCTGGATCTGGTAGTTTAGATGGGTTATCTACCAGCATTATTTCGCCATTTTTCTTTTTGATTTCATAAATTACAGAGGGCGCAGTGGTGATTAGGTCTAGATCATATTCACGCTCAAGACGCTCTTGGATAATCTCCATATGCAGCATACCTAAGAAGCCACAGCGGAAACCAAAACCTAATGCATCAGAAGTGTCTGGCTCAAAGAATAAGGCTGAATCGTTAATTTGCAGCTTTTGTAGCGCTTCACGGAACTTCTCAAAGTCACCCGAGTCTACTGGGAATAAACCAGCATAGACCTGAGGTGTGATTTGCTTAAACCCTGGAATCAGGTCCACATCTGGAGTGCTAGCATGGGTCATGGTGTCACCAACAGGTGCGCCATGAATGTCTTTGATACCCGCAATCACAAAGCCCACTTCACCAGCTTCAAGTTTGCCCGTCTCTAATGGCTTCGGTGTAAATACACCGGTCGATGAAACCAGATGTGAATCCATGGTCGATTTAATTAAAATCTTATCGCCTTTTTTCAAGCTACCTTGACGCACTCTCACTAAAGAGACAACGCCCAGATAGTTATCAAACCACGAGTCAATAATCAGCGCTTGTAATGGTGCATCACGGTCGCCAGTAGGTGCCGGGATATGTTCAACCAAGGCTTCTAATAGCTCATCAACACCCAAGCCTGACTTAGCAGAAACACGCGGTGCATCAATGGCTTCGATACCAATAATATCTTCAATCTCTTGAATAACACGCTCTGGCTCAACTTGCGGTAAGTCAATCTTGTTTAATACCGGCAATACTTCCAGACCTAAGTCTACCGCAGTGTAGCAGTTCGCCACAGACTGAGCTTCAACACCCTGAGCGGCATCAACGACCAATAACGCGCCTTCACAGGCTGCCAAAGAACGTGAAACTTCGTATGAGAAGTCAACGTGTCCAGGCGTATCAATGAAGTTTAGCTGATATCGCTCGCCATTAGGATGGTCATAATACAAGGTTACCGACTGGGCTTTAATCGTAATGCCTCGTTCTCGCTCAATATCCATTGAGTCCAAAACCTGTGCCTGCATTTCACGATCTTGCAGGGCGCCACATGTTTGGATAAAGCGATCAGCCAAGGTCGACTTACCATGGTCAATATGGGCGATGATTGAAAAATTTCGAATGTTTGATAATGCGGTCACGTCTTGCGGCTACCTAGTTGTTGAGTTCATTAAAAGTTGAAAGAAATGAAGTGAATAATGTTTTAAGGTCAACTATTCTATCAGCTTTACGTCGGCTTGTAAGTGGTAGAAATGAAACACTGACAGTTAAAGGTAAAGATAGTCACCCAAAGTGACTGAAAGTGTTGTAGAAGAGGCGACGAAGATACTAAGCCTGATTGCAATAGCATTTTGTGCAGACATAAAAAAAGCCAACTACTTAGCTTCACATGGCAAAGTAATCGGCTATTTTAAGGCGCTATGGCCAGATATATGGTGGCGATGAAGAGACTTGAACTCTTGACCTCACGATTATGAGTCGTGCGCTCTAACCAGCTGAGCTACATCGCCATTTGAGGGCGGTATTATCCCTGAAACATTTTAAGCCGTCAACCCCTAAATCAAAAATAATTGAAATTATTTTAAAATAAGAGGTTATTCTCTGCTATTTTGCGGTTATTTTCGTCTATTTAAGCTTTTTTTGATTAATTAGCACCTTGAATCACTGCTAGTAAAAAATCACTGCTAATAAAAAATATAGACCGAAAAAAATCAATCCCTAATATATTTTTGGTAAACCGATAAGCCGGGTTCTGTCGAGAACGATCATTCATCTAGGCGTATCGTTGCCAATACGCTCGAGCAACCTACCCGTGTCCCCTGCAGGCGACAAGTAATGGACACCTATTTGGTCTTGCTACGCGTGGAGTTTACCTTGCCATGAACTGTTGCCAGCCATGCGGTGTGCTCTTACCACACCCTTTCACCCTTACCTCCTACTTTAAAGCAAGCTCTAAAGCAATATTGAAGGCGGTCTCCTCTCTGCTGCACTGGTCGTCGGGTTACCCCGCCCAGCCGTTAGCTGGCACGCTGCCTTATGTAGCCCGGACTTTCCTCCCTTCTGCAATAGCAAAACGGCGATCGTCTAGTTTACCAAGTTGCACATTATAGCAGACCCAAAAAAATATGATACAAAAAACTGTCAATTATATGAAAATTTACCTTAGCGTATTCCATAAAACCTATTTAACAAAAAGTGCCCATAAAAAAAACAGCAACGACTTAACGTCATTGCTGTCTTTTATACTTCAGCTTTAATTAAAGCTTGCAATCAAGCCTTAAATCAAAAGCTTATCTGCGCTCACAGTTTACGCTGTATTCATTACCGTTAGCCCAAGTTACTGTCATGATACCCATGTCAGCTTTGGTGTGCCAGTCATAAGCAACGTTTTGGCTTTCGTTGTTAACGTAGCGTGAACCTGAACCTGATGGTGCGATTTGCATCGTTAGTGGCTGGTTTTCCCACTTAGCTTTAGGCAAGTTAACGTTTAGCATCGCTTGCTCGCCGTCCATTGAGTATTTAGCTTGAACGCTTGCATTGTCTTCACAAACAAACTGCTCTGCTGCCATACGGTCATAAGCTTTGTCTGTTTGCTGTGTACCAGTTGTCGCATTTGGGCTAGTCGCACAAGCAGCTAGAACAACACTTAGTGGTAATAAAGTAACTAGTTTTTTCATTAAAAACACTCCGTTTATTTGGTTGGTTGGTTCATTCAACATTTTTCATTAAAAATCAAATGTTTGAATATTTTGGTTTGAAAACTTTCATTAGTGTCTAGCTATAATTAGCCTAACTGTATCAATGCTTAGTTGCACTTACTTAAGGTTATTCAGCACCCAGTCATTATTAAGACTAAGTATCATTATTAAAACGTATCATTATTAAAACCTAACAACTACTCTCATTTTATTATCAGGTAATAAACGACTAGTAAACCCCCAAAAGGATGCTCAAGCTCAATAAGCAACTTTAATAAATAACATTGTCCAAGGCTCAATGAGTATTGACTATAAAGACTAAAATCTAAGTGTAATTATAGTCTTTATTCAAATATTGTCTGTTATTGGTTGACATAATTTATACTACTTACTTCATAGTTTTGGTTGAATTATGTAAACAAACTATTAATAATAAATTATATTCGGGACAGGTTAAATCCTACTAAATATTGGTCAACCTAAAACCAAATCTAGTTTACGATTAAATGGTATAAGCGATGCTTAATACCCGACGGCTTGTTGTAACTGCTGAAGCTGATATTCAAGACGATCAATGCGCTCTTGTACCTGATATATCTTAGGAGGCAACTCAATCAAATAGCTTCTGGCATCACGCTCATCAGTAAAATCTAAATTACTGCCATTACGTAGTGACTCATAGTCGTCGGTATACTCTTTTAGCTTTTTCTTTTCATTAACTATTTGCTGATTGATTGAATAGTAACGACGTCCGTCGGCATTGATTCTATCTAATTTTGGTGTCACTGATGCAGGACAAACCGCATTTAGTTGACTGCCTCTTTTACCAAGTTGATAAGCATTAGTTGCGGTGCAATATTGCTTTAATCCTTGTTGACGACCCTTTTCCCACATCTGATAATTGGTTGCCACACCCACTTTGGCACAGGCTTTATTGTGTCTATTCAAATGATCTGAAGACCGGCCTGCTGCGCCATCTGCGTAACCTATCGATTCCCAGTTACCGGTTAAGCACTCTTCTTTAGATAAGGTTGCACAGCTTGTTAATAACGGCACACTGACAATTATCCCTAACAGCCAAAAAGCTCCTTTCATTCTTTTACTCCTTAAGTATCAATCATCTTATTATTTACCTCAGGTGTACTATCAAAGCTTACCACTTTTTTTGATGTTTCTTAACATGTTTTGTACAAACACTGGTCTTTTTTATAAATTTTTAAATGATTGATAATATGATTTAAATCCAGAGACCATAACTTGAATACAACCTAAATAGAGCAGGAGTTATGGTTTTTTTATCTTGATAACTGTCGTTTATGACCGCCTTGATTGTAGTTAACCCTTTTAATCCTTTGCTTATCAAATAATCGCTCGTGATGAAAAATAGGATAAAAAAAGGCCTGAAAGTAAGGTTTACTTTCAGACCCTTGATATAATAAACAGCTAAGTCGCTCAATAACATCAATGAGCGCTTAGGGTGCTTTACCCTTTTGTTAAATCTAGCGAGCTTTCAGGACTAACACCCGGCTTTAAGGTAGTTTTTAATAAGAAATAACCGATAATACCTGAAATTAATGAGCCTAGAATAATACCTAAACGCGGATCGAAACCTTCTGTACCGCCGCCAAAGGCTAGGCCACTAATGAATAGACTCATGGTGAAGCCCACACCACATAACAATGACACACCATATATTTGCTTGAAGTTAGTGCCATTAGGTAACGACGCCAATCCAAACTTAATAATCAACCAGCACATCGTCATAATACCGACTTGCTTACCGATGAATAAGCCGGCAGCAATACCAAATGGTACCGAATGCAACAGCTGTTCCATACCAGCGCCCTGCAATGAGATACCGGCATTAGCAAAGGCAAACAGCGGTAAAATCGCAAAGGCAACTGTGCCGTGTAAGTCATGCTCCATATCTTCTAGCGGTGAATGCTCTGGGTCGTCTTTGTTGACCATAGGGATAAATAACGCCAGTAACACGCCTGCCAATGTCGCATGCACGCCTGACTTTAATACCGCAATCCACATAATGATGCCAAAGAAAATATAAGGCGTAATAGCAGTAACGTTACGGCGATTAAGCATATATAAAAACGGCAGACACAGACCGGCAATCAGCAACGACAATAGCGATAAATCACTGGTATAAAATAACGCAATGATTAAAATTGCGCCGATATCATCGAAAATCGCAATCGATACCAAGAATATCTTTAACGCATTCGGCACACGACTGCCCAATAAGCTCAAAATACCAATGGCAAACGCAATATCAGTTGCGGCAGGAATTGCCCAACCCGCCAAGTACTCTGGGTTATTATGGTTGAACGCCACATAGACCAAGGCTGGCGCAATCATACCGCCGATGGCTGCCGCTGCAGGTAATATAATCTGCTTAATATTTGACAGCTCACCAATCAACACTTCTCGTTTGAGCTCAAGGCCGACTAAGAAAAAGAATACCGCCATTAATCCATCATTAATCCAGTGGTGGGCATCTTTATCGATAATCAAGTCTCCCACTTGCACAACAACTGGCGCATGGATAAATGACACATACCAGTCGTGCAATGGAGAGTTTGCCACAATCATGGCGGCTAAAGCGGCAATTGCGAGTACAACGCCCCCTGCTGCCTCATAGCTAAAGAAATTTTTTATTTTTTGAAGTAGCATGCATCCTCTCTATCTTGCTTGTAAGGTCAAATATGAAATGAACCTTTTATCATTTTGATTATTTATTGGCATTTATGGTAGCAGAAAAACACAAGTGTCGAGTGAATTTTTGGAAAGGACTTGTGTTTTTTGCTGCCTAAGATAGGACAAACAACATTACCTCTGACAGCAGTGCTTGGCGTATCTCATGCTATAATCAACTCTTTTTTCAACGCTACTATATAAGTTATGGATGCCTGTTATGGAATTGTCATTATCTATTGAGATTATTATCATGCTAACGGCAGTGGCAACCGTTGCAGGCTTTATTGATGCCATCGCTGGCGGCGGTGGCTTATTGACCATTCCTGCTATGCTACTGGCGAATATTCCGCCGGTGATGACCTTAGGTACCAATAAGCTACAGGCCACTTCTGGTGCCCTCACCGCCTCGATTACTATGATCAAAAAAGGCGTGGTATCACCATCCAAAATTAAACTGGCCATCATCGGTGCTTTTGTGGGTTCTGCTGTCGGCACCATCGCTGTTCAGCTATCACCGCCTGATATGCTAGAAAAACTGATCCCTTTTTTGATTGCCGCTATAGGCATTTATACCCTATTTGCACCCAGTCTTGGTGAGGTAGAAGCAGAACCTAGAATTAAAGAATCAACTTGGCAGCGGATATTTAGCCCCTTGATTGGCTTTTATGACGGCTATGTTGGGCCCGGCACTGGGATGTTTTTTGCACTAGGCAATGTTGCCTTACGAGGTAAAGAAATCGTTTCGGCCACGGGTACCGCCAAAGTGCTTAATTTTTCAACCAATATCGCCTCGCTGATTTTCTTTATTTTGGGAGGTAAGGTGATATGGAGCGTGGGCTTGGCAATGATGGTTGGACAAACCGTAGGTGCTTTTGCCGGGTCACATATGGTGGTCAAAGGCGGCAGTAAAATTATCCGCCCGATGATTGTCATTATGTGTTTGGCAATGATTACGAAGTACGTGTTTGGCTAATATAGCCATTCCCTATATAGCGGATGACCTTATCACAACGAATGGGTTAGAATAACAATATCCTTCATTAATAAACTGATTGACGACTATGCTCGAGCTTCGCCACTTACAAACTTTAACCGCATTACGTGCTCATGGCTCTCTGGCCGCAGCTGCAGATGAATTACACGTGACCGCATCTGCGGTGTCACATCAACTAAAAGAGCTTGAAAACTACTATGGTGTCAAACTGGTCAATCGTCGTACTCGTCCGTTGACTTTTACACCTGCTGGTAATGTTGTTTTAAAGTTGGCCGACAGCATTTTGCCGCAAGTCATCCGTACTAAAAACAACCTAAAAAGATTGGCTCATGGCCAAGCAGGACGACTGCGTCTGGCTTCTGAATGTCACAGCTGTTTTGATTGGTTAATGCCCATTTTGAATCAGTTCCGCCGTGAATGGTCTGATGTGGAGCTCGACTTTGCGACTGGATTTGACCCCGAGCCGCATCACTTGCTCAGTGAAAGTGATATTGATTTGCTGATTACGACCAGCGATTTGGATATTGACGGTATTTGCTACCAGCCGTTATTTACTTATGAAAGCCGCTTGGTACTGTCGCCGACTCACCCACTTGCCAGCAAGCAGCTGATTGAACCCAGTGATGTGGTCGATCAGACCTTGATTGCCTATCCGGTAGAAGCCAAGCGCCTGGATGTCATCGCTAAATTTATGGCGCCTGCCGACTTAAGCTTCGCAAAAATTCGCACCACGGAGCTGACGGCGATGCTAATTCAGCTGGTTGCTAGTGAACGTGGGGTTGCAGCGCTTCCTGACTGGGTAGCGGCAGAGTATGAGAAAAAAGGATGGATTGTGACACGTCGGTTGGCAGCACAGACCACTGACCAAACGACGGCTAAAGCGACTGGCAAAACAACTAGACAGACGCTAGACAATCAAAAACAAGGCGTTTATTGCCAACTGTTTGCAGCAACCCGTGAGAGCAGCTCAGATGTGGCTTATATGCAAGGTTTTGCCAAGCTATTAGAAGGACTGGTTAAACCGTAACCGTTGGTGCCGTAAAGAAAGATTAGTTTAGAGAAACTGGTTTAGATTTAGCCAGTGCAGCTGTATAACCTATGTAAGATATGACTAAAAGCTGACGACGGCTATAGAAAAGAGAATACTATTGTTATAGCAACGTCCGCATCAGATAGTATCCGACAGCGGTTGCGATTAGGGTAAGTAGTACATGCACCCCAATCAGCACAATGCCGGCTCCAATTTTTCCGCTATTGAGCAAACCAAACACTTCACTACTAAACGTGCTAAAAGTCGTCAGTCCGCCTAAAAACCCAGTCATCACAAACAGTTTCACATTTGGATGCCAAGCACTACCGATACGCATAAATAGCACCATCGCCATACCGATCAGCAGTCCGCCTAAGACATTCGCGCCTAAAGTTCCCAGTGGTATCCAACTGTGCAGTGGATTTAGTTTGGCCAGCCAAGCACGTAAACAAGCGCCGATTGCTGCACCTAAGCCAATGGCTATCCACTGCATCAGACTCTCCTTTGCTAGTCATTTAATTTATAGGTAAGCGTTTATTTATGACAACGCAGGCAACTCACTGATATTCCATCTTGGCACACAGCTGACAGATAAATCATCAGCTTGACCAGACTGCAATCTTTGATAACCCGCATACGCAATCATCGCACCATTGTCTGTACACAGCTCAAGCGGTGCATAATGCACAGTGGCATTATTTTTGGCCAGCTCAGTCTCTAAGCTTTCACGTAAATGCAAGTTTGCACTCACCCCGCCAGCAATCACTAGCTGTTTCATACCTGTTTGCTTTAACGCTTTAACGCATTTTTTTACCAAAGTATCGACTACCGCATGTTGGAAGCTGGCAGCGATATCCGAACGTACTTTTGGGTCGCTGTCTGAGCCTGGAGTATCTTTAATCAGATTATGCACCGCAGTTTTCATACCACTAAATGAAAAATCCAATCCCTTATGCAACATGGGTCGTGGCAAATCATAAGCAGAGGCATCACCATCAAGGGCTAGCCGTGCCACATTTGGTCCGCCTGGGTACGGCAGATCTAACATTTTGGCTGCTTTATCAAAGCACTCGCCGGCCGCGTCATCAATGCTTTCACCCAGTATTTCATACTCACCAATAGCGTGCGCCGCCACCAGCAGAGTGTGTCCTCCGGATACCAACAATGACACAAACGGAAACTGCGGTGGATTAGCACCTAACAGTGGCGATAGCAAATGCCCTTCCATATGATGCACACCAATGGCAGGCACATCAAGCCCATAAGCCAAACTACGCCCAAACAGCGCGCCTGTCATCAGAGCCCCGATCAGACCTGGGCCTTTGGTAAAGGCAATGGCATCAATCTCATCTTTGCTCATCTGGCATTGCTCGAGCAACTCATCAAGTAGCGGTACCAGCTTGCGAATATGATCGCGACTGGCAAGCTCAGGCACCACGCCACCATAGGTCGCATGCAGATCAATTTGAGAATACAGTACTTGTCCGACCAGACCATTGCCGTCTTGTTCCAGGCGCTCGCTATCAAAAATAGCCAGCCCTGTCTCGTCACATGATGTTTCTAAACCTAATACTTTCAAATGGCACCCATTCATTGATTGGCATCAACATCCGTATCTGCCATCAAACCTGTTTTATTAATTGGCACAAAAAACCGCCAGTGTAGCTATACAATGGCGGTAGTTTACCAAATTATCAACAATACGTTTTATCTATTGTTTATCGCCAATCATGACAAATCATCTATTGGCTATAAAAATTACTATATTAGATTAGCTAGATTGCTCAACCATATAGTCAACAGCCGCATGAACTTGTGCTTCAGTCACATCACCCGCTGCTTGAGGTGGCATTTGGTTAAAGCCTTCTGCTGAATGCTTATACAACGTCTCTTTACCTTGAGCAATACGTGGTGCCCACGCCTCTTTGTCACCTAACTTAGGTGAGCTTAGCAGGCCCGTCGCATGACAGGTTTTACACGTTTTTTCATACAGCTCTGCGCCAGCATTAGCATCTAGTGGTGCATCGTCTGTCGCAGCTGCAGCAGCCTCTACTTCAGGCTCAGCTTCTGCCGCTTCTACTTCTTCTGTCACCTCAACTTCTTCTGTCACCTCAACTTCTTCAGTTTCAGGCGCAGCTTCCACTTCTGGTGCTTCTACTTCAGCAGGTTCAGCTGTGGTTGTTTCTGCGGCTGTATCCGCTGTTGTCGTTGTTTCAGTTGACTCTGAGCCACCGCCACAACCGACCAGCAGTCCTAACGCCAGCGCGCTACTGATAAGTAGACCACTTTTGGCAAATGCTGATTGACCGTTGCGATTGGCAGTGCCAACAGATAATGATGATAATTGACTTTTTTGTTGCTTATTGCTTAGCATGAGAGACCTCGCCTTTGCTAAATGTATGTTAACTTTTTAAAAAATAAAAAAGATTAAAATCTGCAAATAGATTGCATCGGGGTTTTACAAAACAAGCAACCTAAAGCCAGTAATACAGTGACTAAATAAACCCTGCATTAGACTGATCACATTATCTGTGGCTATCCAGCCTAGGCCGTGTCTTTATCAAACAACTGACTTTTTAACAATTAAGAACCGACCTCGGTTTATTCAGCAGCAGGTTCTTCAGCTGCTTCAGTCGCCTCTTCCATTGCAGGCTGCTCTTCAGCAGTGTCTGCTGCTTCTGCGGTTGCAACGTCTGCTTCTGCATCCGCAGCATCTGTTGCGTCAGCATCGGCTTCAGCATCTGTACCTGCTTCTGCGTCTGCTTCACCTTCTGCTGCTGGTACGGTTTCAATGTCTTCAAGGTTTAATGGCTCTGGCTCTGGTGCATTTGCTCTTGCCAGCTCAGCCGCTTCTTCTACTTTATCAATCGCTTTCACTTCATGTTCATCGCTACCACCACAAGCAGTTAGCAATAAAGCAGTACCTAATACCAAAGCAGGTGCAGAGAACATACGGTGAACATTTTTCACTTGAAGATTGATTAGTGACATTATTAACTCCTAGATAGGTTGCGGATACATCGTGTATCTGTATTAAATAAATAACTATTTAACGAACAACTATTAAATAATACGGCTATTATCGGATTAATCTGCGTCTGTGCGCTCCACATTATCATCACGCTAACATCGATAGATAACGGTTTAGCAGAGCATACAGCATCACTCAATAACCCGAACTTAATTTACGCCACAATAATATCACAACCGTTGATATGTCACTATCACTAACCGCCTTAAACCGCTACTGATTAATGGGGTAAAATTTAACATCCTACCGACATTCATCTGTACTCGGCTTTACACTTGATTTATAAACCCCTAATAGACAAAATTAATTAATGACACTTAATCAATAAAATTAGCCATTGATTAAAAATAATATCACTATAATTATAATGATTCATTTTAAATGAATGTTATTAAGCATTATAAACTTATAATAAACGCGCTTCAAATACATTTTTCTATTTTAAGTATAAATTTAAGGACAAAACGCTTTAGATTTTTCAAATTAAAACATTAAACAACTATTTTCACTTTTAGAAGTCTGGCCTCTGCTCTACTCTTCTACTCTCATATAGATACAAAAACTAAGATTAGTGCCATGTAACTAAAACTGATGACCAAAGCTTAATAATCAAATAAAGTTGACCCTGAATAAACCTGCCGCCTGAGCCATTGATAAGCATATTGACAGTTTATTTATTTTTTAGTATAATTTCGCTCTTACTTTTGCGTGTTTGACACCCAAAGTAATGATTTTAAATTTTATTCTAGCAAGAGCTGATGCCGTAAACCCCTTGAGACGCTACGGCTAATACCAACCACACAGCATTGCTAATGTCACTAGTCTCTCATTTCCACTAAATGTTATTAAGGAGTCTGCATGCCTTCAGTTAAGGTTAAAGAGAACGAACCTGTTGATATCGCTATCCGTCGCTTCAAGCGTGCCTGCGAAAAAGCTGGTGTTTTATCTGATGTTCGTAAGCGTGAGTTTTACGAAAAGCCAACGCAAGAGCGTAAGCGTAAAAAGGCAGCAGCAGTAAAACGCTACAAGAAAAAATTACAACGTGAATCAATCCGTACAACTCGTATGTACTAATCATCGGAACTACCGATTGATTCAGCTGTAAACCCCTTATTTGCAGGACGCTATGCGCTAGCATAATAACGGAATTTACAACGTAAAAAAACCACCTTATTTGGTCGCCTACTTGCTTCATTGCTAATAGCGCCCTAATACAGGTGGTTTTTTTATGGTAAAATTTTCTTATTATTTATCATTATAATCACAACAATCACGAACACGTAAGGAAGCCGCCATGAGCGCATTAAAAGACACCATTACTGAACAAGTAAAAACTTCAATGAAAGCACGTGAACTTGAAAAAGTAAAAGTGCTACGTAACGTACAATCAGTAATCAAGCAAATTGAAATTGATCGTAAGATTGAGCTAGATGATGCCGGTATTCTTGAAATTCTTCAAAAGCAGCTAAAACAGCGTCAAGAATCATTGGCTGTGTTCAAAGAAAACGGTCGTGAAGACTTGGTTGAAAAAGAACAGTTTGAAATCGATATCATCAACGAGTTTATGCCACAGCAGATGAGTGATGAAGAGCTAGCCGCATTGGTTAATGAAGAAATCAGTGCCCAAGGCGCAAGCTCTATGCAAGACATGGGTAAAGTGATGGGTGCGCTTAAGAGCAAAACCGCTGGACGTGCTGATCCTGCGACCATCTCACAGTTGGTGAAAAAAGCATTAATGGGCTAATAGCTCACTAAGGTTTGAATTCCTTGGCCGCATTGACCTGAGCGATTTCATTATTGATATTGGCCAATAGTGAGCGGGTACTCACCTCATTTGAGTTACTGGTTTCGGCCTTTTCAACTAGGCTTTTTGCCTGTTGCAATGAAATCAATGCATCTGAATACCTGCCCTGCCACAACTCGCCTTGCCCGCGATAACGCAGGGCATTAACAGCATAGATATTGGCCAGCGCTGGTTTGTTTTGACGTTCGCTGCTGGCCATTAGCTCATAAGCACGCTGTAATCGGAATAAGGCTTCGGTGTCATAAGAGCGGTTATCAACGATCGGTTTGACCGCGCTGATGACCTGATTATAGTTACCCAGATGTAGCCAAGCCTCTGACAGTAATAACTTAATATCACGACGCTCAGGATAGACATTATAAAAGGGTATTAAAATCTGCTCAGCGTCTTGCCATCTGCCTCGGATTGCAGCGGCCTGCGCCTCTGTAATGGCCAGCAAGATATCAAAAGCAACCTGATCGGCATATGCGGCATTTAACTTGGTATTTTTTAACTGATTAAATCGCTCATTTGCCTGCTGATAACGATTGCGACTGGCGTACCAGTAAGCTAAAGCCATCGTAGCCCCTTTACTCTTAGGCGCCGCTGCCAACAAATCACCCTCAGTGACTTGATTGGTCAACACCTTTAAGCGCCATTTTAGTAAATCAAAAACCAATTTATCACGCTGCTCGCTTAACGCCACCGGTGGATAACTGCTTGCGCGGCTTTGTGCCTCGCTCAAACGTTCTGAGCTGAGTGGGTGGGTCATGATAAAGCTGGGTAGATACGCGTTCTTGCTCATATTGAGCTGCGCTTTTTGATTAAGAGTTGCAAAGAACTTGGGCATCGCTCTGGGGTCATAACCAGACTTGGCCATCAGTTGCATGCCAATACGATCGGCTTCACGCTCATTGCTACGACTAAAGGCCATTTGACTATTTAACGCTGCCGTTTGGCTGCCCATCATCACCGCAGCAGCAGCATCACCATCGGCTGCAGAGGCAGCAATGGCTGCTAACAGTCCGCCTATTTGTAACAACAATGCCTTACGGCTGGCATCTTCTCGATGCTCGTAATGGCGTTGACTTAAGTGTGCTACTTCGTGAGCAATGACACTAGAGACCTCATCCATGCTACCTGATTCGGTAATGGTGCCGGTATGAATCCCCATCAAGCCGCCAGGAATGGCAAACGCATTGATACTGGCGTTATTAATCAACAGCAGCGCCAACGGTGCCTGGGTACGAGCTTGCGCATTAATCTGCCAAGCCATACGTTCGAGCTGCTCTTGAGACCAAGGGTCATTCAGCAGCGGTGCACTTCTAGACAGCTGTTGTAATGACCACTCGCCAATGGCTTTGTGTTGATTGGACTCGATAAAACGACCGCCACCACTGCCAAGATCTGGTAAATCTAACTCAGGTTGTCGTCTTCTAGGTTGAGTATAAAGGGAACCAAATCGATTGTCCGTGGTTAGCTTATCGGTCATACCAAAGCTCGTACCAAACGAGGGCGTTGACGTTGAAGAATTACCAGAGCTGCTCATTTCAAATTGATTTGAGCCAGTAGGGTCAGCAGCGGCACTGACTGTGACACCCAATAAGGCAGCAGGCAATAGCCATAGCGATGCCTTGGTCATTAGGCGCTGACCTTTCGCCACTTTAGAGGACGTCAATGGTTGATGACTGTCAGGGTGCGTTTCGGACTTAAGCAGGCTCAATACAACTTCCTTGAAAAATACCAATAATGTTGAGGACTTTGTCAGCCCTTATATGATTAGCTTGTGTGATCAGGCATTTGTGATTAGACATGTGTGATTAAGCGCATGGTTTATAACGCTAACAGCTATGACTTAATAACGACTAAGCGTACTGCGTTAGGGCGCGTTAAGGTCTGTTGACCATTTATAACCATTCATGCCGTGGTTTAATGATACCATCATAACCAGTCAACCTTATACCATCTTATCTATGATGTTACTTTTTATAAACCCCCTTATTTAGAGAGGCGCTGACATATCAATTGTGCTGCACATTCAACTATTTCACTGGCTTGTTAGCTTGGCGCTTTAAAATTTTACATCAACCCCTACTTACCTCTTTAATAAAAGATATACCTTAATAACAATATACCCATAAATACACGGATACTGACGAAGCCTATCATTATGATACAACTTAATTTATCTGATTCAGAACAAAAACAGCTGGCCACAGACAGCCTACAACAAATCAAAGAAACCAACCCATCAGCGCAATCGACTTTGGATGGTGTCAGCGATGAGATTAACATTGCTGCATTGGTTGATGGTCGTGGATTGGCATGCCCAATGCCATTACTGAAAACCAAAGTTGCGCTACGCACTCTAGCAGAAGGCGATAGTGTGTATGTACTCGCCACTGACCCCAATTCACAAATTGACTTGGCTGCATTTTGTCAACAATCAGGACTAACATTACAGCTTAATACCCGTACCGATGCGGCAACTGAGGATAGTTTAAAAAAACTCGATACAATCTTTCACCTCATCATTACCAAAACCAATGGTAACTAGTGGGTGGTATCCTTTACAATAGATCTCAATAAAGTGATTACTTTTAAGGTCAAAATATGGCTAATTCGAAAAAAAACGAACTAAAAACAAAAAAGAAAGCTGCACCAAGCAAGGATACTGCTGTGGCTAAAAAAGCTGAGCCTATTGATGTCGACGTTGCTGACTTGCCTTTTGCTGAAGCGGATGAAATTGTGGAAGAGGATATCCTGCCGGCCAAAGATGTTTCCAAACCAGCAGAACCTGTCACGACTATTGATGCGGATCAAGCCGAAGTCGTTCCAGAAAACTGGGTCAGCGACTATCCAAACACCAGTACGCGTGATTTGGTGCCTGCGATGCCGGTCAACTTATCTGCACCCGGCATCAACTTGGGTGCCTATATGAATTCTGTGCACCAGATTCCCATCTTAACCCCTGAGCAAGAACAAGAGCTTGCGCATCGTTATTATGACGATGGTGACGTTGAGGCGGCACGTATTTTGGTGATGTCACACTTACGTTTTGTGATTCACATTGCGCGCAGTTATTCAGGCTATGGCCTACCCCAAGCCGACTTAATTCAAGAAGGTAACTTGGGATTGATGAAAGCGGTTAAACGCTTTGATCCTAATAAGGGCGTGCGCCTAGTATCATTTGCCGTGCACTGGATTAAAGCAGAGATTCATGAATTTGTTATCCGTAACTGGCGTATTGTTAAAGTAGCGACCACCAAAGCACACCGTAAATTATTCTTTAACTTACGCAGTCTTAAAAAGACCAACAATCAGCTGACTTTAGAAGAGGCTGACGCGATTGCTGCTGACTTAAACGTCACTCGCAAACAGGTATTAGAGATGGAGTCACGTCTGACCTCTTATGATGCTTCGTTTGAAGCTCAAAGCAGTGATGATGAAGATGGTCACTATGCCCCACAGCTGTTCTTGGAAGATGGTGTTGATCCAGCCGAGATGGTAGAGGATGCGGATTGGGAAGAAAATAACACCAATGCCTTGATGGATGCGATGGACACACTCGATGAGCGCTCACGCGATATTGTTGAGCAGCGCTGGTTGTCTGAGCAAAAATCTACCCTGCATGAACTGGCCGCGGTGTATAACATTTCTGCTGAGCGCGTGCGTCAAATTGAAAAAAATGCCATGGATAAGATTCGTGAAGCCATGACCATTGACAGCGTCATTATGCCTAACGAAGACAGCTTCTAGTACGCATTGTTTTATTAATAAGAGACTAATATGAACTGGATTGCTATTGCTGCATTGAATCTTGCGCTTGCTGTTGCACTGGGTGCATTTGGTGCTCATGGTATTAAATCTTTTGCGTCGCCTGAACAAATGGCTTGGTGGCACACCGCCACTCAATACTATTTTTATCATGGCTTAGGACTGCTTGTTATTGGCTATTTGATTAAGCAGGGTATGGTTAATTCAACCGCTGCTTGGCTGATCCAAGTTGGGGTGCTCATCTTTGCAGCAAGCTTATATGCCATGACTCTTGGTGCACCACGTTGGTTTGGTGCTATCACCCCCATTGGCGGCAGCTTAATGGTAATTGGCTGGTTGTGGCTTGCCTTTGCAGCCTTTAAAAGCCCTCAGCTTTAAGTCATTACCTTAAGCATAAAGCACATTAAGCACAAAGCATATTAAGTTAAGCAAAAAGTTATAAGCGTATTCAGTTATAAGAGGGAAAACTATGTATCACATTACTGTTAACGGACAGTCCATTGAAACCAATCAAACCACCATTAAACCTGTACTAGACGAGTTGCAATTGACAGAAGGTCGTTATGCGGTTGAGGTCAATGGTGAGCTTATCCCTAAATCAGAGCTAGCAACTACGGCTTTAGAAGCAGATATGGTTATTGAAGTAGTACAAGCTGTCGGCGGTGGTTAATAAGTTTGATTTGATTCGCTGCACCGCATAGTCTTTATCGCGTTTTTTATCTCATCGCTTTAAAAACTTGATCGCTCTAAAACTGAAAAAGCCCCTCGCAAATTTTGCAGGGGCTTTTTCTTTAACTGGTTTTAGATAGTTATTTAGACCACTATTTAGACAACTGTTGTTTAGATAGTTGTTATCTAGATAACTGCTTTATTATCAGTTAATAAGCGAGCGCATCATCTGATGAGATATCTGGTACAAAGTTGGGCACTCTACGTTTTGTTCCACGGTTCTTGCGATCCATACGGGTTTTGTATTTACGAATCTGACGGTCTAGTTTGTCTGCCATTTCGTGAATGGCTTTATACATATCATCATCATTAGATTGAACAAACATTTCTTGGCCTGCGACTCGCATAATGGCTTCTGCTTTGTTGTTCTTTTTACCACTGCTGTCTAGCGATAAGATGACTTTCAGGCTTTGGATTTGATCAAAATGACGCTCTACTTTTGAAAGCTTATCCATAACCATGTCTTTCATTGCATCGGTAACGGTAATATGGTGGCCACTGATTGAAATGTTCATAATACTACATCCTTTTATAGAGTTGAGCCGCGAACGCTGACTCAAAGTAACTTTTTATAACCTGGCTTTCTCATGTGCGTTGTAACCAACACCTGCTAAAGCAAATTACGTATAAAGTGACTTATATGATTAATAACAACATTATTATTAACATTAAAACTATGCTCTTCAGCCCAACAATTAATATCCTTATTAATGGTGCACTGACACAGTTTTAGTTGAGTCTCAACCTAACATTTGATAATGGGTTAAACCTGCTTGGACAACATCTTTAAAACGGATTTAAAAATATTACCTAGAAGTATTCAACTCAATTACTGACGTTTTTATTGGTTGGGACATCTTTAATTTGACATGAAAACCAAGTTTATACAAGCAAATTTATTGTAATTTAATGTAATCATTGCCCATATTTACAATTAAACACTATATAATCTGAAATTTTTTATTTTCAATCGCTGTCTATTGTTGCCCAATCAATTGGCTTTGTATCCGTATCAATAAGCCTACTAATCATCTTCTAGCACCCTACTAATCATCTTCTAGCACCCTACTCCTCATCTCCTCCTCATCCACTTATACGCCTATATACAATCGTTAGCTTTTACTCTAAAACTTACGTTTACGCTGCGTTGATGACCCAATATTCATCGCTTCTCGATACTTGGCTACCGTTCGACGCGCTATATCAATACCTTGCTGCTGCAAATGCTGCACAATCGCTGAGTCTGATAACGGCTTTTTCGGATCTTCTTGCTCGATAAGCTCAGCAATCATCGCGCTAATCGCTGTCGCCGAAACATTGCCGTTCTCTCCTGAAACGTGAGATGAAAAAAAGTGCTTCAATGAAAACAGACCTTGCGGGGTCAAGATACTTTTACTGGTCGTCAGCCGTGAGACAGTCGACTCATGCAGCCCAACCCGATCTGCCACTTGTTTTAAAATGAGCGGCTTCATTGCCGTCGCGCCTTGCATCAAAAAGTCTTGCTGCAGCTCAACAATACAGGTCGCTACTTTTAACAAGTTTTGATTACGCTCCTCAATGCTACGTATAAAAAGGCGGGCATCCATCAAGTTATCACGTAAATACACGTTGTCAGCACTGTCGTCGCCACGCTTCACAAGACTGGCATATTCTTTGTTAATACGCAGCTTAGGCAGCGTTTCTGGGTTAAGCGCGACCTTCCATACCCAATTCGCACCGCTATCATCCTGTTGCAGCTGTACAATAACATCAGGAATATCATACACCTCAGGCGCTGCTGCATAGTTAGGCTGCGACTTAACAAAACCCAGTCCTGGGGCGGGATTTAAACTTCTAATCAAATCCAGACACGGGTTAATATCAGCTTGCTTTAGCCCCGTTTGCTGCAGCAGCTGCTTGATATTATTACTGACTAACAGCTCATGCGCTTCTAATAACCGCCATGCTTTATCTCGATATGGCACGTCTTCCTCTAGCGCATTGAGCTGTATTTGCAGGCATTCTGCCAAGCTTCTGGCGCCCACACCTAAGGGATCACAACTTTGAATCAAGTCGATCACCGCCTCAATCTGTGCGGTTTCAATGGCAGCCGGCCAGTCATAAAAATCGGCCATCTCATCAAAACTGGCTTTCAGCTCTGCAACATCAAGCTGAATAAACCCAGACTCATCCATGGCATCAATCAGATAGTCGGCAATCAAATTATCGGTATCAGACAAATGGCTAAAGGTTAACTGCCAACGGATATGATCTTGCAGGCTGACAGCGGTCGCGCCTTGATAATCTGTCATCTGCTGTACATCGGGACTGCCCAGCCCAGTGGGGCTATGGGTATAGATATCCTCCCAATCAGTATCTATCGCCAGCTCACCGAGCCCATTATCAGCGACAGTAGGCTCTTGATCAGCCAGTTGCTTGGCGATATCAGAAGCACTGCTATCAACTTTGACCGTAGCAATTGCCTCATTCGGGTTATTGCGCTCATCATCAAAATCATCATTACCCAATCCATCGTCTTGATTCGATGTGCTACTAACAGCGTAGGGATCATAATCACTGTCGTCACCTTGCTCGATACGGGTCAACGCTTCAATGCTATCAAAATCCTCAGCACTGATGTCATCCTCCTCTACTCTTTCTAACAGTGGATTACTATCCAACTTCATTTGCACTTGTTGCTCAAGCTCAATACTTGATAATTGCAACAGCTTAATCGCCTGCTGCATTTGAGGCGTCAGCTTTTGGGAGGTAGATACATTTAAACCTAAATTGAATGAAGCGCTCATCATAGGGCGTTATTAAATCCTAATTATTTTTGTCATATCGGGTTAGCACTGTTTTGATTTTTGCTTGTTATTGTTGGCAGACACAACCTTTGGAGAACAGATAGATTGACTGCTGATATCATGATAATCTAACACACAAGGTCACTGTGATAGGTTGCTGTGACAGCCGTATAAAAGACAGTGCAAACAAAAAATGCAGCGCTAAGATAAAGATAGCGTAAACCATAACTGGATAAAATAATAAGAGTAATAATGACTTTAGCAACCATTGGATGTGTACAACTCAACAGTCAATATGATATTGACGCCAACTTAGCCACTATTGAGCGTGCCGTTGAGCAAGCCAAACGCCAAGGCGTTCACTTACTGGTGTTACCTGAAAACGCTTGCCGTATGGGCGGACAGCATCAACTTGCTGAGCGCTTTGATGAGATTTCGCAGTGGTATGCGCAATTGGCATTCAAACACCAATTGTTTATTGTGGCCGGTACCCTGCCTTGTGCATATCGACCAGATGGCACACCAGTTGCAGATAACAAACTGCGCCAAGTCAGCCAAATCTTTGCCCCTGATGGCAAGCGTGTAGCACGCTACGACAAGATTCATCTGTTCCGCGCCCAAGTGGCTGACAGCACAGGCAGCTATGACGAAGGACGCACCTTTGAGCCTGGTACCAACACCGTGGTTGCTCAGTGCGATATAGGCAACTTATTGGGATACACCGACCGCTCACCTTCAGCGAAGACTGGTCAGGCCGACCCAGGCCTACTGTCTATCGGTATGATGGTTTGCTTTGATTTACGTTTCCCTGCTTTCGCACAGCAATTACGTCAAGCCGGTGCTGAGATACTAACCGCGCCATCAGCCTTTACCTACCAAACCGGCAAGGCACACTGGCAGCTGCTACTACAAGCGCGCGCATTAGACGCTCAGTGCTTAGTGGTTGGTTCTGCCCAAGGAGGCACCCATCATGGCAAGCAAGGCAGCCGAGATACTTGGGGACACAGTAGTATTGCCAATGCCAACGGTGAACTACTGATTAGCACTGGAAAAACACAAATAGATGATGCGTTTGAAATCATCACTACGCCTTTTGATATAAAGCAACAACAGCAGTGGCGTCAGAACATGCCATTAATCCATAGTCATCGTTTGGCATAAGCAGTTCAGATAGCCATCTATTCTCTCTAACACTAATTCTAACTGACAATAGATTTGTCAGTTAATTGATAGGTCAGTTATCAGTTGGATTTGAGAGGAGCTTGGGTTTGATAGAGATTTAGTAACAGCCTTTGAAGAGGAGTTTACTTTTCGGAGGTCGGAGCTGACGCTACTGGAGTACTGTGCACCGCACGTGGATGTGCCTTGTCATAGACTTGGGTTAAGCGCGCAAAATCAACATGGGTATAGATCTGCGTGGTGCTAATATCGCTGTGACCCAACATCTCTTGCACCGCTCTCAGATCACCACTGCCAGACAACATATGTGAGGCAAAGCAGTGACGCAATAAATGCGGATACATATTTTGGGCAATACCAGCACGTGCAGCCGCCACTTTCAGGCGCTGCTGAACCGCACGTGTACTCAAGCGCGTTCCTAACTTTTCACTGATAAACAGTGCCGTATCGCCATTCTCTTCCCATAGATAGCGATGCGGTAGATAAGTGGTAATCGCTTTTAATGCTTGCCGGCCGACTGGCACCAAGCGTGTTTTATTACCTTTACCCAATACGCGAACTTCGCCACGCTCACCACTGGCATCAATACGCAAATCTGCCACATTCAATCCAACCAGCTCACCAACACGCAGACCACTGCTGTATAGCAGCTCAAACATCGCTTTGTCACGTATCCAAAGCCGCGCTTGCTCTGGCGTATCTGGCATCGGCTGCTCCAGCAGCTGCGCAATGAGATCACCATCAGCAATGCTCGGTAAAGGTCTTGGGGTTCGCTTTAATTGATAGCCTGTGGTCGGATTAATTCGAGCCGTGCCCTGCTCAATCATCCATCCATAAAAATGGCGGATGGCAGACAGCTCTTGCTGTACACTGGAAATGGCCAATGCATCGCCATCGAGACGCTTGGCAATATAGTTAGACAGCTGACGTTTATCACAACGGGTCCAAATCAGCTTACGGGTATCCAAAAAACACGCCAGCTGATATAAAGCCGCATGATAGGCAGATAGCGTATGCGGTGATAGTTGCTGCACTTTTAGCTGCCCCAACCACTGCTCTACCGGCACTAATAACGCCTGCATACTGTCGCTCAGCTGCTGCACCTGATCGTCTGCTTTGACATCAGACTCAGCAGCTACTGCTTGTTTTGACATTTTTGGCATGGCTTTGTTTGGCACTGTAACGCTGCTATTTATGGTGCAGCGGGCTTGATGCCTGCTTGGGCCATCATGCCATCTGGGCTAAACACACCTTCGTAGACAAACGCTGTCGGGCCAGTCATCATCACAGAATAGCCAGGTGACCAACGGATGAGCAAGCTGCCGCCATATAGCTGCGCTCTAATCTCTTCGCCTTCATCTAGCCAACCTTCGCGAATACCAGTAGCCACTGCCGCACAAGCACCGGTACCACAGGCTTGGGTCTCACCCACACCACGCTCATAGACACGCAGACGGATATGACGCTGATTCATAACTTGCATAAAGCCAACATTGACGCGCTCAGGGAATGCTGGATGCGACTCAATAGCCTTACCTAATTTCTCAACGTCCGCGGTCAAGATATCATCGACTTTAATCACCGCATGCGGATTGCCCATATTGGCAACATACAGCTGTACCGGCGTACCATCGACATCTAAATGATAGGCATTTTGAATTTTGGTAATGGCTTTTGGGGTAAATGGAATCTCAGCAGGCTCAAAGCGTGGCTTACCCATATCCACTTCGACCCAGCCATAATTATCGGTAGATAGTGTCAAAATACCGGACTTAGTCTCAACGCGAATGCGCTGCTTAAATGACAACTTGCGCGCTTGTACAAAGCGAGCAAAACAGCGTGCGCCATTACCACATTGTTCAACTTCACTGCCATCTGAGTTAAAAATACGATATCGGAAGTCAACATCTGGGCGCATCGGCGGCTCAACCACTAACAGCTGATCAAAACCGATACCTAAATTACGGTCGGCCAATAACGAAATAAGCTCTGGTGTTAAGTCCAAACGCTGGGTAACCAGATCAATGACCATAAAGTCATTGCCCAGACCATGCATTTTTGTGAATTCTATTAGCATTTTTTCTGTTCCTTAGATTTTATTTATGTCTTATATTACCACGCAGTTTGTGACAATGATAATGCCAAGCGTGTGTTCGACTAAAAATATGAAAACTGCCTTTTTTTACGCTTAATCTATCGCCAAACACGCCTAAAATAATGACAAGGCGAGCTAGCTCAAACATATCTTACACACCTTAACCAATTTAACGTTATCACTACCTAGTCGTTCACTCCCCTAACAGTTACGGGTTGAGTATTAGCCCAAAATACAGGGCACAAACCACAGGTTCCAATATAAAAAAAGCCTGCATGTTAAATGCAGGCTTTTGATGATTTTATCAATAGCAAATATCGGTTATTGGCTTTTTAAATTGCTATTTTGAGCCTCTATTTGCAACAAACCTTTTATAATAGAGGCTAAACAAACTAGGATTCAAGTAAAGCCTAACTTAAATAAAACAACACCTAAACCATCAATAGCAAACCAAACTCAGTTTTAGTAACGTGCTAAGCGTCAAACACTGACTCAGACTCGAACAGCTGCTCAACGGTCTCACGTTGACGCACCACTTGATGCTTATCGCCAGAGACCATCACTTCAGCTGGACGAGGACGGGTGTTGTAATTGCTGCTCATCACAAATCCATAAGCACCCGCGCCTGTCACTGCCAATACATCACCGACTGCTAACGATAGCAGACGCTCTTTGGCCAAGAAATCACCGGTTTCACAGATAGCACCAACAATCTCCCAGCTTTGCTCTTCGGTATCGGCTGCCGGCTCACTGCGCGCAGGAATCACTGCCATCTCTGCCTGATATAACGCCGGACGAATCAAGTCATTCATAGCCGCATCGACGATAGCGAAGTTTTTGTGCTTGGTTGGCTTTAACACTTCAACCTGTGTTAATAGAACGCCCGCATTGGCAACAATACTCCGACCTGGCTCAAAAAATACTTTTAGACCCAATTGCTGTAGTTTTGGTAATAATGCCGCAGCAAATTCACTAACTTTGGCCACTTCTTCATCAATATATAACACGCCCAAGCCGCCGCCTAAGTCAATGTGCTCAAGCTCAATACCGACTTGTTTTAACGCGTCGATTAGCTCAATGACTTTATCTAACGCATCAACAAAAGGATCAATCTCGGTCAATTGTGAACCAATATGACAGTCAATACCGACAATATTCAAGTTCGCTAGGCTTTGCGCATGTTGATAAGCTGCAACCGCGATATCATGGCTGATACCGAACTTATTGCCTTTTAGGCCGGTTGAGATGTAAGGGTGAGTTTTGGCGTCGACATCTGGATTAACACGAATAGATATCGGCGCTTGCACCCCAAGTTCAGCGGCTACTGCATTTAGGGTGTCCAGCTCGCTCAATGACTCCACATTAAAGCAGCCAATGCCGGCTTGTAGCCCTGCTTTTAATTCAGCGACCGTTTTACCGACACCTGAGAAAACCACTTTGCTTGGGTCTGCACCGACAGCCAATACTCGTGCCAACTCGCCAGCAGACACTAAATCAAAGCCAGCACCAGCCTCAGCCAATACTTTCAATACCGCCAAGTTTGAGTTTGCTTTTACCGCATAACACACTTGGTGATCGATGGCAGCGAAGCTATCACTATAAGCATGATACGCTTCTAAGATAGCCTGCTTAGAGTAGACGTATAACGGTGTGCCATATTGCTTAACCAAGGTATCAACACTAACCGACTCAATGGTTAAAGCGCCTTGTTGATAACTTAAACTTGGTAATTGTTTAACAAAGGCTTCTGGCTGAATGCGTAATCCATTTGCGGTGTGCTGTGCTGCTGAAGAAGTCGAATTGCTCATAGTATGCGGATATCCAAGTGTTTGCTGTTCGGGTAACGGATTGGTCATTTAATTTAGTAATTTAATAAAGCTTGGCTAATAAAGCCACGCTGTTAACTTAAGCTAAGTTGCTAGATAACACAAGATTTTTTGCTGTTGTAGACGGTCAGTATGTTAGTTAGTCAGTATGTTAATAGTCAGCAGGATTCTCTGCGGCTGCCTCTTGTACTTCCTGTTGGGTGTAATCTATTGTTGGCTTAGCATCTTCAGATTTATTGCCTTTATATAAAATAAAATCGGTATTACTCGGGGCATCTTTTGTCAAATATAAGTCGCCACTTTGACCACACCCAGTCAATAACACAGGCGTTATTAATACTGCGGTTAATAAAGCAGCTCGACAACGTTTGGCAGAATATAAGCCTTTCATAGAAGTTATAGAAGAAAGCTTTGTGGCCAGTTGCGGTTTAGCGCTGATTTTAGTTGCATCAATCAATCGCGCTTTTAGATTTTTATCAGTGTTATAACGAACGTTTAGCATAAGTGGCGTCCTATAAATTCAAACTTAGGGTCATATTCAAGCAGTCATGTTTAACAATCATGACAAATGACTAAGTGGTTTGCTATGGTAACAAACTTCTTAAAAATTGCCTAAATGCTTTTTTCTAAAAATTTTATTCTATTAAACAAAGTTTTAACTTTTAAGTGGTTAACCGCTGTTTTTCAAATAAATCTAGGCTATACTTATAACTGAGCTTATGAGCGTTCACTCATAATGATATACTCATCACGCTATCATGCTAAGAACTTCTAGCTTATCAAAGACATAGATATCATTGGGTTCAGGGACTTTAAAACCCAGTTGCTATTGTTAAATTCAATAGTGGTTAACCCAACCGTCATCCAGCCTATCGATGTTTATAAAGCAAAAGGTTTACTCAGCAGATAGCGTTTCGCTTATAAGCTTGGGGCGTATTGAAGCTAAAAACTATCTCTAGAATAGTATTAAAATCCATAAAGCTTACGGCGCTATTTCTCTTTTTTTATTCACTTCAACCTACTGTAAGGATACAACATGAGCAATACCATCATCACCAAACCTACCTTAGTTGTTAACTGTGGCTCTTCTTCAATCAAATATGCGCTACTAAGTGAAGACAATCAACACCGTATCACTGGGCTTGCAGAAAACTTAGGATTAGACGATGCCCGTATTGTTCATAAATCTGTTGAGGGCGAAAAAACAGAAGTTCATATTCCAGGGGCAAACCACAAAGCAGCATTGGTAAAAATCATGGAGTTATTGGGTGATCAATCTCCTATCGCTGTTGGACACCGGGTGGTTCATGGAGGCCGCGAGTTTAGCTCAGCAGAAAAAGTCACCCCACACGTTATCAAAGAAGTAAAACGTCTAAAAGCATTGGCACCACTTCACAACCCAGCCAATGCCACAGGTATTGAAGCAGTACAAGCGATTCACCCAGATCTACCACAAGTGGTAGTATTCGATACAGCTTTCCACCAAACCATGCCACCAAAAGCATTCCGCTACGCCATTCCAAAAGAGATGTATGAAAATGACTTCATCCGTCGCTATGGCTTCCATGGCACATCACACGCCTACTTATCTGAGCGTGCCAGCAAGTTAACTGACAAAGAAGGCCCACATGGCTGGTTGATTGCTCACTTAGGTAACGGTAGCTCAGCAACCGCGGTTTATAACGGCGAAAGCTTAGACACCAGCATGGGCTTGACCCCACTAGAAGGTCTAATGATGGGTACTCGCTGTGGTGATGTTGACCCAAGCTTGCACATTCATCTAAAACGCACCATGGGCTTAAACCTAGAAGAAATCGACACTATCTTGAACAAAGAAAGTGGCCTGTTAGGTGTTTCTGGCGTGTCTAATGACATGCGTACTGTTGAATCAATTGCCAATGACGACTCGCACCCACACCAAGCTGATGCACAATTAGCGGTTGAAATGTTCTGCTATCGCGCTGGTAAATACTTAGCCTCGTTATCTTGTGCCCTACCTGAGCTGACCGGTATTATTTTCTCAGGCGGTATTGGTGAAAACTCAGCAACGATTCGTGGCCGTATTCTTGATGTCATGCGTCACTTTGCACTTGATGTCGATAGCAGTAAAAACGATGCCTTATTTGGCGGCAACGAAGGCAGCTTCCACGGTGAGAACAGCCGTTATGAGCTGTGGGTTATCCCAACTGATGAAGAGTTCCAGATCGCTGAAGAAACCAGACAAGTATTGGGCCTGTAATAGGGTGTATGTAACATAGCAACTTGTTTCAATATTTTGATAAATAATTTAAATAAATAAGGATTGTTTTATGCAAACTATTTTACTGGTACCTACAGGGCGTGGTGTTGGCTTGACCTCTGCCGCACTTGGTCTGATTAAATCATTAGAAACGATTGGCGTTAAGGCCAGCTTTAGCAAGCCTTTTTTACAAGATGATTCGCATGACTCGCGTCAAACACTAGACAGCTCAAGTGAGCTTGCCCAACAAGTATTCGGTTTTAATCCGCCTGAGTCTATTTCTCGTGATCGCCTTGAGCGCATGATGAATGTGGGCAACACAGACGATTTAATGGAAGAAGTGGTCAGCAATATTCAAAATGCAGTTACCGATCAAGACAGTGTTGTCATTTGTGAAGGTATGGTGCCGACTGAAGAAGCCAACTATGCGGCACAATTGAACTATGCGCTGGCCATTGCGTTAGATGCTAAGGTGATTTTCGTCAGTATGGCTGACCTTGAGAATCCGAAAAACTTAGCTGAAAAAATGGAAACCTATGCGCGTGTATTTGGCGGCTTAGCTTCTGAGCGCACCCTAGGCTGTATCTTAATGCGTGCTCAGAATATGGATTCAGAGACAGATACCAATCCTGTGGCACCAGGTAAAGCATACCAAGCACTAGATGCAAGCTTTATCCAGACCATTCAGTCGCACTCACCTAAGTTTGCCACCGATGCCTTCCATCTGATCGGTGTGGTTCCATTTAGTAACCATTTATCCGTACAACGCGCTTGGGACGTCGGTGAAGGTCTAAGTGCCAACTGGTTGAATATCGGTGATGCCAAAAAACGTCGTGTATTAAAAACCAGTCTAACGGCACGCACTATTTCACGCGTTGGTGAGGTATTCAGTAAAGGCACGCTAATCGTTACGCCAGGTGATCGTGATGACTTACTATTGGCCAGTGCTATGGCAGCGGTCAATGGTATTGAGATGGCGGGTATCGTGTTAACCGGTGATATCGTACCAAACGATACGGTGTTTGAGCTATGTCAGCCTGCTTTAGAAGCTGGTCTACCGATCATGAGTGTGCCAACCAACAGCTTTGAGACCGTCACTGACCTGACCAACTTAAGCAACGAGATTCCAAAAGATGATGTTGAGCGTGCTCAAGCGGTTACTAGCTTCGTAGCAGCGCATCTTGATTTAGAGTGGCTGAAGAAGTTCTTTGAACGTGACTATAAACCTCGCTTATCACCTTCTGCATTCCGTAACCAAGTGGTTAGAAAGGCACAAGGTGCTAAAATGCGTGTGGTATTACCCGAAGGTGAAGAGCCACGTACCATTGAAGCGGCGGCTATCTGTCAAACCCGTGGCATCGCAAAATGTGTGCTATTAGGTAATGCACAGCAAATTAACAAAGTGGCTAAAGAGCACGGCGTTAAGCTGCCTGAAGATATCGAAATCATTGACCCAAGCAACCTTGATCTTGATAAATACATCAAAGCGTTCGTTGAGCGTCGTAAAGGCAAAGCCACAGAAGAGCAAGCTGCCAAAGAGCTTGAAGATACCGTGGTACTGGGTACAACCATGTTGTATCTAGACGAAGTCGACGGTCTGGTATCTGGTGCGATTCATACCACCGCCAATACCGTTCGCCCAGCCTTCCAGCTGATTAAGACCGCACCTCAATACTCGCTGGTCTCTTCAATCTTCTTCATGCTACTACCTGAGCAAGTTGTGGTCTATGGTGACTGTGCGATTAACCCAGATCCAAATGCTGAGCAGTTAGCAGAGATTGCCATTCAGTCTGCCGCATCAGCCAAAGCCTTTGGTATTGAGCCAAAAGTGGCAATGATCAGTTACTCAACCGGTGCTTCTGGTACAGGTGATGATGTTGAGAAAGTTAAGCAAGCGACACAAATTGTACGTGAACGTGCACCAGACTTATTAGTTGACGGTCCGTTACAGTATGACGCCGCTTCTGTGCTGAGTGTGGGTAAACAAAAAGCACCAGACTCACCAGTTGCTGGTCAAGCCAACGTCTTTATCTTCCCAGACTTGAATACTGGTAACACCACTTATAAAGCGGTACAACGTAGCGCGAATGTGGTCAGTGTAGGCCCAATGCTTCAAGGTCTGAATAAGCCAGTAAACGACTTGTCTCGTGGTGCGTTGGTCGATGATATCGTCTACACCATCGCGTTAACTGCGATTCAAGCCAGTAGCCCAGACGTATAGGCTAGAGACTCACTTATATAGAGAATCACTTATATAGACAGTGATTTATAAAAGTGAATGACAGTTAAACTTGATTGTTATTAATAAAAAAAGGCCAACCGCGTGTGTTGGCCTTTTTTATGGGTTAAGCTACTGCTACCCTGTTTATTATTGTCGATATTGATTTAAATCGTTTTATAAGAAAAAACCATGACTAATCCAGACGCTACAATAACCGCTAACCCACAACAGCTTCCCATCCAAATCTATCTTGGCGGCTCTTTTGACCCGGTGCATCATAGCCATCTCGACATGTTACAACACGTGGCTCACAGTGTTGCTAACCATAAATACTCTCAAGTACCAGCGGCATCACATCAAAGCGCATCTCCTGCTCAGGTTGACGCCTATTTTATGCCTACTTCGCGCTCTCCGTTAAAGCAAAATAGCAGCAGTCCTCAGCATCGATTGGCAATGTTACAGTTGGCCATTACCGACTGTCAGCAGCATCAGCACACTTTTTGTGAGCAAGCCGGTGATGACAGCTCTCTGCAACCGCGCTTTTTAATCAGTGAGGCTGAGATTTGGCAGCCGCCACCTACCTATAGCATCGACACCTTAACCCAGCTGCGCGCTGATAACCCTTCAGCCAGTTTAATCTTTGTGATAGGTGCAGATAATATTGCCAGCCTGCCGCAGTGGCGTGATGGTGATAAACTGACCCAACTGTGCCATTTGTGGATTATCCCTCGTGATCAATTGCAACACAAACAGCAGGTTATCGACCTGTTACCTAAGTCGTTAACCGAGCAAGTAACCGACTCTATAAGTGACTTGAAAACCCATCGCCAAGGACGCATATACATAGATTCAGTCAGCGTTGCGCCTATTTCTAGCACCGCAATAAGACAAGCGATTTTCGATGGGCAGCATAATATTGCAAAAACTGCTTTGCCAGACTCTGTTTATTCGTATATTATGAAAAACAATTTGTATACACCTCAGTGATACAGCATTGGCAACCTCTGAAAACATTTGCTTATACTTTAGTGGCCTAACCCTTTGATAGTCTAAGCTAACCGTTAAAGAGGAACTGCTCAGCGGCTTAAAACACCCCCTTTTCACCTTTTTAAATCTCTCTATCCCCTCATGACACTATATTGATGTTATCGACTAACGATAAACTATAGACCAAAAATGATAGAATAGACCCAGACAAACACACCCACTTACTGAACAGTAATAGATAAATTAGATAATCTAATAGGATAAACATGACGATAGAATCACAATCAAACACACCAATGACAGATGCTAGACTGAAAGTTTGCCTGAATATGGTACAAGAAGCGCTAGATGATGTTAAAGCCAGAAATATCACGGTATTAAACGTGGCTGAACTGACCGATGTTATGGAATATATGGTCATCGCTGAAGGTACTTCAAAGCGCCACGTTAACGCGGTAGCCGATCAAGTTGGTGCTATTGCTAAGCAAGCAGGATTTATGCCACTAGGCCGTGAAGGCGAGAAAGACAGCGACTGGACTTTGGTCGATTTAGGCGGCGTTGTGGTACACATTATGACCAAACAAGCGCGTGAGTTTTATGACTTAGAAGGCCTATGGTCATCACCAGAAGAGCTGAAGAAGCTTGTGGCTCGTGATTTGAGTGAGCGCTAGGATACAATACCTTAGGAGTATTCATGGCTAATCTTTGGCTTGATTTGGGCAACACCCGCCTAAAGTACTGGTTGACCGATGATGTCGGTCAAATCATTACCTGTGATGCAAAGCAGCATCTACAAGCACCGGCAGAACTATTAATAGGTCTAACCGACCGCTTTTCTAGCTTGGCACCCGAGTTTATCGGGGTATCCTCTGTGCTTGGTGAAGAGGTCAATGCTCAGGTAGCTGAGACCTTAGCCACGTTAGATATCTCCTTTGAGTTTGTACATGTCGATGCCTGTCACCCCTTATTGAGTAGTGATTACGATCCTGCTCAATTGGGTGTCGATCGTTGGTTACAGATATTAGGTGCAGTCGATCGCAAAAAGCGCCAATGCATTATTGGCTGCGGCACTGCTGTTACGATTGACTTGACCGATCATGCCCATCATCTTGGTGGCTATATTTTCCCCAATATTTATCTGCAGCGTGAGGCGTTATACTCAGGCACTAAGCAGATCACGATCAGTCAAGGCACGTTTAATAGTATTAGCCCTGGCACCACCACTTCTGACGCGGTGCACAGAGGGATTTTGTTGTCTATTGTCGGCGCTATTAATGAGATTGCCAGACGCAATCCCAACTATGAGCTGACGTTGACTGGCGGTGATGCGCCTATCTTAGCGCAGCACCTTACCTATCCGATTCATATTCATGAAAACTTACTGTTAAACGGGCTGATGCGTTATTTTGAGCAGCAACCCTCTGTTGGATCTTCAGCACAAATAGCGCTTAATATAGATTAACGCTCAAGCCTATCAGTTTGAATAAAACGGATAGTCGATATAACCGACTAGACCGCCACCATAAAAGCTTTCAGGGCGCTGTTCATTCAGCGCTAAGCCTTTGGCAATACGCTCAGCCAAGTCTGGGTTGGCGATATAATCACGGCCAAAAGCAACCGCATCAATCAGCCCCTCTTGCATCAACGTTTCCGCTTTTTCCGCACTATAGCCACCGGCCACAACGATTGTATTGCTAAAGGCTTGGCGAATTCTTTGTCTAAATTCAACACGGTATGGCTGACCACCTGCCCAGTCTGGTTCTGATAAATGCAAATACATTAGATTATGCTTATTAATCTGCTCAATTAGCCATATCGCTTCGTCTTCATCATAACCACCATCAACATTATTGAAGCTGCCTAGTGGCGAGATACGAATACCTACATGGTCAGCATCCCATGCATTAACACAAGCCTCAATCACTTCTAGCATCAAGCGAGCACGATTGTCACGGCTGCCGCCATAGTTATCGGTACGCTGATTGGTATGCTGTGCCCAGAATTGATGTAATAAATAACCATGTGCACCGTGAATCTCTACCCCATCAAAGCCAGCTTGCTTGGCATAACTGGTCGCTTGAGCAAAGTCGGCAATCACTTGCTGTATTTCATCAGTAGTGGCTGCACGAGGCGTGGTGCTCTCTGCACGTAGTGGATTGCCTAATGCGTCACGTAAAGTGGTGCGTACGCCCACATTAACCGCAGAAGCAGAAATTGGCGCTAACCCCTCAGGCTGCACGCTACGATGCGACACTAAGCCGGTATGCCACAGCTGGACCACAATTTTACCGCCTTTAGCGTGCACCGCGTCGACGATTACCTTCCAAGCCGCCATCTGCTCTTCATTGTGCAGACCAGGCGCACCAGCATAGCCTTTGGCTTGAGCCGATACTTGTGTCGCCTCAGCAATAATCAAACCTGCTCCTGCACGCTGTGAGTAATATTCAGCTGCTAGAATATTGGGCATATCTGAGGGCTCAATAGAACGTAGGCGAGTTAACGGCGCCATAAATACTCTATTTTTGAGAGTTTGTGCACCAATGGTGAGTGGTTGAAATAATGTGTCATGCGCCATGATAGGCTCCTTTCGTAAATGCGATCGATAACAATATGACCGATAAAATGAAAAAAAGTTGATTAAAGTTGGCTATTATTATGACAATATTGACCAAAAATAAAAGACAAAATAGACCGGTCGTTACAATTTATTATATTTAGATAATAAAAAGCCCACTGCATTCAGTGGGCCTCATCTTAAACTTTCACCTTAAACAGAAAAACTGTTATTTATTCAGCTTCGTGCTTTTGCATAAACTCATCATGCTCTACTTGATATAACGCACCCAAACGCTGCTGCAGATCATCATCTAAGATCTTACGGGCTTGTTTAAAAAACTCGTTCTCTTCTTCTTTTAAATGATGACGCACCTTATGGATTAAATCAGCACAGGTATTATCCCAGGTCTCTTGGCTGATACGACCATCACCCAAAGTTTCCATCATCTCATCCATTTCATGGTGCTCAGTGATGGCGTGGCGTGACAAATCAAGGCCGTCGTCATGCTGCATCACCGGAATGTATAAGTGACGCTCTTCGGCAGCGGCATGAGCTTGTAGTTCAAGCTTTAGTTCCTGATAAATGGTATTGCGCTTGTCATTATCGGTCTCTTTTTCAAGCTTGTCACACAGATCGCGCTGCACTTCATGCTTATCAATCAATGCGGCGAAAATATCTTTATCTAATTGAATATTATTGTCCTGACTCATTATACTCCTCCTAACAGTGATAAATTTTAAGCTCTATTATTTATTCTAATAATTGAAGTATAAGCAGTCTGGTGACAAAAAGCTGTGGTAGTTGGCTTAAGATTTGTGTGGGCTTGTGAATAATGACAGCCATTCTTATTTAACAAGCGTATTTAATAAGCATTATCGAAAACTGACTGGGGTTTTGCTCAAAAACCTTGCCTTATTGCATTATTTACTGGCTTTGCCCTTTTTCTTTCTTAGCGAGCGCAGTAGGCTTTGATGGTGAATTTTAGGCATTTTTAGGGTCACAGTACTCGATAGCATGTCATGAACCGCTAAACCGCGACTGTTAAACAAACAAAACGCATAGTTAAAAATTAAACCGAAGAAAGCACTAAGCAGCATTGCCCAGCGGGAGCCATGTAACAGATAACCAATCAAACCGCACATCACAGGTACCACACAGGCAGCGAGAATACGCTTAATGCTCAGCATCCATGTTAATAACTGCCCGTTACTATCCACGGTCTTTAAGCGCCAAGTCTGCATACCTAAGGTTTGACCAGCACGACGCCAAAACAACCCGTAGAAGCCAATCAGGGTCAAAATAAATGCAGGGGTTAATACTAGGTTTTGATACCAACGCGGCAGGGTCTGCGCTTGATCTGATGTGACCCCTGTTTCCATAGTCAGCATGGTACCAATAACGGTTAAAACGGTACCAACCAAAAACAGCAACGCCAATATCAACATGCCATCATACACAATCGCAATCATACGCACACCGGCTTTCGCAATCTCCGGCTCACCTGATACACTCACCCCATCAATACCGGTTGGGCGTAGCTTTTGTTTTTGGTTTGCGGCAGGGTTTGCTGTCGGACGACGCGATAACTTGTTTTTAGACATAATGATATGGATAACCTAATAGTGACAGACAGGTAATAAAATTAACCCGTGTATTGTAGCTTATTTTGAGCCTCAATAAGTAATACTGCTCTCAACCACAAACTAACTTTATCAAATTATAGCCAGCGAACTACTAACGGTTACGGCGTTAACCTTGCTAAGCCTACATTAGTAGTACTTGCGCTCGATTGCCTTGTAACCATTTTAGACTTCTTTGACTATACTTTGGCTTATTGGTTACTTTAAGAAGTTATCCATAATCTCAAAAGATTATTATTTATCGAGATCAGTTATAGAGATTTGCTATCGGAATTAGTGATGCTGGTACTGCACTAGTAATAGATTATTTTATTAGAAATATAATTTTAGAATACTAGAAAGTAGGGATGGCAAAACAGTTGCTGCCAAAAGTGAGGATGTTAATAAAAGTGAGGGTGTTGATATAGGTTGAAGCTGAAATCTTAAATTTTAGGCATAAAAAAATCGCCAAACAATGGGCGATTGATTTTATTTATCGTTAGATGGTGCGCCTGGAGAGATTCGAACTCCCGACCCCTTAGTTCGTAGCCAAGTGCTCTATCCAACTGAGCTACAGGCGCATATTGTCTTATCAACAACGATCTAACTGATAGTGTTAACACTGATTTCTATTATCAAAATTGCTCAAGATAAGTTGAAATAAGTTGTCGTTAACAGGGTGACTATTATAGTCATATTTTTTTAGTAGTCAACATTTTTTTGATTTTTTTATTTAAAAAATAAAGTATCAAATAAATGGCGGTGAAGGAGGGATTCGAACCCTCGATACGCGTTAACGTATACACCCTTAGCAGGGGTGCGGTTTCAGCCACTCACCCACTTCACCGTAACTGCTAAAATACACAAATGAGCTGCCGGTCATTAAGACCATTTACCTCATGTTGTGGGCGTGTATTATAGCAAACTAAAACCAGTTTGCAAGCATGTTTTTAAGGTTTTAGTAAATTAAAGCAATTATCCGACCATTGGCAACAAGTTTTGGGCAATAATATTGATAAAAATCTCAATCAATAACATGCCAAAAATAGCAATCATCGGTGACAAGTCAAGCATACCTAAGTTCGGTGTGATACGGCGAAAAGGCGCCAGTATCGGCTCAGCCATTTGAATAATAATTTCAAAAATTGGATGCATCTTTTGAGTAAACACCACAATCCAGCTGATAATAATGGAGCCGATAATTAAATAACGCGCTGCACGTAAAAAACTTAGAATTAAACTTAATGTGCCTTCAAAGAATAAACGAATCGGGGTATAACCGTGACCTGCTAATGCCGCATTACCTGACAAATCAATCAGCTTTAGGATAAACAACAGCATCACAGCTGCCAAACTGACGCGCCCATCCCCCACTGTCGGAAAGATACGGCCAAATACATCGACGATACCTGTGGCCTTATAGGCAGGCGCCACTGCCGGATGATTGCGTTCAAATCCTGCAAATTGCAACATGAAGCGAATAAAGATCAGCAACATGGCAAAACTGATGACCATGTTAAACAACGGAATAAAAGAACTAGACATTCAGCACACTCTTACTAATTTAAGGATGGGTCACAGGGCATTCTACATATTAAGCCTGATGTACGAAACATAAAACTCATGGCTCAATACATTTTGAATCATGACCTTTTAAGATAATGGGATTGTACCAGTTTTTCCATGTTTTTCTTTGACTAAATTTTAGGCCCATTGATTGGTTATAGGTTGGCTCATGTCAGCCGCTACCGCCATAACCAACACTAGGCCTAAACTTTTAACGCACACTGTTAAATTTTTAACGCACACTAACCACTATTGTGCCAACTCTTGGCTAATCTGGACACTGCGATCATAACAAGCTTGCATGGCTTTTTTCATAATTTTATCTAGGCCATCTTGTTGTAGCGACTCAACTGCCGCTTGCGTTGTGCCATTCGGTGACATGACCTTACGGCGTAGCTCTGCAGGCGTTTCATCACTGGTGATTGCCATTTGCGCTGCACCAAGTGCGGTTTGCATAGCCAAAGCACTGGCTTGTTTTTCATCAAGGCCAAGCTCAACACCTGCATTAATCATAGACTCAATCATAAAGAAGAAATAGGCAGGCGCTGAACCAGAAACTGCAGTAACCGCATGCAGCTGCTCTTCTTCTTCAACCCAGCTGACCAAACCAGACGCGGCCATAACTGCACCTGCTAATTGCTTATCATCTTCACTGATGCTGTCTGTGGCATACAGACCTGTTGCCCCTTTTTGAATCGTAGAAGGCGTGTTTGGCATGGCACGTACAATATTTTGATAACCGCCTACCATCTTACTTAGTGTCTCTGTTGACAGACCTGCTGCCACTGAAATCAATAGTTGCTTGTCTAACACGTCAGCAAACTCAGGCAGTACCTCACCCATCACTTGTGGCTTAACCGCTAACACCACGATATCAGCAGACTCAACCGCAACTTTCGGGTTGTCTGTTTCAGTATTGCCTTTTGGATTAACCGTATTGATTCTCTTACTGCGAAATAAAGCACGCGTTTCTTCTGATGGGGCTGCAACCGTAATATCTGTTGGCTTGATGCCTCGACCAATTAGGCCACTGATTAAGGCTTGCGCCATGTTACCGCCACCGATAAAGCTGATTTTCTTTCCTTTTAACTCTGACATGATTGCCTCATTTCGTTATTTAATATCGTATTTGTTTTAACTTGCCATTATTTTAGAAGAGTGGTTAGTGTATCACAACCTATATGACTATTCGTGTCACTGCCGCTAAGCGTTGATTACTCTCACTAAACACTCATTCGCTAACTATCTATATCCCTAATCTCAATATCGCTAACCAACTTCTGATTATCAACCAAAGTAGTCAGCGCTGCCAAAAATGGACTTTGTAGCAATATAATTGCCTCTGGGGTAACTAAAAACAGTGGCGTTGAACTCGACACTTGATCTGATTCAGTCACTAAAGAACACAACACAACTGAAGCGCGCTTAAAGCTGGGTTGCCCTATCGCTTGCAGCAGTTTTTTACCTGATTTACGGCCAACACGACCCGCTAACGACACCTTGATATCTCGAGGCAATGGCTCAAAGCTGAGCTCAGCTGGTTTGAGGTGCATTAACTGGTTTAACAATACAGACGATAAACCAGTCATACCCTGTATATACCAATTAAATACAGAGTCTCCCTTCCTCAACATTAATTGATCTATTGATTGAGCAGCGTTTAAAGGTAGTATTTGTTGTTCAATAGGCTGCTGTAGCCAATCTACCCACTGCTGACTGAGGCGATACAGATGATTTTTGTATCGGCGAATTTGGTATTGCTGAGCGGCACTGTCCCAATACAAACAGCTTTGATGGTCAGGATTTTGACGACTGGCCAACTGCAATACTTGATCAACCAAGCGCTTAGGCGGCGATAAATCCTTTGCAGTTGGCGCCAGCCATGCATGTATCAGTGCCGACTGGCGAGCGCTTGAGAGTAGCTGTAATTTATCGATATCAAGAAGCGACTGCCAAGCGCTATTGCCCGCACAAACCTGTGACAGATCAGCGTGTGTTTGTTCATCGATAATAACTGCCGCGTCTTGCATTAACAGACCGGTTCGAGCGATGGCCGACTTAGCTTGTGGATAGCGCTGCGTAATGTGGGGCAATAACAGACTGCGAAGCCAAGCCCTATCATTTACCGTTTGTGGATAAGTTATGTTTTGCTGATGCGGCCCACTATCAAGCTCATCATGAATATCCGGTTTATTGATGAGTGGTTCATTAACTGGGGATTCACTAATAAAGGGTTTATTAATTGAGTCACCGACAATATTGGTTGGGTCATCGATATAATCTAGCTGCTGAGCTTGCGCATACTCAGTAATTTGATCGCGGCTGACTGCTAGCCAAGGACGCCACAAAAAGATTTGTTTGTCGGCATGGCTTTTAGAGGTCCACGGCCGCATGCCACCAAGCCCTGTGACCCCTGCCCCACTAAACAGACGCATCAATATGGTCTCAACCTGATCGTCTTGATGGTGGCCAAGCATTAAGACATCATCGGCATTCATGACCTGCATCATGGCTTGGTAACGCGCGTTGCGTGCGCCTTGCTCACTTTTATCCTCTAAATCTAAGTTTAGCACCTGACAGTGCATGTGCTGCTTCTTTGCCCAGGTCATTACCTGCTGCGACCAAGCTGCATTGGCCTCTTGCATGCCATGATTGACATGTAACAGTTGTGGCAAAAAAGGCAGCTGCCCACTATAGAACAACTGCCGACATAAAATAGCCAGACTTAACGAATCACGCCCACCGCTACACGCCAGCCACACCCGCTTACCGTTTAACGACTCAGCAAACTGATGAAAACTATCGAGCAAAGCATGGGTTAACGCATCGGTGGGGGTCATAGGCTATAAAACTATTGATTAGAAAGAGAGTGGTTTATTAGAAAAACAGCAGGACATTAGGACTATGCTGGATAAGAGGATTGTGGTGCGACATCGGATGCAGTCATTGCTCTGATAATATCATCGCGTCAGCTTAACCTATTCAGAATAATAGGTCACCCGATTGTCTCTTAAAAATCCTGCCAGCCCCAACCCATAGCGTTGCGCCACACGTACCGCTGTGCTGGTCGGAGCAGACATGCCCACTAGCCAAGGTAGCTTTGAGCGCACCGCCTTTTGTACCAGCTCAATAGACAGCCTTGAGGTCATCACCACACAATCAATCTCTGCTTGCTGACGCAATTGCCAACCAATCAGCTTATCTAGTGCATTATGACGACCAACATCTTCAAAGATATACAGCTGACCCTGATACAAAGTAGCGGCTGCATGCACCGCGCCGGTTAATTGGTGCGTGGTTTGCGCCGCATCGATTTGCTGACGCATAGACAATAGATAGTCCAGCTCTGGTCTATTAGTGATGGGTTTTTGATATTGACTCAAATCAGGTAGCGCTTGGCTAAGCCCTGTCATACCACACATACCGCAGCCGGTTCGACCTGCCAGTTGCCGACGCTGTGCTTGAATACGTTGATGACTGCGCTGATTGAGGGTTAACTCAACCACATAGGCATCATAGTCTTGTAGCTGCTGCTGTAGTTGCTCAAGCGTTGGCGATTTATCAGCATCGTTAGGGCTAAACGCCTGCATATCTGATGCACTGGTTATCTGTGTTACTTCCCAATCAAGCAAGTGTTGACTGCGCTCAATCAAACCTTCACTGAATAAAAAGCCCAACGCCAAATACTCAAGCTCACTGGGGCTCGCCATTAATACTGCATAATGAATGCCGTTAATAACGATAGCAACTGCGGCTTCAACAGCCAGACTTTCAGTTAAACAAGTGGGGTCAAAATAGCCAGGTGCTTTCTTTACACTGCCCTCACCTGAATGCAGATCCAAGCCATTAGAATCGTGACTATCAACTAAAGCTTTTTGTTTAAGCACACTGCTTTGAGCAGGGTTTTGATGGCTGCTTGCTTGTTTTGAGCTGTTTACTTGTTTTAAGCTACTTGCTTTTTTTGAGTCGCTTGCCTTTTTTAAATAATCACGATGAATAAGATGTGAACGTGCCAGTAGTATCACCGGCACATTTCGCTCTTCATCAGCTGCCGACACTGGCATTGATGTAGCCTCACCCTCTGGTGTTGGCTGTTGTTGCCGCTGCCTTGTATCGTGAGTGGTGGCTATCATCTTAGCCCCGCTCTAGCACCACAGTCACTGACTTGTAGGACGGAATATGCGAGTCAGGGGCATGACTGTCTAAATCCATCAAGTCATTACATTCAGGATAGTAAGCCGCAACCGCATTAGAAGCGATATCCATTGGTGTCAATACAAGCGGCCCTAAACGACGCGCGCCGCCCTGACTGTCTTGACGGGTGACGGTAATCTTGTCACCTTGTTGCCAACCCATACGCGCCATCTCATCAGGATGCATAAACAGCACGTCACGGCGTTTGGTCTGACGATAACGGTCTTCATGGCCAAAGATAGTGGTATTAAACTGATCGTGACTACGCACGGAAGTGAACTGCCAAACCGCTTGCTGTGCGCCGCCTTGCTGTTGGCTATCACTGTCGTTACCACTCTTATGAGAGGTTGTGGTTTGCTGCATTTCTTTGGCGACATAAGTAATCGGATACTGCGGCACTTCAAATTGTGCTTTACCCGACGCGGTATGCCATTCATGATGACGTGCCGGATGATATAAATGAAAACCACGTTCATTCTCACGAATGCGCTTATTAAAGTCATCAAAACCATTGATGGCTTGCGCAATATAATCACGCACTAGATCATAATCTTCACTCATGGCTTGCCAGTCAACACCGCTGTCTTCACCAAACAGATGTGTTGCCATACCGGCCACAATTTGAGCTTCCGACTTCAGCTGGTCACTGACTGGAGATAAAGTGCCGCGTGTCGGTACAATCTGACACATAGAGTCTTCAATCGTGGCAAATTGATTGCCTTTTGATGTAATTAGCTTTTCGGTACGGCTTAAGCACGGCAAGATAATATTATCGACACCAGGATATAACATGGTTTCGTTCAGCTTGGTAGCCACAAACACGTTCAGCTGATTATTGGTCAGTGCTTGCTGAATGGCGGTGCTGTCCGGCGCTGCCACTGAATAGTTACCACCCATACCAACAAAGGCTTTAATTTTACCTTGAACCATTGCTTGGGCACCACGGACCACATCATAGCCGTGCTCGCGTGGCATTGGGCGGTTAAACACTTGCTCTAGGCTATCGAGCAGCGCTTTGGCCGGGCGCTCATGGATGCCCATAGTACGATCGCCTTGGACGTTTGAGTGGCCACGTACTGGCGACGCACCTGCACCATCAACCCCTATCATACCCATTAGTAGTAATAGGTTGGTCACCATCGCCACGTTATCATCACCCTGTACGTGCTGAGTAATACCCATACCCCAGGTACAGATAGTGGCTGGACTGTCAGCAATCAATTTTGCCAGTTCAACAATTTCTGCTTGCGAAATACCGCAGCCCAGCTCAATGTCTTGCCACGTTTGATTTTGCACCCATGTCTTCAGCGCGTCATAACCTGAGGTATGCTGCTCAATAAAGGCTTTATTGACTTTGTCATTATCAATCAGCCATTTAGCCAGACCAGTTAATAACGCTGCATCACCGCCAATTTGAATTTGTATAACATCATCGACCATGTCATCGCTTGAGCCTGCGACCATATGGGTGACTTTTTGTGGGTTTCTAAATCTTTGTAACCCCTGCTCACGCATCGGGTTGATAGAAATAATTCGGCAGCCTTCACTGTGAGCATGCGCTAACATCTCCAGCATGCGCGGATGGTTAGTGGCTGGGTTTTGACCAAACATTAAAATCAGCTTGGCTTGTTCGAAATCTTCTAATACCACCGACGCTTTACCCACCCCAATTTGCTTAGATAACATCACTGAGGTTGGCTCGTGGCACATATTTGAGCAATCTGGCAAGTTGTTAGTGCCAAAATAACGCACAAACAGCTGATACATAAATGCCGGCTCATTGGTCACGCGACCAGAGGTATAAAATAGTGCTTCATCCGGCGATTGTAAGCTTTTTAGCTGCTCGGCAATACGCGCAAAAGCATTATCCCAACTAATAGGAACATATCGATCTTGCTTGGCATCATAATGCATTGGCTGAGCTAAGCGCCCTGCTTGCTCTAGCTCATAGCCTGACCAGCCTTGTAGCTCTTTTACTGAATGCTTGGCAAAAAAGGCAGCATCGGCTCGCTTAGTCATCACCTCACTGGCCAATACTTTAATGCCCGACTCACACACATCAATGCTTTTGTGGGTCTTGTGATCCGGCCATGCACAACCTGGACAATCAAAGCCGCCTTTGGGCTGATTACTACTAAACACACTTGCGCTACCACGTAAGAATGCTTTGTAATCCATAAGAACACGGCTGGAATCGATTAAAGCAGACCAGCCAGCAGCGGGGTGATTATAGACAGGTATCTTGCGCATGATGAATCCTTATTATTCTATTAAAAATATATCAGTAGATCGCAAAATCATACTTTATATTAATAGTATACAACTGCTCACTTGCATTAGCACCTATCCTAAACAAAAAAGAAACCTTCAACAGCATGACGCCATTGAAGGTTATAACCAGAGATATAAAACTGTGAATATTTTGGGTTAACCCAGATAGTGTTTAATAAAAATTACCTTTAATAAAAACTACCCTAAAAACCCACAGTAGAATCAAAGGTTCTTAAACGTTGATAACGCTGTTCTACCAGCTCATCGACGTCAACTTGCTCAGTTAAGATACCGCCATGCACCCGTAAACCTTTCGTCTATACGCTCATGGGCATGTTATATTTCACAAACGCAGCCGCTTTATAAGTACGTGCCATACCCGCGCCAATATTAAACGACCCATCACCCCACAGTGGCGGAAATACGATATCACCACGATTGCCTTTTAAGCCCTCATATCGTTAAATCTTGGGTACAAAAAAACACCGACTACGTTTAAGTAATCGATGCTTGTTAAATTAGAGTTTAATGATAAATACTGTACTATGCTAATTAAGACAGTTGCGAGTTACGCACTAAACTCTTCAAAAGCCGCCATCGCTTCAGCAGCATACATATAGCTTGGACCGCCGCCCATATAAACACAAACGCCTAAAGTTTCAGCGATTTCTTCACGTGTTGCACCCAACTTAATCAATGCTTTGGTATGAAACCCAATACATGCATCACAGCGCTGTGATACAGCAATCGCCAGTGCAATAAGCTCTTTTTGTTTTTTATCCAACACCCCGTCGTTAGATACCGACTGCGCTAAACCTGAAAAAGCTTTGGTTGTCTCAGGAATACTCTTACCCAAAATTGCTAAGTTTTTACTGACGTGACTGGTAATGTCTTTAAAAGATTTACTCACTGCTCTCTCCTCACTAAGCTAATTGAAAAAGATATTTGATTTAAGAAATGGCTGAACTTAGCTTGGTTTTAATTTATTACCAAGACCTATCTGAGCAGCTTATTTCGTTTTGCAGGTACTCATCCCGAGTAAAGTATATAAAGGGCAGAAACGAGTCAGCCCTGTTACTAAAGGAATCAAGCCTACTGCTCCCCACCAACTACCATAGTAAATACCTAATCCAATAATGATAATACCGGCAATAATTCTTAAGGTCTTATCAGTGCTACCTATATTGGTTTTCATAAGTCACTCCTTTTTTTCAATATTAGTATATTAAAATTTAATATACTTTTATATATAATATATTATCCGATAAATAAAAGCCAGTCTTATTCAAACTAAGTATTCGTTTAACTTATGGATAGAAGATAGTTGCTAAAATAAAAACAAAAAAAAGACAGGCATTTAGCCTGTCTTTTTAAATAGCTGTCTTTTTAAAAACCAACGTTTCGTTTCTTAGTAACACTGACAAGTCGTGAGTCAAAACCTCAGTGTTATCCTAAAAACCCACAGTAGAATCAAAGGTTCTCAAACGTTGATAACGCTGCTCTACCAGCTCATCGACATCAACTTGCTTTAATTCTGCCAGTTGATCAGTAAGCAGCTGTTGTAGGTTATTCATGGTTAGCTTAGAATCTAAATGTGCGCCCTCACCTTCGTCGATGATGGCATCAATTAGACCCAACTGATAGAGGTTATCTGCGTTTAGCTTCAGCGCATCAGACGCTTCTGGTGCTTTTTCAGCAGTTTTCCAAAGGATAGAGGCACACCCTTCTGGTGAAATAACCGAGTAAATGCTGTTCTGTAGCATATTAACCTTATCACCAACACCAATCGCTAGTGCGCCGCCTGAACCACCCTCACCAATAATAGTAACGATAATCGGAGTTTTTAGACTACTAAAAGTCGCGATACTTTCAGCAATGGCTTGTGCTTGTCCACGCTCTTCGGCATCAACACCTGGATAAGCACCTTGGGTATCGACAAAGGTCATTACTGGCAGCTTAAAGCGCTCAGCCATTTTTACTAAGCGAATGGCTTTGCGATAACCTTCAGGATAAGCCATACCAAAGTTGTGGGCGATACGCTCTCGCGTGCTACGACCTCTGTGCTGGCCAATAATAACAACGGGCTCACCATTAAAACGGGCCAGTCCACCAATGACAGCTCTGTCATCAGCAAACGCTCGGTCGCCATGCAGCTCATCAAATTCTGTAAACAATTGACCGACGTAATCTAAGAACAACGGTCGTTTGGCGTGTCTTGCTAAGCTGACGCTTTCCCATACTGCGCTCATAACATATCCTTAATCTTTATTATTAGAGTAGCTGAACCTTTTTATTATTACCTTTGAACTATTTATACTATTAAACGTTAAACTATTAAATGTTCACTATCAGTGTATTTATCACTGACTATTTTATTTTTTACTACTAACTATGCATACCTTAAGCTAAGCGCTCCACACGATGCGCTCATTTAACACTAATCAGCGTCGCACTCCACGCTCAACTGTACACCCCACTTCTTAAACTGATCGATATCATCTTTAAGGTCAAGGACCAGCAGAGCATGTTCTTCTTCATCTGATTCGACACTGATTTGCCAGTTGTCTTTATCGATGATATTTAATTTTAATGCGCTCTTGTCTTGATCATTGCGGCTACGGTGAACCAACACGGCCAAGCGTAATAGTAAGCACAGATATACCAAGCTGTCACCGCCCACATCCTGTGCTTGCTCTAAGCCTTCTGACTTAAGCTTGCGTCTGTGATTACGTGCAATCTGTGCCATTCGCAATTGATCAACTTGAGAAAAGCCGGGGATATCCGAGTATTGTAATAAATAAGCACTGTGATGATGGTAACCACTGTGACTGACTGCCAGTCCAATTTCATGCAAATAAGCAGTACGACGTAATAGATCATTATCCTCACTTTCTAGACCTAACGCCTCATGCGTTTTTTCGTACAAGCGCTCACAGCTTGTGACCACACGTTTGGCTTGCTTTTTATCGACCGAATAACGCTCAATTAATGCCTGTACGCTTCTGTCACGCACATCTTCACTGGCAAAACGCCCGAGCATATCGTACATTACCCCTTCACGCAGCGCGCCATCAGAATAAGCAATAGTCTCGATGCCCAGTACTTTCATGGCAGCACGTAACACAGCGACACCGGCAGGGAATACTGCTTTACGGTGCTCTTTTACACCCTCAAGCTCAATGTCTTCGACTCGGCCAATTTTTAATAGATGCTGTTGTAGCTTTTTGACACCCTCATAAGTAATGCGCTCTTGATCATCAGCCCAGCCTTTTGAAACTAAAACATTACGCACCGCTTTGATAGTACCACTTGAGCCGGTAACACTGCTCCAGCCTGCTTTTTGATAAGAACGGCTGATACGCAATATCTCTTTACGCGCAGCAGCGATGGCATTATTAAATGAATCTTCGTCAATATCACCTGACTCAAAGAACTTCTGAGTAAAAGCAACACAGCCCATCTGCAAACTTTCTGTTAATAGCGGATCGAAGCCTTGACCAATAATAAACTCAGTTGAACCCCCGCCGATATCTATTACCAGACGCTGCTCGCTACTGGCATTGGTATGTGACACACCCAGATAAATCAAACGCGCTTCTTCGCGGCCGGCAATAATTTCGATCGGCTTAGGCAAAATTTCATTGGCACGTTGGATAAAATCATCGGCGTTTTTTGCCTGACGTAGGGCGTTGGTTGCCACAATACGCAATCGATCGGCTGATACCGACTCTAATCTACCCATAAATCGAGATAAACAATCAAGCCCACGTTGCTGCGCCTCTTCACTTAAAAACTTGTTTTCATCTAGGCCGGCAGCCAACTGCACTTTTTCAGACATAGAGGCTATTTTGCGAACCTCTCCATGATCTAGGCGAGCAATTGCTAAGTGAAAGCTATTTGAACCAATATCAATAGCGGCCATCAGTTCGTCATTTTCAAGAAAATTATTGGGCATAAGTGATTGTTTTACCTTAAATTAAACTGTCCGTATCGTAAGATAAGACATTAAAAAAACGAAAGAAGTCTATTACACTAAAATGATAATTGCACAGTCACAACCGGTAATTGTGACAATTTATGTCCATCTATTCTAACAAATTCTATATACGATAGGCTAAATCTAGCACAATATAAACAAAAAGAAATGCGCCTAAAAAAACACCATCTTCATCAAGGTTAAGATGGTGTTTCGCTGATTTTATGTTCTTACTTCATCAACGCGGTTATCTTATTTGCAGGTCTTGTCATGTTGACCAAGCCTATAAGTCTATAAATTTGATGAAGCGTCAACTAAGCGCTAGCTGACCATTGATGCAAACACTTCATCAGCTGCTTTAATGGTCGCATCTAAGTCTTCTGTGCTGTGCTTCGATGACATAAAGCCCACTTCATAAGCCGATGGTGCCAAATAAATACCGCGCTCTAACATGCCATGGAAGAAAGTATTAAACTTATCCATATCGCAAGCAGTCACTTCATCAAAGTTCTGTGGTACACCCGTGGCGTCTTCTTTCACAAAGAATAGACCGAACATACCGCCAAGCTTAGTCGAACGTAACTTGATGCCATGTTTCTCAGCAGCGGCTTGAATACCGTCAACTAAGTAAGTCACTTTATCGGCTACTTTGTCATAGAAACCATCAACGGTTAAATCTTCAAACATAGCGATACCCGCACGCATCGCCAATGGGTTACCTGATAATGTACCCGCTTGATAGACGCCACCCATCGGTGCGATGCACTCCATAATTTCACGCTTACCACCAAAGGCACCTACTGGCAAACCGGCACCAATAATCTTACCGAAGCAGGTCAGGTCAGGCTCAATACCAAAGTGACCTTGTGCACCGCCAAGACCCACACGGAAGCCGGTCATCACTTCGTCAAAAATAAGCACTGCCCCGCCATTAGTACACTCTTCACGTAAGGTGTTGTGGAACTCTTGAGTTGGGATAACCATGTTCATGTTGCCGGCGATTGGCTCAACGATAACACAGGCAATCTCATCGCCCCATTTTTCAAAGCAGTCTTTTACCGCTTGTGGGTCGTTGTATGGCAAGGTAATGGTATGCTTAGCAAAGTCGGCTGGCACACCTTGTGAGGTTGGCTCACCGATATCTAACATACCTGAGCCTGCTTTTACCAATAAGCTGTCTGAGTGGCCGTGATAGCAGCCTTCAAACTTAACAATTTTGTCACGACCAGTATAACCACGTGCTAGGCGAATGGCGCTCATGGTCGCTTCTGTACCTGAGCTGGTCATACGAATCATTTCAACACTTGGCACGATGTCGCAAATGGTATCTGCCACTGAGGTTTCAAACGTGGTTGGCGTACCAAAACTTAAGCCATCATCGGCCGCTGCTTTTACCGCATCAATGACTTTTGGATGCGCATGACCCAAAATCATTGGGCCCCATGAGCCGACATAATCGATGTATTCATTGTCTTCGGTGTCATAAATCTTACTGCCGGCTGCTTTGTGCATAAATACTGGCGTACCGCCAACACCAGCAAAAGCGCGCACTGGCGAGTTAACACCACCTGGAATGTGTTTTTTTGCTTGTAGGAATAATTGTTCGTTCTTAGTACTCATAATTTACACTCTTCTGTCATCGATGAAAGGAAACTGTTTTGATTTTAATTATGAAAATTGCAGTAATAACTACTTTTATAATAAATAGCGACTTTTAATAAGTGACTTGTAATCACTAACTTTAAGTGTTTTACTCGAAATAGTTTGCTTGGTTAAAAGTCTTACATTAAGGGACTAACTGCTTGCCCTCATTAGAATGACCATCTTAACAAAAAAAAGCGAGCTCCGAGGAGCTCACTTTGTATCGTTGTTATTATACAAGCTTAGCTATCAAACAAGCGAAGCCAAATTGCTATACAACGATTGCTACGCAACGTTGGCAACTATAATAAAAGCAATTATACCCGCTTATTATTGATAGTGCTTATGGTTGATTCGGGTCATCTTGCCCTAACGTCTTGTTCTTTTTTGGATAGGAATCCAAGCGGCCTTGCTCATGCTCTAACCAAATCGCATTAACGATGGCCAATAACACAGCAAAACCCAATCCTAATATCCATGCGAAGTACCACATAATGTTCTCCGAAAATAGTTATAAGGGTTAGTAAGAGGTGTGATCATTTTCACGGATATAAGCGACCGTCACCTTACCACGCATCACGCTATACGCCCAGCTGGTATAGAACACAACCACTGGCAGTAATAGCACTACCACATATAGCATTACCATCAAGGTCAAGTGACTAGAGACACTATCCCATACGGTTAAGCTCATGCTTGGCACAGTTGATGATGGCATAACGAATGGGAATAAAGAGACACCCGCCGTCATAATCACGCCCAATACCGCAAAGCTTGAAGTCACAAAAGCAGTTAACGTTTTACCCGCTTTTAATAGGCCCGCTGTGATCAATGGCATAATAACTCCAAGTGCTGGGAATGCCCAAGCCCAAGGATAAGCTTCAAAGTTTGCCATCCAAGCACCTGACTGTACCACCACTTCTTTGGTCAATGGGTTTGGTTTCGCTGAAGGATCAATTTGTGACACGATCGCATAACCATCAATTGACTGAAGCCATACGCCGCCGGCTGCAAACAATACCACCATCGCAATGGCTGAAATAATGGTGTATTTGATGGTACGTGCTTGAATCGCATCTTCGGTACGGTGCGCAAGGTAAGCACCGCCTTGCATAATCAACATAGTGGCACTGACCAAACCACACAATAAAGAAAATGGGTTTAATAATTGCCAGAATGAACCAGTGTACGTCGATACCATGTTGTTATCGAAGCTAAATGGCACGCCTAAGAATAGGTTACCAAACGCCACACCGAACACGACGGCAGGCACGAATGAACCCACGAATAGGCCCCAGTCCCACGCATTACGCCATCTTTGGTCTTTCACCATACTGCGGTATTTAAAGCCCACCGGACGGAAGAATAATGCCCAAAGCACCGCCATCATTGCCCAGTAAAAACCACTAAATGCCAATGCATAGACCATTGGCCAAGCCGCAAATAGTGCACCACCGGCAGTGATAAACCAAACTTGGTTACCTTCCCAGTGTGGGCCTACCGTGTTGACGATAACCCGTCGCTCGTCGTCATTTTTACCGACAAAAGGCAACAAGCTACACACGCCCATATCATGACCATCCATGATGGCAAAGCCAATCAATAAGGCACCGACTAACAACCACCAAATGAGTTTTAGCGTTTCATAATCAAACAACATGATCCGTCTCCTTATTGCTGGTCACAGGGGTAACATTACGTGGCGTTTCACCGTCATAACGACCTGTACCTAAGCTTGCAGGACCCAGTTTTACGTACTTGATCATCAAGTACACTTCAATGATAAGCAATATGGTGTAGAAGATAACAAACCCGGCCAATGAGCCATAAACGTTTGCCACACTAAAGTTGGTCACCGATAAATGAGTCGGTAGCACACCATAAATAGTCCAAGGCTGACGACCATACTCGGCCACGAACCAACCCAGCTCAGCAGCAATCCATGGCGCAGGTAGCATAATAACTGCCCACTTCAGTAGCCATCTATTTTCAGAAAAATTACCTTTGACGGTTTGCCACATTGCCGCTACAAACAATGCTAACATTAAAAAGCCAAGACCAACCATGCCACGGAATGACCAAAACATAGGTGCTACCGCTGGAATGGTGTCGTCTGTTGCTTTTTGAATCATCTCTGGCGTGGCTTGAGAGACATCATCGGTATACTTTTTAAGCAATAATCCAAAGCCTAAGTCATCTTTGACCACTTCAAACTGTGCTTTTAGCGTTTCGTCCTGTGGATTTTCACGCAATTGATCAAGCAAGCCGACCGCAGTGATACCATGCTCAATACGCTCACGGTTGACTTCTTTAATATCATGAATACCTGGGATTTCTTTATCAAACGAGCGTGTGCCGATGATACCCATCGCATAAGGAATTTGAATCTGCCAATCGTTCTTCTCTTCTTCCTCATTAATACCTGCGATCAGGTTAAACGGTGCTGGTGCTGGCTCGGTATGCCACATGGCTTCCATAGTCGCAAGCTTAGTCTGCTGCGCCGCACCAATAGAGTAACCAGATTCGTCACCCAGTACGATAACACTTAAGATAGACGCTAAACCAAAGGCAGAAGCCACTTGGAAACTGCGCTTGGCAAACGCCACATCACGCTTACGTAGTAGGTATAGGGCAGAGATTGATAGGACAAATACCGCAGCGGTCACATAACCTGCTGACACGGTATGAACGAACTTGTTCTGTGCATCTGGATTGAGCAAGATAGTCGCAAAACTATCCATCTCCATACGCATCGTCTCATAACTAAACGAAGCGCCGACTGGACTTTGCATCCAGCCGTTGGCAATCAAAATCCAAAGTGCTGAGAGGTTGGTACCCAAAGCCATTAGTATAGTAACGACCAAATGCTGGGCGCGAGACAATCTGTCCCAACCAAAGAAGAACAAACCTACCATGGTAGATTCTAAGAAGAATGCCATCAGACCTTCAATGGCTAGCGGCGCACCAAAGATATCGCCGACATAATGTGAATAATAAGCCCAGTTAGTTCCGAATTGGAACTCCATGGTGATCCCTGTGGTCACCCCTAGGGCAAAGTTAATACCAAATAATTTGCCCCAGTATTTGGTCATGTCTTTCCAGATCTGCTTACCTGTCGTGACATAGACAGATTCCATAATCACCAGAATCCAGACCATACCTAAGGTCAAGGGCACAAACAAAAAGTGGTAAAGCGCTGTCACCGCAAACTGTAAGCGGGATATATCAACGAGATGTTCAGTAATCATACTAAACCTCCTAAAAAAAAGAACTAAGTCACACTAGCATCTGATTGTCACACTACAACGGCATCGCATTGCTACGTCTTATTAGCCCAATATCCTTATTGTCATGCGCTACCTTACTTACCCACTCCTTATGCACTGTTCAACCATCTAAGTGATTAATCCTGCGTTACCCATGATTTTGACAACATCTATAACCACTGCTATTACTCATAGGGATTAGTTATAGATATTGTCAGTTGATTGTTTATGAAAAATTTATAGCAACACTAACGTCTTTTTTGCTTAAGACTTTTATAAAAAAATATTGAATATTTTAACGCTTATTTATACAAACAATTATAGTATAAATTTTTATATAAATAATTATTGTATAGTATATAGCTAGACTTACTTACTACTAATATTTACTTTCCACTTTAGATATCAGAGATTGTGGTTTGTTATATTAATATAACAATAAAAACACTTAAATTAGACTACACCCTCTATACTATCACTTTAGTGGTTAATTGTCTGATATTCACATAAAATTAATTCCATACTCGAAATAATGATTTAATCGATTATCTGATTGATATTGATACATTTTGTTTGAATAATTCACCTAATTATTCATTTTTAGAGTTAAGACAGATACATTATGGCAACACTTTCTAATGCCGAAAAAAGCTTATTAAAAAAATTAGTCGCCGAGGTACGTGGTCCGCTTAATCTGGCCTGGCTATTAACCGTCATCAGCACCTTGCTGTTTGTTTGGCAGGCCTGGCTACTTGCCCGCCTATTTAGTCAATGGTTGAACAATTATTTTAACCAGTTGCCTCTAGCCACTGACATCTCAGCGTATTGGCTACTTGGATTGCTATTGTGCTTTGTATTGCGTCCTTTATTAAATACTGGCCGAGAGCTACTCAGTGCAAAAGCCAGCTTACGCGTACGCAGTCAGTTACGTCAGTCACTATTGGCAACCATGGCAAGCCTTGGACCTAACCTGCGCCACTTTGGTAGTGACGGCAGCTTATCGAGTCAAATTATTGATCAGACTGATGCCTTAGATGGTTTTATTAGCCGCTTTAGCGTCCAAAAAAAGGTAACAGTGACTACCCCTATCATCCTGCTATTTGCTGTGGCCTGGCAAAGCAAGTTTGCCGCGGCGTTACTGCTAATGACGGCGCCTTTGGTACCTATTTTTATGATCTTGATTGGGCACTTAACGGCACGCAAAAGTGCGGCGCAATTTAACGCCCTATCACAGCTAAGTGGTCGATTTTTGGATTGGATACGCGGGTTGCCAACGCTAAAGCGACTGCAAGCAACTCACATTGCTGAGCATGACTTGGCACTAAGCAGTGAAGATTATCGTAAGCGCACGATGGATGTGTTGAAGATTGCCTTTTTAAATGGTGCGGTATTAGAGCTACTCGCTGCATTGAGTATTGCACTGGTTGCGGTGTATCTAGGTTTTGGTCTGATGGGTATTTTACCCTGGGACAAGGGCGTAGTGCCGGTGCCTTATTTTGGCGCTTTATTCATACTGCTATTAGCACCTGAGTTTTATGTGCCGTTACGTCAACTTGGCGCAGATTATCATGCCAAAGCAGAAGCCGAAGGTGCAGTACAAAGCCTGCTACCTATTATCGCGGCTGCTAAAGCGGCTGATCAACATCAAACGCATAGCGAGCAAGGCAGTGTCGATGACAATACAGACTACAGCTCTAGCTTAGCTCAAGCCTTTGGTCTACAGTTCACTGATTTAAGCATTCGCACACCGATTGCAGATGTCAGTTCTGATGCATCAGACGCAGACATAGACGACAACCAAACCCTTATTGAAACACCACAATATCGGACACGCTTAGCACCAGTGAGTTTTTCTGTATTGCCAGCTCAGCGTATTGCCTTAGTCGGTGATAGTGGCAGCGGTAAGTCAAGCTTGCTGCAAGCCATAATGGGATTTGTTGATTATCAAGGTGATATGCAGCTGAAGCTGAACCAACAACCTAGTCAGCAACCATTAAAACAAACAACCTCTAAGCAGACAGATGCTCAGCCAAGCAATTGGACTAGTGTATCCATGCAGCAAGTCGATATCCACGCGCTACGCCAGCATATTGGATATTTAGCACAACAAGTGGCGTTAATGCCGCTTAGTATTGCTGATAATTTACGTTTGGCCAATCCAAAGGCCACGGACGACCAGCTCATCCAAGCACTGCAACAGGTAGAGCTGTGGGATTTGATTCAGCATTTACCGCAAGGTATCGACACCCAACTTGGTGACCGCGGTCAAGGGCTGTCAGGCGGACAGCAGCAACGCTTAGGCATTGCCCAGCTGCTATTGCGTGATGACAGCTTGTGGCTGTTAGATGAGCCCACAGAGCATCTAGACCCTGATACAGCACAGCGTATTCATCAGCTGTTAGGACAAGTCAGCCGTGGCAAAACCGTGATTTGGATCACCCATGCGCATCAACAGCTTGATTGGCTCGATGCTGTTATAAGGCTGTCGTTACCGCAAGCTGTGACTCAAAATACAGGAGAGGTGCAATGACCATGCCAGCCAACCATACACCTCACAATCTAGCTAATCGTAATCTGAATAATGACAATCTGGCTAATCGTAATCTGAATAATGACAATCTGGCTAATCGTAATCTGAATACAAAGCCAGCCGCTGTCTTTCGTTTACGTGACTTAGTGAAGCCCTCTTTTGACTTGTGGGTGTTTTCTTGGATGTTAGGGCTTATTACCGCCCTCTCCATGTTGGCGTTACTGATGATTTCAGGCTGGTTTATTACCAGTGCTGCATTAGCAGGCATGATCGCTATTGGCTCACACAGCTTTAACTATATGATGCCTGCTGCCATCATCCGAGTGATGGCAATGGCACGTACTGCCGGTCGTTACGGTGAGCTGATGCTATCACACCATGCTGTGTTTTCATTATTAAAAGTACTGCGCCTACGCTTTTTTAGACAACTGGCTGCACAGCCGTTAATACAGCAACGTAAAACCTTGCATGCATCACAATACATGCATCGTTTGGTCAGTGATATCGACAAGCTCGATGAGTTTGTGCTGCGCGTCATTTCGCCTTGGTTAATTGGCATCGTTAGTATTGTTTTATTGGCGCTATTTGCCAGTTGGGTATTGCCTGTTGCAACAGGGGTTAAGCTGATTATCGTGGGCTTATTGGCAGCAAGTCTGCTACTGCCTTTTTATGCCAGCTTAAAAGGCATCGGCCAGGCCAGTCACTTATCGCAAGTGGCTGAAGCACGCCGCCAAAAGCTACTCGCCCCTTTATCTATTATCACTCAGTTATTGTTATGGCAGCAGTGGTATGCCCAAACCAAAGATTACGTGAATCAAGATGACCGCTTACAACAACTCGAATGGCGAGTGCAAAAGCAGCGTTCAGCCTACATGTTGGTCATACAGTGGCTGTTTAATGGTAGTTTGCTATTGGTGTTATATGGATTACTGCAGCTGACCCAAAACCATGTAACGCCTATGACCTTTAATGTACCGCTTGCACTGGCAGTGACTTTGGGCTTGCTTGGTATTCAAGAGATTATCGTACCGTTAGGACAGCACTTCTTAGCCTTGGGCAACAGTATTGCTGCCAAGAACCGCTTAAATGATTTGCTAACCCCTGACAGTCAGACTCAAACAGCGCTGCAGTTATCACAACAGCCAGCATCACTGCCCCTGCCCGACTCTGAGCTTAGTGCCAGCTTGCAAGATGTCTGTGCCAAAATTCCACAGGCCTTGGTCGGTGCTCAACATGTGAACGCCCATATTCAGTCGGGACGACCATTAATCATTAATGGGCCATCAGGGTGCGGGAAGTCGACGTTGCTACAAATGCTTGCCGGTGAGTTGCCTTTATTATCAGGCACTGTATTGCTCAATGAGCACCCTTGGTTTGATTATGATTGGCAAGATCAGCTGGGCTATTTGGGTCAACAGTTAGATATCTTTGATCAAAGTTTGGCCGCAAACCTAAGATTGGGCAAACCAGATGCCAGTGATGATGAGCTACTGGCTGTGTTAGATAAAGTGGGATTATCGCAATGGTTACAAGCACAGCCGCAAGGGTTAGACACCCCACTTGGTGAGTACGGTACGGCAATTTCTGGTGGTCAAGCAAGACGCATTGCGTTGGCACGATTGCTGTTAAAGCCGCGCCGAGTATTGCTACTCGATGAGCCGTTTGCAGGGCTAGATGCTCAGACCCGTGAGCATGTCTGGCAGCAGTTACGTCAGCATCAGCAGCATGATTTGCTCATCGTGGTCAGCCATCATGAGTGGGATATGGGCGAGTGTGACACCTTGACCCTTACTGAGGGTGTTTATCCGTTTTCAAACAGCAGTCACACTGATAACTACTAACAATCAATGACAGCCACAGACTATCACTAACTTAAAATAAGTAGTTAATAGCCTAACGGTTTAGCGGTTGTTAGACTATATAGACGATGGTTTTAGGCGGGATAACATAGGTCACATAACTATAAATGACATAAAAAGAGGGCGTGCTCATTAAGCACGCCCTCTTTATTTAATACAACCAATCACTTGTAATACTTGTTACTGGTAATATTAGTCAACCGCAAGGTCTTCTTTTTCGCCCAGCTCATATAAAGCGCCAGCACGACCCACGATTAATGGATCAACGTTGCCGACTTGCTGCTTGTCTTTGCCGTCATACGGAAGTTTGTTTAATACATAACGCATGGCATTTAGACGCGCACGCTTCTTACAGTCTGACTTAATTACAATCCATGGCGACTCAGCAGTGTCTGTGTTGTAGAACATCGCTTCTTTGGCTAGGGTGTAATCGTCCCATTTATCCAGTGATGCCATATCAATCGGTGACAGCTTCCACTGCTTTAATGGATGTGCTTCACGCTGTTTAAAGCGGCGACGCTGCTCATCACGGCTCACTGAGAACCAGAACTTAATCAGATGAATACCTGAATCAATCAAGTGCTTTTCAAACTCAGGCGTTTGCTTCATAAAGGTTTCGTACTGTTCATTGGTACAAAAGCCCATCACGCGCTCAACGCCGGCACGGTTATACCAAGAGCGGTCAAATAACACCATCTCACCCACTGAAGGTAAGTGCTGAATATAACGTTGGAAGTACCACTGACCCATTTCACGCTCTGTTGGCTTCTCAAGTGCCACAACACGCGCACTACGTGGATTTAAGTGTTCCATAAAGCGCTTGATTGAACCACCTTTACCCGCTGCGTCACGACCTTCAAAGATAATCACAACTTTTTGATCGGTTTCACGTACCCAGCGCTGTAGCTTTAATAGTTCTACCTGTAAGTGATACTTTTGTTTTTCATACGTTTTGCGCGACAGACGATTTTTGTAAGGGTAGCCACCTTCACGCCAGTTATCAGACAACTCATCGTCTCTTTTGCTACCGGTTTTTACTTTATTAGCCAAAGCATGTTCAGCAAACAAGTCTTTTAACTTAACCAAGTCATCAGGTGCGGCGTCATGAATCAAAGCTTGCAGGTGATCAGAGATACCCTCAACATTGCCATCTTTTAAATCTTTTAATAAGACCTCATCAATGACTTCTTTAGTTTTGATACGAGAACCCGCTTTCTTTTTTGTGGTCTCATAACGCTCAATGCCTTTGGCATCAGTTTTATAGTCATCGACTACCTTTTCAACTTTATTGTCTTTTTTGTTGGTCTTCTTTGATTTCTTTGACATAACCGCTCCTCACGTTAAGCAGAACATTATTTAGTAAAACACAATACTTGAATAGGTTTCTTTAAACTATTATAGCAAGAATTTTAATCACCTTTATTGACTATTTGGTATATATTAATTGTTTTGAGTCTCAAGCTTCCAATCCCTTAAAAAAGTTATGGTTTAACGGCCATTGATTAAAAATGCGCTTGATTAAAAGATGCGCTTATTTAAAAGGTTTGCTTGATTAACAGATATACTGGACGAAAAGATGCCCTCTTTTTCAGTTAGCGCTATGATTTATCGCAGTAATATTATAAAGTTATTGTTTTTATCACTTATTTAGCATAGGGTCTGTTGACCATTGACCACACAAACCCAACCAGTGGTTTATTTTCAAACATTGATTATTCTTAAACAAAAATATTGCTCTTAAACACAAACATTGTTCTCAAGCAAAAATAAAGATAGGTATAGGTGCCCAATATGAGTCGCATAGTTTTAAGCACATCTTCTTCTGGGCTGGATGATATGGATATCAGCCATAATGTTGAGCTGATTCGTCTACGTATTCATGTCAATAACGTAGAGTTCATTGATGGTAAAAACATCAGTAGTGAGCGCTTACAGTATTTAATGAATGAGGTGAGCCACTCCCCTGTGCGTACTTCGCCAGCGCCGGCACATGAAGTGGCTGTTATGCTTAACAACCTGCAGAATAAAGGGGTCAAAGAAGTGTTCATCACCACCCTATCTTCACAGGTTAGTGAAAGCTATCAGATTATTAAACAGGTCGCTGACAGCTTCCAAGACAGCATGGATGTCTATGTTTATGACACCAAAGATCTCAATGCTTGTGAGGCATTACTGGCTTTAGAAGCCGATCGCTTGATGCAGCAAGATTACAGCATGACCGATATTGCTTCCCGTTTAGATGCATTACGCCGCAGTCATCAGATGCTGTTTGCCGCCGATGACCTATCGTATTTGATTAAAAATAAAAAGGTGTCTGGAGCTGCAGGATTCTTTGCCAATCTGTTTAGTATCAAACCAGTGCTGCAAGTTTCTGATGCTGGCGCTGTGGTGCCGATTAGTAAAATTCGTAAAATTGATAAAGCGTTTGAATATATGATTGATGCACTGGCTGAAACCATGCTGCGCCCAGATTCATTTGCTTATATGTTGAGTGCCGGCCGTCCTGATTTAGATCAGCGCTTTTTGCAGATGATTAAGCAGCGCACTGGCATTGATCGTTTGGCAGTGTTGCCGGTGTCATCCATTTCATTGGCCAATCACGGGCCGAGCGGATTAGGCTTATGTGTATTTAAAGGCGATGTACCTTCTGCTGCTCAATTATTCAAAACGACTGTTATAAATTGATTGGTATAAAATGATAGATATTAATTGATTGGTATTGGCTGACTGGTACTAACTGATTGATATCAACTGACTGAATAAAAAAAGCTCACCTGACATGTGTAAGGTGAGCTTTTTTATTGACTTAAAATTTAAACTTAAGCCTTTGTCTAACTGATACTGATAACTTAGGCTTTTTTAACCACAGAAGATTTTAACTTCATTGGACCAAAGCCATCAACTTTACAATCAATATCATGATCATCAGGCGCATCATGTAGCAGACGAATGTTCTTCACTTTGGTGCCCACTTTAATAGGCGTAGAAGACCCTTTTACTTTTAGGTCACGAATAACGGTGACGGTATCTCCGTCTTGCAACTCATTGCCTACCGCATCACGGATAACCGCTTCAGCCTCTGCAGACTCAGCATTCTCTGCTTCAGCAGCAGTCCATTCATGGCCACACATAGGACAAACAAGTAATGCGCCATCTTCATAAGTTAAGTCAGAATCACAACTTGGGCAATTAGGTAAGCTCATTATATCCTCATTATTAAGTTAGTATTACACCGAGTAATTGAATTATTAAATCACTATCTTTGACAATGATAACCTGTTAGTAAGATAGCCTTTTAGTATGATAGCTTTAGTACAGCCACTGTTATAGAGTTGACTAAACAACTAAATAACCTTGAAAGCTATACAATGTTAGATGCTTAGTAGCAGCTTAGCTTGGTTATTGTAGCCTAAATGCGAATGTTTTGCTCATTAGCGATGATAAATTGAAAATCATCCCCATCTATAACGCATAGATTATAAATATTGCTGTCAGCGCTTGATGTCTTAAAGGGCCTGACCTATTAAATGTAAGTGATATGATAAATAACCCGCTAACACATAAATATACATGAATAAAAAGGATGCTAATTATGAGTACTGTTAACTTTCAACAACTGACCGTATCCGGTGACGATAGCAGTAAGTTTTTGCAAAACCAACTCACTGTTAACACTAAAAAACTAAGCGTATCAGACAGCTACCAGCCATCTGCTATTGCCAACACTAAAGGCCGTATTGAGTTTGGTCTTTGGATCAGACAGTCAGCTGAAAACCAATTTGATATTGTCACCAGTAGTGACTGCGTAGAAGGCTTACTGGCGCACCTCAAAAAGTATGGCGCATTTTTCAAAGTAGACTTCTCTGCACCAACCGATATTTATCCGTACGTTGCTGAACAAGACGGCACTAAAGTGGCGACCTTTAGCGATAATGCAGACGATAGCCAACCAGAAGCCTGGATGAGCGAAAGTATTGCTAGCGGCAACTTTTGGATCGTGGCTGATACACAAGGTCAGTTCCAGCCTCAAGAGCTACGTTTACATCAACGTGGCGGGGTCGATTATGACAAAGGCTGCTATCTAGGCCAAGAAGTGATTGCCCGCATTTACTTCAAAGCATCACCGAAAGCCTTCTTACATCGTGTCAAAGGCACAGGTGACGTTCCTGCTGTCGGTGATAGCCTGGATAAAATCAAAGTGGTCAACGCCATTGCCACTGATGATGGCTTTGAAGCCTTAGTGGTTGCCAGACCTGAGCATATCGAGACCTCTGAGCTTGAGGTGTTATCATTGCCTGAGCCATTACAAGGCAGTGTTGCCCGTCCTGAGTCTTAATAATCAATAATAACGGTGAAAATTTATAATAATGGTTAAGATTTAACAGTACTGTTACCGACAACACCATTATTAATACGATTAACTAAAAAAAGCGGCCTAATTTAGGTCGCTTTTTTGTTCAATTACTTTCTATCAGTAATCAGCTCTACTCTATTGGCTGCCAGCCGCATTACCCATAGATCTTTGAGCACCGCGTTGTGGCTGCATGGGCTGCATTTGTTGTTGCAATTGGGCTCGTTGCTCATCTGTCAGTAATTGGTTCATCTGATGCATATACTGCATATTTTCCATAAATCTGGCCTTTGACATTGCCGCATGCTGATCTGCCAACTTATTAAGTGCTGTTTGGTCTAGATTAGGGTTGTTCATTAAGGCTTGAGCTTGAGTATGCATTTGTTGCATTTGGGCATGATGGCCTTGGTATGCCTGAGCCTGTGATTGTCTTAATGCTTGTAATTTTGACTGCTGTTCAGCGGTTAGATTTAATCGATCATAACCGCCCTGACCCATCATCATACCCATGCCCATCATACCATGCATGCCATAACCGCCCATGTGATGCTCACCACGCATCATGGTAGCATGACCTTGCCCGCCCATATGGTGCTGTCCTTGGCCCATCATTACCTCATACATAGGATGATTTTGATTCATATGGCCCATTTGACCGTAATGATGACCTTGCTGCATCGAATGATGCATCTGACCCACAGAACGTGACTGCATATCTGACACTGCATCATTCTGGGCGCAAGCGACCGCTAGCAAACTGGCTGAAGCTATAAATAGTGCATTTCGTGCTAACTTTTTCATCGTTTCCTCCTTCAATGCCTATCAATGACAGGGTCTGTATCTACTATTATGATAACCCATTTGGTTGTTATATTGCTTAATGAAACATTAAGAAAGGTAACTTTAACTGAGGCGAGCTCGATAAACGCTGGCTTAATTATTGCTGCCTTAGTTTTGGACTTAATTATTGCGACTATTTTTTATTTATTTTGCATAAGGCTGGCTTTTTGATATCTGTAAAACACAACAAAGCCGCATAACTTTCGCTATGCGGCTTTCGCTGTTGTCATCCTAACAGACCTACTATCTGCTACCCCATCCTAGAATAGTTGATAATAGCGAGCATCCTGCTCTTGTCATTCCAATTTCCCTTTATCCTAAACACCACATCCTATGACGCTTACAACAAAGTGTTTGTTTCCCTACTTGCTTGGCATTTAATACGTCATATTAAAATATGACCTAATAACTGCTTCGCTTAATCCTTTATACGATAATTTGAACTGTTACATTCAAACCACTCAATCCTTTGAGTCATCATCCTTGATGCCGTAAAGCTATAATCGCAAATATCAGGGTAAGATAATAGTCGCTTAAGCGTCTAGTGTTGTAAGCATATGCTTACACGCCTACCTACCTGGCACAATAAAGCCGCATAACTTTCGCTATGCGGCTTTATTATTGTCATCCTTGACGGCGCTAATATCATCCGATCCATCCTAGACCAGTTAATAATAGTGAGCATCCTGCTCTAAGTCATTCCTTTTCCCTTTATTCCAAATGCCACATCCTGTGACCGTTACAATAAAGTGTTTGTTTCCCTACCTTATGACACCCCATTAAACTAAATGTGTTGTTCATAAGTCCTTATCCTTAATACGATAGTCTAAATAGTCTGGTTTAGACTTTAAGTGCCATACTTAAACTAAACTCTCTTACTTAAACCACTCAATCCTTTGAGTCATCATCCTTGATGCCGTAAAGCTATAATCGCAAATATCAGGGTAAGATAATAGTCGCCTAAGCGTCTAGTGCTGTAAGCATATGCTTACAAGATACCTTTAGCTGACTCCATTGGGCCATCTAAAATAGGCCTGCTGGCCCTACCAGCTATGGGCTCATCATACTAATAGACTGATGTATTAGTCGTCTACTGGCTATAAACTAATTTAAGAAGATACTTAGTTTAAAAAGCAGCTTAAAATAAGGGATAACCTATAAGAAACCATATATACATATGTAAGAGAAAACCTAATTTAAGAAACAACAAAGCCGCATAACTTTCGCTATGCGGCTTTCGCTGTTGTCATCCTAACAGACCTACTATCTGCTACCCCATCCTAGAATAGTTGATAATAGCGAGCATCCTGCTCTTGTCATTCCAATTTCCCTTTATCCTAAACACCACATCCTATGACGCTTACAACAAAGTGTTTGTTTCCCTACTTGCTTGGCATTTAAAACGTCATATTAAAATATGACTTAATAACTGCTTCGCATAATCCTTTATACGATAGTTTGAACTGTTACATTCAAACCACTCAATCTTTTGAGTCATCATCCTTGATGCCGTAAAGCCATAATCGCAAATATCAGGGTAAGGTAATAGTCGCCTAAGCGTCTAGTGTTGTAAGCATATGCTTACACGTCCCTGATAATGCACTACTTTTTGTCCTTCGCTTGCAGCATAATTTTTGCCGCTTCGATTACAAAGGCTTCATTTTCAGGCAGCTTAGGACGCTCATCTGTCTTCATACGACTACGCTCTTCAAACAACGCCTCGACTGCTGCTTGATACTCAGTCCAAGTCGCGTAAGGCTTCTCACCCAACGCTTTGCGGCGCGCATTTTCAGCATCTAAAGTACGTAGCTCAACTTGTTTTTGATGCGCACGGCGTTCTGAAATATTCAGCTTCACCGGCTTTTTATCATCTTCCATATTGCGCACTTTATTTAACGTATCTAAGTACACAAACTGCGGATTGGTGGTTTGACGAATTTTAGATTGCTGGTTTAATGTCGCCAGCGTATTGCTGCTGAATCGACCCTCTGGCTTATAAGGTGAGGTTTTAATCGTATCCCATGCCATCGCATTTTTTTGATCGCGCTCACTAAACTCAGCACCTTCATAGATATTCACCAACTCAACATCTGGCACGACCCCTTTATTCTGGGTACTGCCACCTGTGATACGGTAGAACTTACGCTGAGTTAGGGTTGCAGAGCCAAGAGCCAAGCTATCTAGCTGTACTTGAGCCGATCCTTTACCCGTCGTGGTGCTACCCACAACCAATCCACGGCCATAGTCTTGTACCGCCGCAGCGAAAATCTCTGACGCTGACGCAGAGGCTTTGTTGACAATCACAACCATGTCGCCAGAATACAGCTGCTTACCGCCGTCTTCATCTTGATAAACCTGAACATTACCGCGGTTATCACGAATCTGAACCAGAGGCCCTTCTTTAATGAACAACCCTAGCATTTTGGCCACTTCATCGAGTGAACCGCCTGGATTGTTACGTAAATCGACCACTAGACCATCGATGTTTTGCTTATTCAGCTCTTTTAAAGCATTTTGGGTATCAATGCTGACGCTACGATAATCTTGGCCGCTACGACGCGCTTGATAGTTCAAATAAAAGCTTGGAATCTCTAGAACACCAATGCGTTTTTGCTCATTACTACCCTCTGGGGTCACCGTAACCACACGTTGGCTGACGCCAGCATCTTCTTGTTCAATCACATCACGCGTCAACACGATAGTACGTGCTGCTGCATCAGGACTGTTCGGCTGCTTCACTTTCACTGTGACATCAGTGCCGCGCTTACCACGGATTAAAGCGACCACTTCACGGGTTGACCAGCCCACCACGTCTTGTAGGGTCTCGCCATCTTTAGCGACTGCCAAAATTAAATCATTGGGCTGCACCTTGCCTGACTTAGCTGCAGGGCCACCATCGACAAGAGTCACTATTTGAGTATAGTCTGGGTTTTTGCGGTAAGGACGGATCGATACCCCAATACCCTCAAGCTGCAGATTTGACTGCACTTGCATTTCGACCGACTGCACCGGTGCATAGTAATTACTATGAGGATCGTATGTTAAGGTGGCACTATTTAGCACCGACTCCATGATTTCATCACTGGTAATACGATCAAGCTGCTCTTGTTGACGCTTAAGACGATTTAATAAAATCTCTTTTGGGCTGCGATCTTCACCTAAAATTAGGTCATTACCTTTGGTTAATTCAGGATTTTTACGATACAGCTCGTCACGTGCTTTGTCTTCTTCTTGACCCAGTGTCAGGTTAATCACTTGCAGCGTTAACTGACGCTCCCAGTACGCTCTTTGCTGTGAGTTATTCTTAAAGCGTGGCGCGTCTTCTCTATCTAATACCACGCTATCATTACGATTCAGATTAATTTTCGTGGTCAAAAACTTATTGGCAAAGTTGTAGTATTCGTTTGAGCGCTGGGTATAACGCTTGAAGATATCCTGGGCTGCGCTTAAGTCACCCTTTTTCAAACGTGCCGCAAACGTTTTGCCATACTTTTTGGTTAACTCATCAATATCTGATTGTAAAAATAAGGTATGGTTTGGATCCAAACGATCAAAATACATTTCAAGTACTTTTTGACCCATCGACTCGTCAAATCTTATATTCGAGTAATGACCTCTATCTAATAAGGCAGATACTTGACGAGCAGTTAATTGCTGCTCCGGGGATGCAACAAATGCCGTATGGTCTGCAGCAACAGCGGCAGTATAACTGTGGGTAAACACGATCCCTGCGACACCAAGGGCTGCAGCACTTAGTACCAGCTGTGTTGGTTGAAATCTCATAAAACTCTCTCACCTATTCTTGTCTTGTAGCATGATGTTTGGAGGCATGATGCACTTTATTATTTTGCCATGATTTCACGTGTTATTTAACAGGCTGCTCATGGTTTATGTCATGATAATTTTATGGGTCATCATGGTTTGTTTAAAGGGTGGCACACAATAATGCTTTGATATTAGCATACCAAACCATAATTAACTGTCTAAAACTGTATAAGCAATCTTTCCTGTTTTATTTTACAGGCTTTACTGTAATAATATTCAAACAGGAGTCGTCAGTAACAGTTATTCAGTTTCAGTGATTAATAGTCATATCGTGAATTTATCCATATCACCTATTAACTCAATCTCTTTATCAATTAGACCACTTATTAACGTTATCACAGTGGTAGGTAAAGTAATTAGAGCTAAAATTGATTACAGCTAAAAGTCATTAGATCTAGGAATAGCGTGCGACTATTACTATTACTGCGACCTTATAAATCAAATTTTATTATTAACTGATATTAACAATATACCAAAAAGAGGAAGTTTTATGTACGGGCCATTAATGATTGATGTGGCAGGCAGTCAGCTAACCGAAGCAGACCGTGATGTCCTGAGCCAACCTGAGGTGGGCGGAATTATCTTATTTGCCCGTAATGTCGAGACGCCAGAGCAAGTGCGCGCCCTATGCGATGATATTCGCCAAGTACAGCCCAATATTATCATTGGTGCCGACCAAGAAGGTGGCCGTGTCGCAAGGTTACGTGACGGCTTCACACCACTACCTGCCATGGGTAGAATTGGTGAGCTGTTCGACCGTCAGCCTTGCCAAGCACTGTCTTTGGCTTATGACTGTGGTTATTTGATGGCTTCTGAAGTGTTGGCGGTTGGTATTGATATCAGCTTTGCGCCTGTACTCGATATCAATGGCGTCAGCAAAGTGATTGGCGATCGCAGCTTCCACCCGCACACCGAAGCCATCGTGGCATTATCAATGCAATTTATGCGCGGCATGAAAGCGGCGGGTATGGCCACCACCGGCAAGCACTTCCCTGGTCATGGCTCAATTGCACCTGACTCACATGTGGCAGATGCCATTGATGAGCGTGAGTTTGATCAAATTATGGCAGTCGATCTACAACCCTTTGTACAATGCCAGCCTTGGCTTGATGCCTTAATGCCAGCCCATGTTATTTTTAGCCAAGTCGATGATAAACCTGCCGGATTTTCAAAAATCTGGTTACAAGACATCGCTCGTAAGCAATTGGGCTTTGACGGGGTATTATTCTCAGATGACTTATCCATGAAAGCGGCTCACGTCGCCGGTGATGCCGGTGCTCGAGTGAAAGCTGCCCTTAGCGCCGGCTGTGATATGGCCTTAGTCTGTAATGATAGAGAAGCCGCCCTATTGGCTATTGAGACTGCAAAGCAGCTACCTAAACCCAATCAGCAACGCTTGCATGCGATGCGTAGTGAGATACCGCAGTGGCAAGGCAGCCTTGAAGCCACTTGTGCTCAATTTGATTACTGGGCACAGGCCAAACAAAATGTCACTGAAGCCTTCTTTGGCAACCCATCAGATTGCGATAGTAAGGACAAACCTCTAGCGGTTCAATCACAGGCAGTGGATCCAACCAATTATTCGAGTTAATTAGTTTCTTATTCCATAGTTTTTAAACTAATAAATAAGGTATTAAAAGCTATTAGAAACAGATAAGCACTGATTGGCAGTTAGCCATCGTTTTACAGCCACAAAAAAAGCCACCCTAGGGTGGCTTTTTTAATTGGCATTATTTTTATAACACTTTTATAGCATTTTTATAGCATCAATCGTATCAATATGATTGTGTGCTATCTATTATTCAGCAGCAGCGGCTTCAGGTTGCTCAGCTGAATCATCTACTTTAGCAGCATCTTCAACTACTTCGATGTCTTGTGTACCCATTGCTGTTTCGTCATGAACAGTAAACTCGATACGACGGTTACGGAACTTACCATTGTCAGTTTCGTTGGTAGCGATTGGGTCAGTTTCACCCATACCTTTAGTCATTAGTTTACTGGCGTCAACACCTTTAGAAACTAAATAGTCTTTCACTGAATCAGCACGGCGCTGTGATAAGTCTTGGTTATAAGCGTCTTGACCATCACTATCAGTATGACCAATAATCATCAGTTCCATATCAGGAACTTGTTTCATCACTTCTACTGCGCGATCAAGTACTGCTTGGTTTTCTTCTGGAATATCAGTCTTATCTACTGCGAAGTTAATTACCTGGATGCTAAGGGCACGTGCCACATCTTTTGGATCTGGGTTCTCACCTAAGTTATCCATTGCAGCGTGTGCGTCAGCGATACTTTGCTCAACTTCTGCATCAAAGTCTAGAGGACCAGCAGCCACAACATTTAGCTCAGGTGCCGCTTCTTTAATGTCAGCCACTAGCTTATCAAGTTGTGCTTGATCTGGTGCATCAATACGAACTTCATCACCTTCGATGATAACGTTAGCATTTGGCGTATCTTTGATTAGCGGTAAGATAGCAGCTAAGTGTGGTGCAGCTGGCATATCAGTATCGAAGCTATCATCGATATCGGCACGACAGTTGTCAGTACCTGTACCGAACACGTCTTTTACAGAATTGATAACTGAGTTACCTAGCTCATCATTACCTGCGCTGATACGGCAAGCAAATAATTCATTACCTTCACCGGTCGCTAAGCTTAATACTGCTGGCGCTAATGCTGTAGTACCCGCTACTGCGTTTTCAGCAGGCTGTTGTTGCGTTGTTTGATCTGGTGCAGCTACTGGTGCTGGATCTGACTGACAGCCTTTTAATAGTGCCCAAGCCAATGCCGCTAGAATAATTAGACCAATAATAGGTAGTAGCGCTTTTAAGAAACCGCCACCTTCTTTTTCTTCATGGTGTAATGGCTTCATGCTGGTCGTATCAGAGATACGATGACCTGCTTCATTCACATGCGCTGCGGTAGTGTTTGCCGCAGTCGTACCCGCTGCGTTTGCATGTGCTGCATGAGCACCTGCCGCGCCGGCACCTAGTCCTAATAGACCTGCTGGTAAGAAGCCAGTAGCCCAAGATGGAATAAGGTCACGGAATGAGCTTAAGTTATCACGTAAGAACTGTGGAACTGGCGTGGTGCCTGATAAGCTCTTAATCTCATTTAATGCCATTGGCGCAGCGCTGACTAGCAAGCCTTTCACTACTGATTCATCAACTTGGTTATCAGAAACCAAACCTTTGATTAAAGATGATTTATTAGCATCATCTGACCATAAACGATCAAATAATCCTAAATCATCGTTATGAATGTCTTGTTTGGCAGCGTGATCAAAGGTTGTTTGGTCCGTTAGTTTTGCAGCCAATACAGCATAGAATTGTTTTAACAACCCTTCTTTTTGAGGGCTAGCCGAGCCTTCTAATACAGCAGGCGTTACGATACGACTCAGGTGAGCAAGAATATCCATTTAGAAAAAACCTCTTAGAGTGAAAAAATAAAAATAATGAATGAAAAATAATCCTGAAAAAATAGATGATTAAAACAGTGTATAGTCTGGGCAGCTGTTGGTTAACACATTGATTAACACAATTGATTTGAATAGTGAATCAACAACATCTAATAACTTAATAACCATCTATTTGAAATAATCTGTCAGTGCTAAGCATAATAGCTTCCCTGCATTTATAATTTACTCAAATATTTAGATTAAATAATTTATATTTTAATAAATTTTATTATATATTTTGTAAAAAATGCAGGCTTATTAGCACAATAATTGAGTTACTATTTATTTTGTAATAACAGTTTATTTTATTGTGTTAGATAGACTAATAATTAAATTAGCAGCGACATTTGCCTATACAATACCTGAAAAAGGGCAAGTACAACGTTATTGAAAAGTAAATTCTATATTAAGCAATGTTACAATGGCCGCTAAAATTGACAAAGATATAGCAAAATAATGGTCATCAAACACATTATTTCATGCTATACATACAGCATCAAAACCCACATAACGATAAAACAAATCAACGCGATTATTATCAAGTAATCTTGCGAAACTGATTGTTTTAACAAGGATTAAGAGTGAATAGTTTATTAAGCAGCCACACCACCCTCATTATTATTATCACGGTTATTGTCAGTTTGATGGCATGGCAAAACAAAGGATTAATGGATCGATTAATCTTTTCACCAATCGCAGTCAATAAAGGTCAATGGTACCGCTTGATTACGCATGGTTTTGTACATGCGGACAGCACTCACTTACTATTTAACATGTTTACTTTGTACTTTTTTGGTCGCGCGGTCGAAAACTACTTTAACCAATATTTAGGCGGATTTGGATTTATTGCGGTGTATTTAGCAGCGATTATCGTCGCTATGCTGCCCAGCTATATGCAGCACAAAGATGACTTTCGCTACCGCAGCTTAGGTGCATCTGGCGGCGTATCGGCAGTGCTATTTTCTTTTATATTAATGGCGCCATGGAGCATGTTATACCTATTCGCCGCAGTGCCAATCCCAGCCATTGTGTTCGCCATTGCTTACGTGGCCTATAGTATTTATGCCAATAACAAAGGCAACACTAATGTTAATCACCTAGCCCACTTATGGGGCGGCGCCTTTGGAGTAATAGCGACTATCTTGCTGTCACCCAATATGCTATTACATTTCTTTAATGCGTTAATGCACCCAAGATTTTAATAAATGTTGTTATTTTGAACATACTTTTATAGAGCCTAATTTATAGAGCCTAATTTATAGAGCCTAGTTTATAGAGCCTAGTTTTAGACAATTAATAAAAAGCCCACCATAGTCAATCACTGTGGTGGGCTTTTTTAGTTAGGCTGTTTATTTAGAGCGATAGGCTTCTTGTAATCCAGAAATAACTAAGTCTAGTACCTCGGGATTACCATCACGTGCGGCTCGGCGCATCAAGGACGATGGCGCATGCGCTAAGGTCTGAGTCAATCGACGCGTCAATTCAACCATCAGTGCCTCCGGCTCAGCATCGGTATGCTTTAATTGATGTAGCACATCGGCCAACACCACAGCTGCCTTACTCTCAGCTTCAGTGCGATAATCATGGATGTCTTGACCCACTTTACGCACTTGATAGCGGCGCTCAATCTCAACGACCAAGTGACTAACAAACAACTCAGCTTCAACCGCTGCTTGGCGGCGCTTCTCTAAGTTACCAGCAATCACATGCTGCAAGTCATCTACCGAATATAAATAAACATCATCAAGTTTAGAGATTTTTGAATCAATGTCTCTAGGTACCGCCAGATCCACCATTAGCATCGGGCGATAGCGGCGCTTTTTGAGTGCGCGGCGAGTCATATCATAGTCGATGAGCATATCCATGCTACCGCTACAACTGCTGACAATATCAGCCTGAGGCAACAACGCATCGAGCTCAGTTAAAGGATGCACTTCCACTTGCAAGTCAGGGCGTTGTAACTCTAGCGCCAACTGCTGCGCCCGCTCTGGGGTACGGTTACAGATTAAGATACGCTTCATACCCAACGCAGCGATATTCTGCGCCACCAAACGGTTCATTTCCCCAGCGGCGATTAATAAGAAAGTGGTCTCTTCTGGTCTATCAAAGATTTGGGTCACTAACTTGGCAGCGGCGTAACCAAGTGAGATGGCCTGAGTGCCGACATCGGTTTCGTTACGCACTCGCTTAGCAGCTGCGAAAATCTGCTCAACCACCCAGTTTAATTGATTGGTTAAGAACCCTTGCTCTTTGGCAGCGCTGACCGTTCTTTTGATTTGACCAAAGATTTGTGGCTCACCTAAGATCATAGAGTCCAGACCTGCGGCCACACGCAATAAGTGAGTTAACGCTTGAGCATCGATATAATCGTATAGATACGGACGCACCTCATCGATGGGTAAAACCTTAAAGTCGGCCAACCATTGCATCAATTGCTCGGTAAGCTCAGTGGTATTCTGTGCCAAGTCCATCTCTGCTTCAGAATCGCTATTAGCTACTGCGCTCGAATCGACATTCACATCAGAATCACGCGCGGCTTGCTGATCATTTTGCTGCTGCGTATTGGGCGCTAAGGCATAAATTTCGGTGCGGTTACAGGTAGAGATAATCAGGCTACCTGCGGTAATTTTCTGCAAATAAGCTTGTGCAACTTCAATGTCACCGCCCACAAAAGCCAGCCGTTCACGCAAGGCAACGGGAGCAGTTTTATGGTTTACGCCGATGACAACAAGATTCATGTAAATCTACCAACTTATGAAAGGTTAAACCGCTAAATCTAATCAGATAAATTGCTTATTTAAATAGTCAGTTTTAACTGACCAATACAACCTATGTAAAGGGTATCTATCAATATAAAGGTTGTATATAAAGCTTTAGATGTATTAATAAGGCATGTTATCCACAATATCAAGAGCGGCATTTAATGCTCTTAAATAGTGAGATTAACAGGTACCATTGCATACGCTATAAACAATGCGCTACAAATCAAACCATAGATTATATCATTGAATAGCTCGACAAACACAGTTTAAGCAGCTAACCAGACAAGCGACTAGACAATCAATCGTAAAAACCGTCAATAAAACAACCAAACACTTAAACAATCATCGAAGAAACAACAATCATTGAAGAAAACCATTTAAATAAGCCATTAAAAAAAAGGACGCCTAATAGGCATCCTTTTTTATTGAACGTATGATTAAACGTTCTATTTAACACTATCGTTAAAAGTCAAAGCGACAATTAAGATTCAACGCCTGCGTCTTGGCCTTTGTACTTAGCGTTTGCATAATCCCAGTTTACAAGCTTGTCTAGGAAAGTGTCTACATAGTCTGGACGACGGTTACGATAGTCGATGTAGTAAGCGTGTTCCCAAACGTCACAAGTTAATACAGCAACTTTGCCATGAGCAAGTGGTGTATCAGCGTTAGCTGTTTTCATGATAGACAGTTTGCCGCCTACAGAATCAGCAACTAACCAAGCCCAACCTGAACCGAACTGTGAAGTAGCAGCGTTTTTGAACTCTTCACGGAACTTATCGTATGAACCGAAGTCTTCTTCGATTTTGGCTTTAAGATCGCCAGTAGGCTCGCCGCCACCGTTTGGTGCCATGCTGTTCCAGTAGAAAGTGTGGTTCCAAACTTGAGCAGCTTGGTTGAACATACCTTGCTTGCTGTCATCTTCAGCAGTTGCTTTGATGATTTCTTCAAGCGATTTACCTTCAAGACCAGAACCTGGTAATAGGTCGTTCAGTTTAGTAACGTAAGCATTGTGGTGCTTATCGTGGTGAAATTCTAAAGTTTCTGCACTGATATGTGGCTCAAGTGCGTCTTTTGCATATGGAAGATCTGGTAAAGTGATATTTGACATATTATTTTTTCCTTGGCTGTGTCATTGTTTTTAGCGTAACTTTTGGATACCACAGTTAACGGCATTCAAAGCGGCGCTCAAAACGAATGAGGTGGCTTAATTATTTATGATTATTGTTTCCGTACAGTCAGCACATCAACATCCATCAAAGGCTACCAAAGCAAACGTTAACTCATAACACTCGATAGATCTGGCTGCTGATACAAATTTAGGGGCTACCCTTCAATAAATATACATCCTGTACATATCATTTATCATTATTGTTACTGAATAACTCAAACTAATATAAACAGATAAATAATATGTATCTTAATAAGGATGAATACAATATAAGGCAACTAAACCTTAAACTTGTCACCCCATAGCGAATACGTATGCCGTGAGGTTATGCTGCGCATTATAGCAATCAAACAAATAAAACTCAGTTACTGAATGTTATGCTTGGTAACCTTCATTAACGGTAGCAGCCGCTTATTAAGTTATGTTAAATATAACGACGCCGTCTATTTGACAACATTTTTCGACTAATGCGCAGTGCATTATAATAGCAATAACCGCCGTTAAATCAATACTGTCAACGGCTTGCACAATTGACTATTATTTAAGCTATTAATCGAGCAGCCTTGGTGATGATGCTAAAATAAACACGCTGAGCATTAAATTTTTAAATCAGTGTTATTTAATTTACTGATTAATCATTACCTGATTTTCTAAATAATGGTCTTAAATAGTTTCTGATCACCATTCGTTTAAAGCTGATAATCATTTGTTTAAAATAGATGCTAACTAAAGTTGCTAAGAAACAGCCATATAAAATAGGACACCAAAACAATGACAACGACTTCCTCTACGCCTACCCCAGATTGGCAACAACACAAATCTTGGGTATTGGCCAGTAATAATAAAGGCAAGCTGGCTGAGTTCAAACGTCTGTTTCAACAGGCCAACCTTGATATTGATATCGTGCCTCAAGGTTCACTGGATATTGAAGATGCTATCGAAGATGGCTTGAGTTTTGTGGAAAATGCCATTATTAAAGCACGTCATGCGAGCCGTCAAAGTGGCTTACCGGCCATTGCCGATGACTCTGGATTGTGTGTGCCGGTGCTTAATAATGCACCAGGTATCTACTCTGCCCGTTATGCCGGTGAGCATGGCAATGATGACAAAAATAACCAGAAGCTACTGGCTGACTTACTGCCGTACCGTGGTGAGCAGCCGATTAAAGGTTATTTCGTGTGTGTGCTGGCATTAGTGCGTCATGCCGATGATCCCTTGCCTATCGTGGCGCAAGGTCTGTGGCAAGGTGAAATCTTGCCTGAAGCTAAAGGCGAGCATGGCTTTGGTTATGATCCTTTGTTTTGGATACCTGAGCTACAACAAAGTTCCGCACAGTTAGAGCCGATGCGCAAAAACGAACTCAGTCACCGTGGTTTAGCGATGCAAAGCTTATTGCAACAGCTGTCATCGGTTATGGCTAATTAATTGTTACGGCTAATTAAAGGTACAGCCAAATAAGCATCAATTTATTAGCTACTCAAGTACAAAGTGCAAGCAAATATAAACGCTTAAATAGATGTAAAACACCAATAATTGTTAAAAAAGCGCGGTAATAGGCGAAAAATTTGATTGTATTGCGTAATTTCTACTTTATTTTTACTTTGATTGGCTGATAGACTATACTGTTCTACTTTTATTATTTTATAGCAGCTGCTTGAGATTCTCATCCCTGCGCCCTTACGTTTTTGCTTAGCCCCATAAAACGTCTGATGGTAGAATATAAGGGCTATTTAAATTTTTAGATGACGTTTTTTAAGACCAGTTTTAGCGTTAAATTCTTGGCAACTTTCATACTGTGAGTGTCAAACTTATTGATTGGTATTTCTATACAGTGTGGATGTGTGCTTATCATCAAAATCAAATGATTAATATACAGGGTTAATAACCATGGCAAAAGATCTACAAGTCACGACGAATAAAGTCAATGACAATCAAACGCAACTGACAGTTAAAGTACCTGTCGAACAAATTCAAAACCAAGTTGAAAGCCGTATCCGTAAAGTGGCAAAAACCGCTAAAATCGATGGCTTCCGTAAAGGTAAAGTGCCTGTGTCACATATCCGTGCACAGTATGGCGCTGGCATCCAGCAAGAAGTGATCAACGATGTAATCCGTGACACTGTATTCGAAGCTATCAAAGCTGAAGACGTTCGTGCCGTTGGCATGCCAAACATCGATGACGTGAAACTAGAAGACGAATTCTTAGTATATCAAGCCACTGTAGAAATCTTCCCAGAAATCGAAGTTGCTGGTATCGATGAAATCGAAGTTGAGCGTCACACTGCGAGCATCAACGACGAAGACGTTGACACTATGATCGAAAACTTACGCAAACAGCGTCAAGAATTCGCAGAGAAAGAAGGTGCATCAGCTGAAGGCGATCAGGTTACTTTCGACTTTGAAGGTACCGTTGATGGCGAGAAGTTCGAAGGCGGTTCTGCTGAAGACTTCAAACTGGTACTTGGCAGCGGTCAAATGATCCCAGGCTTTGAAGACGGTATCGTTGGCATGAGCGCTGGCGAAGAAAAAACCATCGACGTGACTTTCCCAGCTGAATATCAAGCTGAGAACTTAGCGGGTAAAGATGCTCAGTTCAAAATCAACGTTAAGAAAGTTGAAGAGCCTAAACTACCAGAAATTGATGATGAATTCTTAGAGCTATTTGGTGTTACTGAAGGTGGCGTTGAGCAGCTAAAAGCAGACGTACGCAAAAACATGCTACGTGAAATCAAAAATGCAGCACGTGCTCAAATCAAGAAAGCGACTTTTGATGCGCTACTTGAAAAGAACCAGTTTGACATCCCAACTGCTATGGTTGACCAAGAAGTTGAGCGTCAACGTGATCTAATGATGCAGCGCTTTGCACAACAGTTCGGCGGTAACGTCAACAGCATCGACAAAGATATGTTGCCACGTGAGCTGTTCGAAGAACAAGCTATCAACACTGCGCGTCTAGGTGTGATCGTTTCTCGCATCATCGAAGAGAACAAGATGGAAGTGGATCAAGAGCGTGTAGAAACCTTCATCAAAGAAACTGCTGAAAACTACGAAGATCCTCAAGAAGTGATCGACTACTACACCAATGACGCACAGCAACGTGCTAATATTGAGTCAGTGGTATTAGAAGATCAAGTAATTGACTTCTTACTAGAAAAAGGCACTGTCACTGAGAAAGAAGTAAGCTATCAAGAGCTTCTAGCTTCTCAGCAACAAGGCATGATGTAATTCATCCTGCTTTAGCAGTCACTTATTGCTAAACCAAAAATGCCCTAACTAAATTAGTTGGGGCATTTTTGTCTGTAACTGTTGCTATATTTTTTTCGGTGTTTGCTGCTGTTTGTTTTTATCAGTACTAATCATCAGTATTAAGTTTATCAGCATTAACGGCCATTATCGATTATTATCGATTATTCGCCAAACGCTTGATTTATTATCAACTACCCCCAAAATATAAACTAATAACACACTCACTTAAAATTAACATATCATTAGAATATATTATTAAAACCATTGACCAAAAACAGGGATTATTTATGAACCTACAAACGCACAATCAAGACATCGAACGCATTATGAATAACCCACATTTTGAGAAGCTGGTTGCGGCTCACGATGCGGTATTAAGAGATATGCGTGATGCAACGGTTAGCACGCCTCAAGCAGCACTTGTACCCATGGTTGTTGAGCAGTCTGCGCGCGGCGAGCGCTCTTTTGACATTTTCTCACGTCTACTTCGTGAGCGTGTTATCTTCTTAACCGGTCAAGTTGAAGACAACATGGCCAATCTAATTGTGGCACAGATGCTGTTCTTAGAAGCTGAAAACCCAGAAAAAGATATCCACTTATACATCAACTCGCCAGGCGGTTCAGTAAGCGCTGGTCTTGCGATGTTCGATACCATGAACTTTATTAAGCCAGACGTATCAACCATTTGTATGGGCGGTGCGTACAGCATGGGTTCATTCTTATTGGCCGCGGGTCAAAAAGGCAAGCGCTATGCCCTAGCCAACTCTCGTGTGATGATTCACCAACCATCAGGCGGTGCACAAGGTCAGGCCACTGATATCGAGATTAACGCGCGTGAAATCTTAAAAATCCGTGACCGTCTAAACCGTATCCTAGCTGAGCGTACTGGTCAGCCATTAGAAAAAATTGAAAAAGACGTTGAACGTGACTACTGGTTAGATGCCTATGAAGCCAAAGAATACGGCTTGGTAGATGAAGTATTAGAGCGCCGTCCAGAAGAAGAAAAGTAATCGCCTTGCTGGCCTAGAGATGGGCTAATACCAGAATCTAAACACTATTAAACTGGTATCATATTACAACGCTAAGAAATAATTAAGGAGCGCCAAGCATGGCCAAAGACAAGACACCACAGTGTTCATTTTGTGGTAAAAAGAAAGACGAAGTAGCTCAACTGATTGCTGCCGATGACGCCAATATTTGTAATGAATGTGTGGCACTTTGCACCGACTTAATCGAAGAAGGCGATATCGATAGTGGCGAAGAGGACGGCGAAGTAAATACTTGGCTGACCAAAAAGCTGCCAACGCCAAAAGAAATTAGAGAGCATTTAGACGGCTATGTAATTGGCCAAGATACGGCTAAAAAAGCATTGTCAGTTGCGGTATATAACCACTATAAGCGCTTAAAAGTTGCTGCATTATTGGCAGAAGACCGCAAACAAGCCAAATTAGGCGCCGATGACGCGATGGTAGAGCTGTCAAAAAGTAACATCTTACTAATTGGCCCAACCGGCTCTGGTAAAACTTTATTGGCGCAAACCTTAGCACGTATGCTGGATGTGCCTTTTGCGATGGCCGATGCCACTACCTTAACCGAAGCCGGTTATGTTGGTGAAGACGTTGAAAACATCGTTCAAAAGCTACTACAAGCGGCTGATTATGACGTTGAAAAGGCCGAGCAAGGCATTATCTACGTCGATGAAATCGATAAAATCAGTAAAAAAGGCGAAAATATGTCAATCACCCGTGATGTCTCGGGTGAAGGCGTGCAGCAAGCATTACTGAAACTGATTGAAGGTACGGTTGCCGCTATCCCGCCTCATGGTGGTCGTAAGCATCCGAACCAAGAGCTGATCCAAGTGGATACCAGCAACATCTTGGTCATCGTGGGCGGTGCTTTCTCAGGACTGGATAAAGTCATTCAGCAGCGTACTGAAAAAACAGGTATTGGCTTTAATGCTGAAGTGAAAGCTAAAGATGACGGTCGTCAGTTATCTGAGCTGTTTAAGCAAGTAGAGCCAGAAGATTTGATTAAGTTTGGTCTAATCCCTGAATTGATCGGTCGTCTGCCAGTGATTGCAACGCTTGAAGAGCTTGATGAAGATGCGTTAATGCAAATCTTAACTGAGCCTAAGAACGCCATCGTTAAGCAGTATCAGTACTTGTTTGAGATGGAAGATGCAGAGCTGACGTTCACTGAAGAAGGCTTGAAAGCCATTGCTCACAAAGCGATGGAACGTAAAACCGGCGCACGTGGCTTACGCTCTATCGTAGAAAACGCACTGCTTGATACCATGTATGAGCTGCCTTCTATGAGTGATGCGAAGTCAGTGGTGGTTGATGAAACCGTGATTAATGACGGTGTGTCACCTAAAATTGCTTAAGTAACTGGCTTAACTAACTAATTGTCGATTGAACCAAAAAACGCTTATCTCTATGATAGGCGTTTTTTATTGCTTAAAATAACCGATAATTAAACCATAACTAGGCAGCTTCAAGTAAAATGTATTTAATCAAAACTTAAATGATTTAAATACAGCAACTTAAATAAAGCACACAGAATAATAACTGCTATAGTAGCCTCTATATTAGTAGCCACTATATTTCCAGTCATTAATATTAGTCGCTAATACTTACCACCAATACTCAACACTGTTATTCGCCACTGTAGGACACCGCCCCATGCGCCCATCTCAATTGCTCACCGCTGCACTGCCGCCATCTGTTATCAACAACTTACGCGCTTATCTCCCCTTTACAAATAATCTGCCGCTTATAAAACCAACCATTGATGAGCAGCAACTGACCGAGTTTTATCAGTCTCACGTTGCTGCCATTACCGGTGCTGGCTCAGGCATTGGTCGTCAACTGGCGCTTAATTTAGCTCAAGCCGGCTGTCATCTTGCCTTGTCTGATATCAATGATAAAAACTTGGCTGAAACCTATGCCCTACTCAAGCCCTATTCAGTGAAAGTAACAACGACAGTACTCGATGTCTCCGACAAAAACGCTGTTTTTGCCTGGGCCGAACAGGTTATGGCAGATCACGGAAAGGTCAACTTTATTTTTAACAATGCTGGTGTCGCATTGTCATCGACAGTCGAAGGCGAGAGCATTGACGATATCGAATGGGTGATGGGTATTAACTTTTGGGGCATGGTGTATGGCACCAAAGCCTTTTTACCGTTAATCAAACAAAGCCTAAACCCTGCATCTGATAATAGCCAATCAGAAGACGGCAATCGTCAACATCATGGTCATATTATCAACATCTCTAGCTTGTTCGGATTGATAGCATTGCCAGGACAGTCTGCTTATAATGCCAGTAAGTTTGCCATCCGTGGCTTCAATGAAAGCTTGCGTCAAGAGTTGGCTATCGAAAATAGCGGCGTTTCGATTACCTCGGTGCACCCGGGCGGTATTAAGACAAATATCGCGAACAATGCCCGCGGCAATGACAGTATTGGTAGCTTAGGCATGCCTACTGGCGCTAGAGGTATAAGAAACTTCAATCGTTTATTAAAGTTTGACCCTGATATGGCGGCCAAAATTATCCTGATGGCAGCAGCGAATAACCAACCGCGCTGCCTAATTGGTGATGATGCTAAGCTAGCAGATTTACTACAGCGCATCACCCCGTCGCATTATGGGCCACTGATGGCAAAGGCTACTAAACTTGCCGCTGGCCATAAAGGCAAAAAGAGCAAAAATAAGCGTAAAAAGCAAAATGAGCCTCAGAAGTAACGAGAGAAATAAAGCCAATAAATACCGCTAGTTAAATCATAATCATCGACACTTAGACTCTGTTATTCTATTAACAGAGTCTTTATCAAGCTGAGCCTACGTTATGCCAAACTCTAAGCCTGCAAACTCGTCTAACGCCAATAGCGCCCTGCCCGCCTATGCACAGCCGACTTGGATTCTAAAAGCCACGGTGATGATTATCGCGGTGTTTGCTTTTTTGCAGGTCTACTCTATCCAATCGGTGTTGCCGGTATTGATGCTCGATTTTGCAGCAACAGAAGTGCAAGTCGGTATGGCAGTTGGCGCTACGGTGATGGCAGTGGCTATCATGTCGCCGTTCTTAGGGATGCTGTCAGATGCCATTGGGCGCAAGTCGATCATCGTGGGTGCGCTGCTGTTTTTGGCGATACCGACTGCCTTGATTGCCGATAGCCAAAGCATAGAGATGCTCACCTTTTGGCGCTTTTTACAAGGGCTGTCTGTCCCGGGTATTACGGTGGTGACCATTGCTTATTTGGGTGAAGAGTTTGAAGGCAGTGCGATTGCAGAGTTAATGGCGTACTACGTATCAGGCACCGTATTGGGCGGGTTCTCAGGACGGTTTGTATTGGGTCACTTGCATGAGTGGGTTGGCTGGCGCACAGCTTATTATATGATGGCAGCATTAACCTTCGCTGGCGCATTGTGGGTCGCCAAGACCCTGCCAGCCTCTCAGCACTTTGTACCCAGTCCTAAGTTTCGTACCGCACTGACCACGCTAGCAGGACATCTACGTAACCGCTATGTATTGTCAGCATGTTTGCTTGGCTTTTGTGTGCTGTTCTCATTGGTCGGCTGCTTCACCTTTATCAATCTACATCTGGCACAAGATCCGTATAATCTGAGCACCGGACAGCTGGCCAATATCTTTGCGGTGTATCTGATTGGGGTGATTATTACCCCACTATCGACACGGCTGATACAACGCTTTGGTTCAGCTCGTACCATCATGGTTGCTGTGTGCTTGTCGATGCTGGGCGTGCTACTGACATTAACTGCGCCATTATGGTTGGTAATTGTCGGACTCACTGTGATGTCATCTGGGGTATTTATCACTCAGTCTGCAACCATTGGCTATATCGCCACCAACGTTCATCAAGGGCGCTCATTAGCCTCTGGTCTGTATTATATGTGCTACTACGCTGGCGGTACGCTAGGGGCTTGGGTATGTGGCTTGGTCTACAGTCATGGCCAATGGTCCGCGACAGTAGTGGCGTTATTATTGATGCAGGTATTTGCTATTTTGGTTGCTGGTTTGGCGATGATTAAAACCCCATTAAAAGCATAAAAGCTTCAAGTACCGTATTACGTGCTCTGAGCTCTAAGTTTTGGTAAAAAGTATGTGTTATTAAATCAAATCATAAGTCATAACATAAACCATAACTAGAATTGATCGATACAGGCACTATTATTTCATTTAACACCAGCTAATGTCATACTAAGCGATAATTGTTATTGACCTACACCTGCAAACTTTGTTAAATTGAATTCACTATTAAAACGATATATTTTGTATCGTTTTCTCTTTTTTACTCTTTTTTAAATTAAAAAGAGAAACCGGATTTGCAAGGAAAGCAAACCTCATAGGTAAGGTGGGTGGGTGCCCCCTTATTTCTATTTTATCTTTAGCTAAGGACAGCGCCATGAAATACGCCGATTCAAACTATACCGCAACTGCAACCCGTTCATTTGACGAACTGTATCAAACCTCTTTAGACAACCCTACAGACTTCTGGCGACAACAAGCCGAACGTATCTACTGGCATAAGCAGCCAGACACCATCTTAGATGATAGCAAACTCCCTTTTGCCAAGTGGTTCGTCGGTGGTGAGACCAATATTTGCTACAACTGTGTCGACCGTCACTTAGAAGAGCGTGCTGAACAAGATGCCTTTGTGTGGGTATCCTCTGAAATCAACCAAGACCTAATCGACAATCACCCTGGCGTGGTCGATGCCTTTAAAGCATTAGACAATCACGTGGAGTTTTATACCGATTATGCCAAACGCCGCCTGACTTATAACCGCTTATATAAAGAAGTCAATTACTTTGCCGATGTGCTACAACGTTTAGGCGTGGGCAAAGGCGACCGCGTCATTATCTATATGCCAATGATTTTGGAAGCGGCTTACGCCATGCTGGCCTGTACGCGTATTGGCGCCATCCACTCTGTGGTATTTGGTGGCTTCGCGGCACATAACTTGGCGGTGCGTATGAACGATGCACAAGCCAAACTGGTCATTACAGTTGACGCCGGTCTACGCGGCGGCAAGGTCATTAATTACAAAAATCTAGTTAATCAAGGCATTGAACAAGCCGATAATAAGCCTGAAAACGTACTGGTCGTCGATCGCGGTATTATGCCGTATCAGCCACAACCCATCGATGTTGATTATGCCACTGAGCGCCGCATCAGCTGTGATGCCAAAGCTGTGGTTGATCCGGTGTGGCTTGAGTCTAATGAGCCTTGTTACCTGCTATACACTTCAGGCACCACTGGCACACCAAAAGGCGTACAGCGTGATACCGGTGGCCATGCCGTCGCTCTGACGACCTCGATTGATTTGATCTATGATGGCAAGCCAGGCGATACCTTCTGGGCCATCTCAGATATTGGTTGGGCAGTCGGACATTCTTATACCATCTATGCGCCGCTGCTTGCAGGCATGACCAGCATCATGTACGAAGGTCTGCCCCATCGTCCAAATCCAGGTATTTGGTGGCGTATTGTTGAGGCCAACAAGGTCAATATACTATTCACTGCTCCAACCGGGGTGCGTATGCTCAAAAAACAAGACGAGTCTTGGTTGACTCGTTACAACACCAGTAGTGTCAAATCCTTCTTCCTAGCAGGTGAGCCACTAGACGAGCCGACTGCCGATTGGCTGTCTGGGCACCTAGGCGTTCCCATCTTAGACCACTATTGGCAAACCGAAACTGGCTGGCCAATCTTAAGTCATGTGCCAAAATTTGACTATAAAGATCACAAACCTGGCTCCCCTGGCTATCCAATGTATGGCTTTAATGCCAAAGTGCTTAACGAAGAGACTGGCGAGCCTTGCCAGCCAGGTGAAAAAGGTCTGCTCGCTATTAGCGCACCACTGCCACCAGGCTGCTTAACCACTGTATGGAATAACGATGAGCGCTTTATTAAGAGCTATTACAACTTATTTAATGGCAAGGAATACTCAAGCTCAGACTATGCCATGACCGATGAAAATGGCTATTTTTACATCCTTGGACGTACCGATGATGTGATTAACGTTGCCGGCCATCGTCTTGGTACCCAAGAGATTGAAGCCGCTATCAGTGAGCATCCAGAAGTGGCAGAGGTCGGCGTGGTCGGTATCAAGGATGAGTTAAAAGGCGAGTTGCCCATCGCATTTTGTATCTTACGTGACCCCTCGATTATCGAAGACACTGAAAATCGCTTCCGCGTTGAACAGCAAATCTTCGGTATTGTCGCCAAGTCTTTGGGCGCCCTCGCCCGACCTGCTGCGGTCTATTTCCCGACTGCGCTACCCAAAACGCGTTCAGGCAAAATCTTACGTCGCGCCATTCGTGCATTAGCCGAAGGTCGCGATACGGGCGACATGTCAACGCTAGATGACCCAACGGCCATTGATGCGGTAAAAGCAGCGATAGACAGCTACTAAACACAAAGCCTTTGGCAACCGACCCATCAGTAAAGGGCACCATCAAGAAATGCAACTAATAGCGCCCAGCTGATACCCCATCAGCTTGGCGCTATTTTTTTATAATTCTATTCACAGCGTATCGCTACAACCCCTATTTAGAAGGAACTAAATATGAGTATATTCGCGATTTTATTATCTTTAGTATTACTGATCTATTTTGCTTACCGAGGCGTTAGTGTTCTAGTACTGGCACCGGTATTAGCGATGTTGGCCATTATCCTAAGTGGTCAAGGCACCCAAGCCCTCGGGTTTTATACCCAAGTATTTATGGACGGTGTCGGCGGCTTTACAGTTAAGTATTTTCCGTTATTCATCCTCGGTGCCATTTTTGGTAAGTTAATGGAAGACTCGGGCTATGCACACAGCATCTCCCATCATATTGTCAATAAATTAGGGCACAATCACGCCTTATTGGCCATCGTACTGGCCTGTTCTTTATTGACCTATGGCGGTGTCTCAGCATTCGTCGTCACCTTTGCCATCTACCCCATTGCGGCCGCTTTATTTAAGCAAGTTAATATTCCTAAGCGTTTGATACCTGGCGCGATTAGTATTGGTGCGTTAACTCTGACCATGACCGCGCTGCCTGGCTCGCCTGCCATTCATAACGCCATTCCTATGCCCTACTTCCAGACCGATGCGTTTGCCGCACCCGGCTTAGGTCTCATCGCCTCAGTCATAATGTTGGGCGGTGGTATGTGGTGGATGAATCGCCAAGTTCGTCTGGCCAATATCAATAACGAAGGCTATGGCAATCATTATCTGAATGAAAAAGAGCTCGATTTAAACGACAAAATACCCAATTTCTGGCTGGCGTTATTTCCCATTATTATCGTGGTAGCCGGTAACTATTTCTTTTCCAAGCTCATCATCCCGATTTGGAACAACAGCTATTTGGCCGATGAGCAGTTTGGCGGTGTCACGCTCAGCTCAGTGATTGGGATCTGGTCAATTATTTTGTCACTGGCCATCGCTTGTTTATTCGTCATCATCTTTAACTTTAAACGTATCAAAAATCTTGCAGACAGCTTAAACAAAGGCGCCACAGGTTCACTACTACCTATCTTCAATACCGCATCAGAAGTAGGTTATGGCTCTGTTATCGCAAGCTTGGCGGGCTTTGCCATTATTCAGCACTTCTTTATGGGCATTGCACCAGGCAACCCATTAATCTCTGAAGCGATTATGATTAATATCTTGGCCGGTATCACAGGCTCAGCCTCAGGCGGTCTTGGTATTGCTTTGGAGGTCATGGGTGCTAATTACATGCAATTGGCGCAGGAGTACAACATCGACCCCGAATTGATGCACCGTATTGCATCGCTGGCTTCTGGCGGTCTCGATTCACTGCCACACAATGGCGCCATTATTACCATGCTGACCATCTGTGGCCTGACTCACAAAGAATCATATAAGGATATTTTTGTGACCGCAGTGCTGATTCCAATTGTTACCCTGATTGTGATTATTATGCTGGGTACTGTATTCGGATCGTTTTAACACGCTAACTTTGACGGTTTAATATTTGACGTTGAATCCTCTAACTACTGAGGTTCAACGTCTCATTTTTTACAGCTTTTCTCTCAGCTTGTTTCTCTCAGCTACAGTCTAGAGCCTGTGCTGTTATCCGTATTGGTTATAAGCAAAACCATTTATTATCAGCACTGATAACCACTAACAATGATAAATAACCTAAAAAATTAACCACTTATTTTTAATTTGGGTCTTGTAAAATGATATGTTTTGTATCATTATTATTTACATAGCCAAATATTCAGATATTAGGTTTTCACTATCGTCAAAGAAGCCAGCTACAGTGATAAGCCCAACCCTATAGTGGTTCGTTACTTCACTAATTAAGGTTTTACTGACTATAAGCTGATATCTAATAATCCCTAACATAGTAAATAAAGATAAGGACATCTTATGCATCACGTAAAACAACTCATTAATGGACAATTCGTTGAATCAAACACCTCAGAATGGATCGATCTAACCGATCCTGCGACGCAAGAAGTCATTGCCAAAGTTCCACAAACCACAGATGACGAAATTAATGAAGCGGTTGCGGCTGCTAAAGAAGCGTTCAAAACTTGGCGCAAAACCCCAATCAGTAAACGTGCTCGCATCTTCTTAACCTATCAAGCCTTAATCCGTGAACACATGGACGAGTTGGCTGAGCTATTGACAGCTGAGCAAGGCAAAACCATCGCTGACGCCCGTGGTGACGTATTCCGTGGCCTAGAAGTGGTTGAGCATGCTGCCGGTATTACCAACCTGCAAATCGGTGACTTTGTAGAAAGCGTCGGCACTGGCGTTGATACTTATAGCATCTGGCAACCTCTTGGTGTGTGTGCCGGTATTACACCATTTAACTTCCCAGCCATGATTCCGCTGTGGATGTTCCCAATGGCAATTGCAACCGGTAACACCTTTGTATTAAAGCCCTCTGAACAAGATCCTATGGTCACCATGCGCTTGGTAGAGCTGGCATTAGAAGCTGGTGTCCCTGAAGGTGTATTAAACGTGGTCCATGGCGGCAAGCCAACAGTTGATGCCATTTGTGATCACCCAGATATTAAAGCGGTATCTTTTGTTGGTTCAACCAAAGTTGGTAAACACGTCTATCAACGTGCCAGCGAAGCCGGCAAACGTGTACAGTGTATGATGGGCGCCAAAAACCACGCGGTTATCCTACCGGATGCCAACAAAGAACAAACCCTTAATCAGTTAGCTGGTGCTGCCTTCGGTGCGGCAGGTCAACGCTGTATGGCGCTATCGGTCGTGGTATTAGTCGGTGAAGCACAAAACTGGATTGATGAAATCAAAGCCAAAGCAGAAGGCTTAGTAGTTGCTGCCGGTAAAGATGACAAAGACTTAGGTCCACTAATCAGCCCACAAGCCAAAGCACGTGTTGAGCATCTGATTCAAACCGGTGTCGATGAAGGCGCTGACTTATTATTAGATGGTCGTGGTATTGTGGTTGACGGCTATGAGAAAGGTAACTTCGTTGGCCCAACTATCTTTGATAATGTGACCACTGATATGCAGATTTATAGCCAAGAAATCTTTGGTCCTGTGCTGTGTATCATGCGTGCTGACTCACTTGATGACGCGATTGAAATTATCAACGCCAATCCAAATGGTAACGGTACTGCTATCTTTACTCAGTCTGGTGCTGCAGCGCATAAATTCCAGCAAGACATTGACGTGGGTCAAGTGGGTATTAACTTACCGATTCCTGTGCCATTACCAATGTTCTCTTTCTCAGGCTCACGCGCCAGTAAGCTGGGCGACTTAGGTCCTTACGGCAAGCAAGCGGTACAGTTCTATACTCAGACCAAGACTGTGACTGCACGTTGGTTTGATGATGAAGCCAGCAAAGGTAAAGTAAACACTACCATTTCGATGTAGAGTGGTTTCGTTAATTTAGGTAAAGCAATCTCTTTGTTTTAGCCATCCCTATCTTAATGACGATTATGACGCTAATAAACGTAAGATTAAGATAGGGAGGCATAACCATTGAAAGCGCTTATTGCCTCTTTTTTATTTATATTTTTATATGGATCGGGATTTGTAGCGACCCAATATGGTCTTCCCTACGTTGATCCCGTTTCATTTTTAGTGATTCGATTTGCCATTACCGCCTGTTTGATGGGCACTTTGTGTCTAGTTATTAGACCGAAGTTAGCTGGCTCTAAGCTGACAACATCTAAATCAGCGGGCTCTCAGGATACTGCTGGTTCAGATACCATCAAAGATTTGATGCATACCTTTATCGCAGGCGCCCTGATGGTTGGTTTGTTTTCACTGGGTGTGTTTTTGGCAATTGATTATGGTCTGTCCGCCTCAACGACCGCTTTGGTGATTTCGTTTCAGCCGTTAGTGGCCAGTGTAATGGCTCAGATATTCTTTAAGGCCAAAGTATCGATTGCACAATGGATAGGCTTAATCATTGGTTTAATTGGCGTCTTGTTTATTGTGTTTTGGGGATTAAAAACTCCAAATATAATCGGTCTGTTGCTGGCAGGTTTGGGATTGCTAGGTGTGGCTTGCGGCAGTGTTTATCAAAAGCACTTTTGTGCCGACATGCACTTAGTATTTGGTGGATTCATACAGTCTTGTGCCGCTTGTATTCTATGCGCACTGGTGTGGCCACTTTATGGAGCTCACTTTATTGAATGGACACCTGAGTTTATATTTTCACTACTGTGGATGGCCATTGCGGTCTCAATCGGCGGGGTAAATATGCTCTATATTTTGATACGTCAGCTATCAATCAGCAAAGTATCGACTTTATTTTATTTAATTCCCATTGCAGCCTTGGTATTATCATTGATATTCTTAGAAGGCCATATTTACAAAGTACAGGGCATTGGCATTATACTGATATCTTTGTCCATATATTTAGTGGCTCGCTACGACCAACGATCTATTCAAGCCGCTATTGAAACTGAAAAAGCCAAACAAATTGTATAAGCTTTAATCAGCACACATTTGACAAAGGATATGTCTCATAGACGACCGTCTGTATTCGAAGACTGTCTGTATTTAAAGGAATAACATACTATGGATTTTGCATTAACCGATGATCAGTTGGCTTACCAAAAAATGGCACGCCAATTTGCACAAAAGGAATTGAAACCCAACGCCGCTGAGTGGGATAGAAACAGCCACTTTCCAATCGATGTCATCAAAAAAACAGGTGAGTTGGGCTTTTTAGGCCTATACACCAATCCAGACTATGACGGTCTTGGTTTACCCCGTCTTGATTCAGCCATTGTGTTTGAAGAATTGGCTTGGGGTGACACCGCCGTTGCCGCCTATATCAGTATTCACAATATGGTCGCTTGGATGATCGGCGAATTTGCCACCGATGAGGTGCGTAGCGATATCGTACCAAAACTGGTCAGTGGTGAGTATTTAGGCAGCTACTGCTTAACTGAACCCAATGCCGGCTCTGACGCAGGCTCTTTGACCACCAAAGCCATCAAACAAGACGGCGAAGATTATTATCTGCTTAATGGCGAAAAAACCTTTATCTCAGGCGCCGGCTCGACCGATATTCTAGTGGTTATGGCACGCACTGGTGGCGCAGGCCCTAAAGGTGTCTCTGCACTGGTTGTCGATGCGCACAGCGACGGCATCAGCTACGGTAAAAATGAGCACAAAATGGGCTGGAAAGCACAGCCAACCCGCACCATTCATTTCAAAGACGTCAAAGTGCCTGCCAAAAACTTGCTTGGCAATGAGGGCGAAGGCTTTAAGTTTGCCATGAAAGGCCTTGATGGCGGCCGTATCAATATCGGTGTCTGTGCCGTTGGTACCGCTCAAGCTGCGTTAGAAACTGCACTGGCGTATGTCCAAGAGCGTAAGCAGTTTGGTAGCGCCATCGCTGAGCTACAGTCAGTACAGTTTAAGCTGGCTGATATGCTGACCCAAACCGTTGCTGCCCGCCAAATGTTATACCTTGCTGCCAGCAAAGTGGATGCCAACGATCCCAATGCCACTACCTACTGCGCGATGGCCAAGCGCTTATCAACCGATTTAAGTTTTGATGTCGCCAACCAAGCATTACAACTGCATGGGGGCTATGGCTATCTCAATGAATATCCGCTTGAGCGCCATGTGCGTGACTTGCGAGTGCATCAGATTTTGGAAGGCACCAACGAGATTATGCGCGTCATTGTGTCACGTAAGATGATGAGTGACCACGCACTAGATAGCTTACGTTAAACTGCTTACGTTAATAGTCGTCAGCAATTTATAACCGTACTAGATAATAGTTAACAACCCATTAGCATAAAAAATAAATAGGGACATTATGAGCAACTACACCAACCTAGATCTTAATATTGATGGACACGTCGCAACCTTAACGCTTAACAATCCTCCAGCACATACCTGGACCTTAGAGAGTCTAAACGCTCTAAAACAATTGGTCGCCGATTTAAATGACAATGACTCAGTATATGCACTTGTCATTCATGGCGACGGTGAAAAATTCTTCTCAGCCGGTGCTGATCTCAATACCTTTGCTGATGGTGATAAAGGCAATGCTATTTCGATGGCCGTTGCGTTTGGTGAAGCCTTTGAAGCCCTATCCAATTACCGCGGCGTTAGTATCGCAGCCATTAACGGCTATGCCATGGGCGGCGGCTTAGAAACGGCCCTAGCCTGTGACATTCGCATTGCTGAAGAGCATGCAATAATGGCGCTACCAGAAGCCAGTGTCGGTCTGCTACCGTGTGCTGGCGGTACCCAAAACCTACCTTGGCTAGTCGGTGAAGGCTGGGCGAAGCGTATGGTACTGTGCGGTGAACGTGTTGATGCCGAAACTGCGCTACGCATTGGCCTAGTTGAAGAAGTGGTTGCCAAAGGTGAGGGCTTAAACACGGCGGTTGAGCTTGCTAAAAAAGTCGCAAGACAATCACCAGTTGCCGTCACTTCTTCAAAACAATTGATTCAAGCTGCCAGACAGCAAGCGCCTGCTTATAATCTAATCAATGAGCGTGAAGCCTTTGTGAAGCTGTTTGACACTGCCGATCAAACCGAAGGGGTTAATGCATTCTTAGAAAAGCGTAAACCAACTTGGACCAACAAATAAGCCTAATCATTCTACAAAAAGATAAGCCAATAAAAACGTCTCAGTAAAGACAGTGTAATAAGCAGCATAACTATCAGGGAAAAGGGATTTTCAAATGCAACATTCAGACAATGCGCCGGTATTATTTGCCACCCATAGCACCAACTCAGGGCATGTGATTGGTGAGATGACGCTAAATGCACCAAAGTCACTCAACGCTTTAAGCGTTGATATGTGTCAGCTTATGAGTGAGCAGCTGACACAGTGGCAAAATGACGACAAAGTCATGGCTGTCTTGCTACGTGGCTCAGGTGATAAAGCATTCTGTGCCGGTGGTGATATTCGTAAGCTGTATGACAGTATGCTCGATAATCCGCCGCTGCCTAATCCTTATGCGACTGATTTTTTCGGTAGCGAATATGCGCTATATCGACAAATGCATTTTTATAACAAGCCAATCATCTTATGGGGCAACGGTATCATCATGGGCGGCGGCATGGGACTGATGGCCGCTTGTAGCCATCGCGTCGTGACTGAAACCACTAAGTTTGCCATGCCTGAGATTAGCATTGGCCTCTTCCCTGATGCCTCTGGCAGTTGGTTTTTGCAGCGCATGCCAGCACACACCGGCTTATTCTTAGGTCTAACTGGTGCGCTGTGTAATGCCAGTGATGCTCAATTTGCAAGTCTTGCTGAATACGCCCTGCCTAGTGATGGTTATCAAAATCTCATCGATGCCTTGGCTCAGGCTGATTGGCAAAACAGCTCTAGCAAAGACGCTGACGGTTTAACCAGTGACGCCCGTCATATCACCAGTCAATGCTTAGCGACCCTGTCACAAAATACAGCAGTTGAATTAAAGCCAAGCAAACTTGCGCAGCACTGGCAAACCATCAAAGCATTAATGGTCAGTGGCGGGTTGCAACACATTGATGCGCTACTACACGACGATGACGCCATCGCCAAGCTTGACTCCCAGTTTGCAGAAGACAAATGGACGCAGCGTGCTTTGGCAACCTATCGTGCCGGCTGCCCAGTAACTGCTGCATTGACCTACGAGCTGTACCATAAAGTCAAAGACTTATCATTAGAACAAATCTTATATCTTGAAGCCAATGTGGCCGTACACTGTGCGGACAATCCAGACTTTAGAGAAGGCGTTCGCGCACTACTCATTGATAAAGATAAAAACCCAAGCTGGTCACGCAGCTTACAAGACTGCTTGAGTGATGAGGGTCGCGCCTATATTGCCAACCACTTTAATAACCCTTACCCAGACGGCGAACACATATTCGCTGACTGGCTTGGTGAACAAGCACTGGGCGCACAAGCGGTCAGATAAAACATAAGCAATTAATAGATAGATTTGATTGCTTTAGCAAAAGCATCCTATTAATTGAGCAACTTAAATATTTGAATACATCAAAAAAATACATCAAGGAGTGATGATATGAGCAGCAACACAAACGACAGAAATATTGCCTTTATTGGACTGGGTAACATGGGCGGCCCAATGGCCAAAAACCTAGTCGAAGGCGGCTATAATGTCACCGTATTTGACCTATCCGATGCGGCGCAACAACAGCTGGCACAAACCGGCGCTAAGACCTCTACCTCGCCTAAAGAAGCGGTAGAAAATGCGGATGTGGTAATCACCATGTTACCGGCAGGCAAGCACGTAAAAAGTGTGTATTTAGGTGATGCCGATGCCACTGAATTGACGGCTGATGGCTTGTTATCGCACTTACCAAGCGGCACCTTAATTATTGACAGCAGTACCATTGCCGCCGCCGATGCCCGATTGGTCGCTGCTGCCGCACAAGACAAAGGCCTTGAGATTATTGATGCACCAGTTTCCGGTGGTACAGCCGGCGCTGAAGCTGGGACACTAACCTTCATTGTTGGCGGCAATGCTTCAGCTTATAACCGTGCCAAACCAATGCTGCAAGTGATGGGCAAAAACATCTTCCACGCTGGCGATAATGGTGCCGGTCAGGTTGCTAAGATTTGTAACAACATGCTGCTAGGCATCTTAATGACAGGCACTGCTGAAGCCATTAACCTAGGCGTCAAAAATGGCTTAGACGCCGGTGTCTTGTCAGAAATTATGCTCCAAAGCTCAGGCTGTAACTGGACCCTTGAAGTGTATAACCCATACCCAGGCATTCAAGAAAAAGTGCCTGCCAGTCGCGGCTATACTGGCGGCTTTATGACTCAGCACATGCATAAAGATCTGCATTTGGCACTACAAACCGCTGAAGATTCTGGCGCCAAAGTACCGATGGGTACACAAGCGACTAACCTATATGATGGTCACAATGAGCAGTATAATGACAAAGACTTCTCAAGCATCATGGGCTACTTTGACGACAGCGTGTTAAAAGACGTATAGCCTTAAAAGACAGTTTCTTGGCGGTTTAAAACTAAAAGCTACGTCAATAATATGCTAATAAAAAAATACCGCAAGCATCACTTGCGGTGTTTTTTTGTCTTTTAAATCAGTATGTGATTAGTGCTTTTCTTTTATGCAAAGTCTAACTTTGTAGCTCATAGACCAGACTTTGAATGTCATCTGCTGCTTCACGCATGCGTGGCACAAAGTCCATCAGCTCAGGCAACGATACCCGCACCGTTGGCGCATGCAGATAAAGTGACGCTAAATAACGTTCCTGCTTATCCAAAATAGGCACCGAGATGGCCACCATCTCTGAGATAAACTCTTCATTATCAACGCCAATCCCGGTCTCAGCAATGCTATCAAGCTCCGCATTGAGCTTATCAATATCAGTGATGGTATTTTTGGTGAATTTATCTAGGCTTAGGTTTTGTAGCACGCGGTTACGACGATTGACCGACAGCTGACTTAAATACAGCTTACCGGTTGCGGTACACCACATCGGCGACTTAGATCCCACCGGCAGGTAAATTTGCAGTGGCAGCTCTGTTTTAGCCCGATTGGTGTAGACCATATGCATATTATGCGACACGCTAATGCCGCAAGTTTCTTTTACATCACGTACCAAGCGCTGCAGGATAATATGGCGCTCGCTATAGAACTGACGCTGCTGCCACAGCTCAACGCTTAGGTTACGGACACGCTTGCCGGCAATAATACCGCCAGTGATATCGACCATCACAAAGCCCTCTTCCACCAGCTGTTTTAACAGTCGATGTACAGTGGGCTTAGGGATATCTAGCTCTTGTGATAACTCCAAAGGTGTCATCGGCTTTGCCGCATAGGAGACTGCCTCTATGATATGCAGTACTCGAGTAATGGATGATACTTTGGGCATAGTTGGTACACCTTGATAGTTGTCACACCTTAAATGCAGGCTTGAATGTTCAAAAGTCTGGCTTAACGGCGCTGTTCTACGACCAACGCATCAATACCATTGTTTTGCAATTTTTGTAAGGCAGCGGCCACCGCTTGCTTACTGGTCATGCTAGATGACACCACTTGATAGACGGTTTGGCCGTTGTCTCTTGAGTTTTTAATCACTTTAGCATCAACGCCTGCCAACAGTACTTGTGCACGGCGTTTATCAGCCTCTTCTGCATTGCTGTAGCTGTTAATCTGCAGAATGTAGCTTGGCTTAGCCTCAGCGCTGGCGGTTTGGTTTGAACCTTGAGCGGCATTTGGCTGCTCGTAACTGCCTGATTCTTCAACAATAACAATATCTGGCTCAGAGGAAGCTTGCGACTGTCTGCCCTGCTCATCGCTATCTCTATTAGAAGCGACTTCATCTCCAGCGACCCCATACCCTTCTGAACCCTGCTGGTTATCACGTGGCTGCTGCGATCGTCTTTGAGAGTCTGTTGCTTCTGTTTCTGGACGGGTGAGCACCACATCTGGCTGCAGTCGCACATTCTCGTCTGGCAGCTCGGTATCACCGAATACCGCTTCGTCAGGCAAGCTAATCATCTCTTGATCTGGCAACAGATCGTAAAACTCATAGTTCTCAGTCTGAGTCACTGGCTGCTGATTGATAGGCTCTACCGTCCGCTCTTCTACTTTTTCTTCTGAGCCAATTTCAAATGGATTTAATAAAAATAAACCCAAGCCAAGCATAATGGTCAATACTGCACCAACAAAGATCCACAGTAAGCTTGAAGCACTGCTACTTTGTCGCTTCTGTACGCCACCTTTAGGTTTTTTTGCTAACATAATTTCTCCATTTATGACTCAATTAAGCCAAATACTGTCTTGATCAATCAGATTACATACTGGTTGGTGCCGACAGTCCAAGCAAGCTTAATCCATTGGCCAATACCTGACGCACCGCTTTTGATAAGCGCAGACGGGCTTGCATTAATGCCAATTCTTCTTCGCTCGGCGTCTCATCAGCAATAATGCTTACTGGCAAGATACGGTTGTCGTTGTACCACGCATGGAACAATGACGCCAAGTCTTTTAGATAGTTAGTCAATACGTGTGGATCATGACCGGTCGCTGCACGCTTCAAGGTTGCCGGATAAGCAGCAAGTAGCTTAATCAGCTCACTTTCAACTTCAGCGGTCAATAAGGTTTGTTTTTCTTTACCTTGTGCATCATCGACATCGAAGCCTTTAGCAACCAGCTTCTCAAGTACACTGCACACACGCGCATGCGCATATTGGATATAGTACACCGCATTGTCTTTGCTTTGTGATTTAGCCAGCTCAAGGTCGAAGTCAATATGCACTTCTGGCTTACGTGCCACATAGTAAAAACGTGCCGCATCATTGCCCACTTCTTCACGCAGCTCACGCAAGGTAACAAACTTACCAGAGCGCGACGACATTTGAATTTTTTCTTCGCCACGCCATAACGCTACGAACTGTACCAAAATCACTTCTAGGCGCTTTTCATCAATACCTAATGCGCTCAATGCCGCACGTACACGGGCAATATAACCATGATGGTCAGCGCCCCAAACGTTGATTACCATATCAAAGCCACGGTCAAACTTGTTCTTATGATAGGCAATGTCAGAAGCAAAATAGGTGGTCAAACCATTGGCACGGCGTACCACACGGTCTTTTTCATCACCAAACTCGGTTGATTTAAACCAAACATTACCATCTTTTTCGTACAGATAGCCTTTGCTGTCTAGCTCTGCTAATACTGGCTCAATCTGATCTGATAACGATTTTTCACTGAACCACTGTTCAAAATGAACCCCAAACTCGCCCAAGTCTTGCTTGATATCACCTAAGATACTGTCTAAAGCGGCATTGGCGAAGATGTCATAGCCGTCACCCAATAAGCGCTTGGCATTGGCAATGATGCCATCAACGTGAGCATTTTTATCACCAGAGACAACATCTTCTTCACCGTCAGCAGTCACGGTGATTTCGGCATCTTGTGCCACATCAGCGCTCAACTCGCTATACGGGTGCACATACACACTGCCATGCTCAGCTTGTACGCCTTCTGCGATTTGAGTCACATAGTCGCCTTGATAACCGCCAACTGGGAAATGAACCTGCTCGCCGTTCACTTGCAAGTAGCGCAAGTAAGTACTGACCGCCAAGATGTCCATCTGACGACCGGCATCATTAACGTAATATTCACGGGTTACATCGTAACCGACGGCTTCAAGCAAGTTGGCAACGCTCATACCAAAAGCAGCGCCACGGCCATGTCCCACATGCAAGCTAGACGTTGGGTTAGCAGATACAAACTCAACCTGAACCTTTTTACCTTCAAACTCATCGCTTAATCCAAAGCGCGCATTGTTGGTAAAGATGGCGTCTAATACTGCAAACTTCGCGTCATTGTTCAAAAAGATATTGATAAATCCAGGCCCTGCCACCTCAAGCTTAGCAATGCTGTCATTGTCAGGCATGGCAGCAATCAGCTGTTCGGCCAGCGCATGTGGATTGGTTTTGGCCGCTTTGGCAGCAGTCAGGGCAATATTACTGGCATAATCCCCATGCTCAGGGCTTTTACTGCGAGTAATCTGGCTGTTATTTTGCCAATCAGACGGCAGTACATTTTGCTGAATTAAGGCGGCAGCAGCGCTGTCTAATAAAGCTTGGATTTCATCAATTTGAGCTTGCGACATAATTTATTAAACTCTTATATTAAACGTGTGAGGGGTTTTTTAACCAACCCTTTAATATATCAAGGTTAGCGCTTTTTTTCCATAAACATTATAGCGTGAATTTAGACGTTAGCTTTAAGGATTAAATGTGTATTTTACGATTAAGCCGGCGTGTGACTGGTGCGCTGCGATGCTCGCTGATACTCATCGCTGTTCACATTATGATAACTTTAAAAAATACAGCGACTATATATCATCACCCTAATATTTGTTATCCTATCTGTCTAAAATCAATACAATAGCGACAACTGCTGCAATAGCAGCGAATCATATTGTCTATAGATAACTACAATAATTGGGGTTTAAGTCATGATAGCGACCATCTTTGCCATTTCTGCCGAAACCGTGACAAATTGGGGCTTATACATCTTATTGCCTATTTTTATCGCGTTTTTATTCTTCATTATGTGGGATATTTCAAAGAAATCAGATGCAGGACGTGCTGGTACATTTTGGATCTTTGTGGCACTGGGCGCAGGCTTTGTCGGCTTTTTATTAAAACTGGTATTAGAAGTTATCTTCGAGAAGTGGGTATTATAGCAAATCTAGCAGGCCATCCGTAGATAGCCAACCCCACTCTCTCTATTCTGTTCGTAATGATCTATTTTTACTGGTCTATTTCCACTAGTACTATTTCTACTAATACTATTTGGTCGCTATCAGCGTCGCTCGCATCGGCGCTGGATAACCTTCGATGGTCTTACTCGGATCATTTGGGTCCAAGAAGTCTTTCAACGATTGATAGGTCATCCAATCGGTGGCACGTTGCTCCTCAGTCGAAGTGATATCGATATCGACACATCTCACCTCACTAAAGCCAACCTTCTCTAGCCAGCCGGTTAGCGCCGCAACAGACGGAATAAAATACACGTTATTCATCTTAGCGTATCTGTCATGCGGCACCAGCACTGTATTCTTATCACCTTCGATAACCAAGGTTTCTAATACCAATTGCCCGCCTTTTATTAGCTGATTTTTAAGCTGATTGAGATGCTCAAACGGTGACTGGCGGTGATATAGCACCCCCATACAAAATACGGTATCAAACAACTGATTGCCCTGATCTGAGCTTGCCGGTAACTCTTCCAAACCCACGGGAATATAATGCGTACGGTAGCCAACGCCAGTCTTATCATCATCAGTATCGGCATCAAAACCACCGACAAAGTGACGAATCGCCATAAACTGATGATAAAACAAACACGACGGGTCAATAATAACCACTTGTTTTGCGCCCGCTCCTGCCATACGCCAGCCATGATAACCAGAGCCGCCGCCCACATCGAGCACATAACGCCCCTCAAGGGTGCCCAAATGCGGGGCTACTCGATTCCATTTCCAATCACTGTGCCATTCGGTGTCAATAAATACCTTATTATCGCCGGTACCAATCTGAAACGGGCCCTTACGCCACGGCATCAGCTGCTTCATTAAAGCGGTGATTTGCTTATTTTGTGCTTCGGTTAATTGGGCGTCTATGGTCAAGACATCACTGTTTAAGTCAACATTGTTGATATCCAGTTGCGGCAACTTTTCAACCGCTGCCAAAAATGCCGGCGCATGCGCATACTTACGCTTGTCTTTGATATCACTTAACCACTGCGGCAATTTAGCTAGCCACTGGGTCGCAATGGGACGATATTGAGCACGCTGAATCAATGCCAGATACAGCTCGCGTTCGGCAGTTTCAATGGTTTTATTTATCATAGAGGCTTCGTTGTGTTTATATGTTTGATTTGGCGTTACGTTTTTATATTTGGTAGTGAGCTTGATAATGAAGGTCGCTATTATAAAGGGTAATACGCTTAGGGTGAACTTTGAAAACCGTTAGATGAAAATATGAGCATAGATAATAAATAGAATAGATGAGTGCAGTGCTATTTAATTTATATCTCCATCGTTATAACATATCCTTTTATCTTCTCTTCTTCACTACGTAAATCATCATATTCAAAACCACCTAAATCACATTTTTCTGCTTTAAAGACAATTTTACCAGACTCTAACCAATGCAATGCATTTTCAGTATCGTAAACAATATCGGGATAATAACTTTCAACAATATCGTTAACATCACCATTTGAATCCGAGGTTTGGGCATGCATAACCCAGAGCCCGTAACTCAAGCCTAGCTTTTGTAAAAACTCATATCCTATAAAATAAAACTCATATAACATTCGAATAGAGTGAATATAATCACCGTCTCTATTAATAATTGAATATAAATATTCTTTTATTAAATCTGCTTCAAATTTATGAAAACCAACATACTTTGCAAAGCTAAGCCGAAATGCATCAAGACTAGACTCACGACTATAATCAAAAGAAATCAGCTCAAAATATAAATCTGGATTTGTAGACTCCAACTCGTCATTTTGATATAGCCATTGCTCAAAGTCTTTTAGGCTCAATTTTTCGATGATAACTTGATGCATCTTTTGTTCGAGTGAGAATGGGATTGTGTTCATAGTGGATGCCTAAATAATAGCCCTAGTTTAAAGCCTCAGTATCGCCCCCCTCAACTGGATTACCATCCCTATCAAATAAATAAGAGACACCGTTTTTGGTTGCTTTAATTTGAGAGTAGCTTTCAATAATCACATCATCATACTCAAAAGGCACTATTATATTATTACCTCTATCTATCACACCCCAATGACTTGCTTTGCGCACGGCTGTCATGTTGTCACTGAACCGATACTTCCTATCAACCCTCGTACGCCAATCGTCGATATCAATATTGGCATCGTCATAGTCAAAAGGGATAACTGTTTGACCGTCTTTATCAATAAAGCCAAATTTATTGTTTTTCTTTACCGCCGCTAAATCATCGTAAAATTCAACTACTTTGTCATATTCAAAAGGGATAACTGTCTCAAAGTCACGATTAATAAAGCCCCACTTACCGTCTTTTTTTACTGCAAAAAACTCATCAAAAAGGGAACTCCACACAATCTTGTCAAACTTTTTTGTCGTCGCTAAATTGCCATTACTGTCGACAAAATCAAAGCCATCAGACTTCTGAATATAAAATAAGTTAGGATTAATCCTTGTAATCCCTTGATACTCAAATGACACAATGGCATGGTTATCTTGATCAATGATGCCATAAGTATCCCATTGTTCCGCCTCATCCCAGCCAGGCGCTAAGCTCAGATTGTTATCATCATAAACCACAATCGCACGCCCCTGCTCAAAGTCCTCGGCTTCACTATAAATAAAGGGAATCGCTAACTGCCCTGACTCATCGATATAGCCATATCGACCCTCTTGCTTGATCCAAGCCATCGACTCCGAAAAGCGACCGACATCATCTGCCCAATACGGCAATAACAACTCACCTTTGGTATTTATAAAATTGCATTTGTTATCTTTACACAGTCTTGCCCATTTATTACCGTTAAAGTTAATCGGTGCATCATAAATCAGAGGTACGACAATTTGGTCAGAATAAGTAACCAATCCATATTTGATATCATTGGTACTATCGCCGACTTTGATACCTACATCGAGAAGCTGATTATTACTATCACCAGCACTGTTAATAAAGCGATATTTGGGCTCAATGATAATTTGACCTTGACTATCAATCAGTCCGGTCTTCATATCCTCAACACTTTTACCAACCTGAATAATGGCATGTTCTTCAAAATATTGCACTCTACTCCGAAGCGGATCTACAACATCATAGATGACAGGCAGTACTATCTCACCATTATGGTTAATAAGACCTGCTTTAAAATCCTTATCAAAAGCGATAAATATGTCATCTGAAAAAAACTTAAAGAGGCTATACTCTGGTGCAATAACCTCTTCTCCATCGGCATTTACCATACCAAAGCGAGTATTATCGGTATTGTCTCCCACTCTAACAACAGCGATATCATCGTACAAACAACTTACATCAGTGTATTTTTTTCCTATAATATCAGGCTTCTTGCAATCATCTTCGACTTCAAAGTCCTCATCATAATCAGGGTCGTTACCAGCAAGCGCTGAAACAGAAAAAAAGGATGCCAACATCAATGCGAGAGTGGCTTTTTTTAAGGTGAAACTCATATTGTCGTCCTTTACAAATTATGGTCTGCTATGATGCAAAAGTGAGGCATGCTATCTATAAGCTGATTAAAATATTAGATGGTTAACAGCAACTAAGCTGAAATGCTTTAAGACTAGACTCATGCCTATAATCAAAAGAAATCAGCTCAAAATATAAATCTGGATTTACAGACTCCAAATCGTCTTCTTGATATAGCCATTGCTCAAAGTCTTTTAGGCTCAACTTTTCGGTGATAACTTGATGCATCTTTTGTTCGATTGAGAATGGGATTGTGTTCATAGTGGAAGCCTAAATAATAGCATTGGTCTAAAGAATCGGTTCTAAAAACTCAGCATCATCTGCCTCAATCGGATTACCCTGCACATCGAAATAAAATTTTTGACTACTTTTACTCACCTTTATACTATATACACTTGATAAACTTGTATTCTTATCATCAAAGCCGATATCAATATCATCATATATAAAAGGTACTATGATAGTATTATCTTTATCTATCACACCCCAATATCCATTTTTCCTCAACGCCACTATCCCATCATAATCAAATCGATACTTACTACGCCAATCATCAATATCAATATTGGCATCGTCATAGTCAAAAGGGATAACTGTTTGACCGTCTCTATTAATAAAACCAAACTTGTTGTTTTTCTTGACCGCCGCTAAATCATTTTTAAATTCAACTGCTTTGTCATATTCAAAAGGAATAACTGTCTCAAAGTCACGATTAATAAAGCCCCACTTACCGTCTTTTTTTACTGTAAAAAGCTCGTCAAAAAGGGATCTCCATACAATCTTGTCAAACTTTTTAGTCGTCGCTAAATTGCCATTATTATCTAGAAAAGAAAAGTCATCTGCCTGCTGCACATAAAGTAAGTTTGGATTAACCCTTGTAATCCGTTGATACTCAAATGGCACAATAATATTGTTATCCATATCAATCACACCGTAAGTATCACGCTGTATCTCTTCACCATATCCTTGTGTCAGATTTTCAGGGTTATAGGAAACAATCGCACGTCCATTTTCGACGAAGAAGTCAGTATCATCGTATAAAAAAGGGATAACTATTTGCCCTGATTCATCAATATAGCCATATCGACCATTTTGCTTAACCCAAGCTTTAGATTCGTTAAATATACCAACATCATCTGCCCAATAAGGTAATAATAACTCACCCTTGGTATTTATAAAATTACAGTGCTTATCTTTACAGGCTTTTGACCATCCGTCTGTAAAATAGAAAGGCTTGTCATAGATAATTGGGACGATAATCTGACCAGAGAGGTTTATTAATCCATATTTAATATCATCCTCGCTTTTTTTAATACTAACTACTAGTACGTCACTATCAGATCCAACAGCAGAAAAAATCTCATCATATTTAGGCGAAGCAATAACCTCACCTTTTTGATTCACTAAACCTTTTTTAACATTATTACTCTCTGAGTCTGCTATAAGTATTTCTGCGTAACCATCATGTAATACGCCAATGTCATCATAAACGGTCGGCAAAACTACTTTGCCAGTCGTAGTGATGAGACCTTCTTTATGACCTTTCTCAATTCGTAACAAACCATCTGAAAAATACCGAATTGCTCTATATTCTGGCGCAGCTACTTCCTCACCTTTGGCGTTAATCAGACCAAAAAGGTCATTATCTAATTCATCTTTTATGCCAAAAACAGAAACACCGTTATGCAAGCAGGTCACTAAAATGTACTTGGTGTTTGTTCTATCAAAATCAGGTAGATTACAGTCCTCCTCGACCTCAAAATCCTCATCATAATCAGGGTCGTTACCAGCAAGCGCTGAAACAGAGAAAACGGATGCCAGCATCAATGCGAGAGTGGCTTTTTTTAAGGTGAAACTCATGGTGTCGTCCTTTACTAACTGTGGGCTGCTATGATGCAAAAGTAAGGCATGCTATCTATTGGGTGATTAAACTATTAGATGATTAACAGCAACTAAGCTGAAATGCTTTAAGACTATAATCATGGCTATAATCAAAAAAAATCAGCTCAAGGTATAAATCTGGATTTACAGACTCCAACTCGTCATTTTGATATAGCCAGCTTTCAAAGTCTTTTAGGCTCAACTTTTCGGTGATAACTTGATGCATCTTTTGTTCGAGTGAAAATGGGATTGTGTTCATAGTGGAGGCCTAAATAATAGCGCTAGTCTAAAGACTCAGTATCGTCCGCCTCAACTGGATTACCATCCATATCAAATAAATAAACCACATCATTTTTATGCGCTTTAATATGTAATCCAGAAATATTTAGTTCAGATGTTATGGTTATCTCATCATACTCAAAGGGCAAAACGCTCTCATTTTGTTTGTTAATCACACCCCATAACCCATCTTTACGCACTATGGCACGCCCTAGTAAAAACCGATAAGGGTCAGAAATTGTTTGATCTTCTCTGATATCTATATCAACCATATCGTAAATGTAAGGAATAACAATTTTTCCCTGATTATTAATAAAACCAAATTTATCGGACTTTACTACTGCTGCTAAGTCATCATTAAACGCTAGTGCCTGATCAAACTCAAACGGAATGACCGTTTCAAGCTCATTATTTACAAAGCCCCATTTATCACCTTTTTTAACAGTGAATAAATCGTCTGAAAGTGAATCATAAATAATATCGTCGAAATCCGCTTCTGTCACGACATTGCCATCATTATCAATAAAATCAAATGATCGTTTGCCTTGACTTTCCTTCGCCTTTTCTACATAAAATAGCGTCGGTGAGACTCGTTTAATATCCTGATATTCAAAAGGTATAATCGTATTGTTATCTGCATCTATTACGCCATAAACCACATAATCGTTATCATCAGCTTGATCTTGCTGTATAGGCTTAATCTTCTCTGATTGATATACAGACACAATGGCACGCCCAGACATAAAGTCTTCAGCATCAAGATACCTATCAGGTATTATCATTTGACCAGAGGTATCTATATAACCATAGTTATTATCTTTTTTAACTGCGGCTCTAGACTCTGAAAAGCCGCTTGCGCTATAAACCCAGTAGGGCAATAACAGCTGACCTTTTGTATCAATATAATTATATCCACGCTCTTGATCATCCCTATAAACGCTAGAAAAGCCCTCTCTAAAACTTAGAGGTGCGTCATATATTAAAGGAGCAATAACCTCGTCAGAATAGCTAATCAAGCCATATTTAAAACCTTCACCATCTTCTACACCCACTTGTAACACACCATCATCAACGTCGAATATATGAAAATACTTAGGCTCAACAACGATTTCTCCCTGTTTATTGATGAGTCCTGATTTAAAACCTTTAGCGTACAGCTCTCCTATAAAAACTGGCAGATGGCCATTAAAACCATAGTCTTTATTAGGATCACCAATCATGTCAAAAATAAAAGGCAGTACGGTCTCACCTTGCTTGTTGATAAGTCCCACCTTACCGTCTATTAGCGACGCTTCGAATAAACCTTCTGTAAAGTTATTAAGATAAGCATATTTTGTGGGTATGAGCACACGGCCTTCAGCATCTACTGCACCAACCAACGTACCGACTCCATTCTTTATCCATGCCTTAGCAACGCCTTGTTTCAGGCAACCGACTTGATAATAATCAATACCTGAATATTCTGGGCGTTCACAGTCCTTCCCGATATCAAAGTACTCATCATAAAAAGGGTCATCACCAGCATGCGCTGAAACGGAAAATACGGATGCTAACATCAATGCAATAGTGGCTTTTTTTAAGATGAAGCTCATGGTGTCGTCCTTTACAAATTATGGTCTGCTATGATGCAAAAGTAAGGCATGCTATCTATTGGGTGGTTAACAGCAACTAAGCTGGAATGCTTTAAGACTAGACTCATGGCTATAATCAAGAGAAATGAGCTCAAGGTATAAATCAGGATTTACAGACTCCAAATCATCTTCTTGATATAGCCAGTTTTCAAAGTCTTTTAGGCTCAATTTTTCGATGATAACTTGATGCATCTTTTGTTCGAGTGAGAATGGGATTGTGTTCATAGTGGATGCCTAAATAATATCGCTAGTCTAAAGACTCAGTATCGTCCGCCTCAACTGGATTACCATCCATATCAAATAAATAAGAGACACCGTTTTTGGTTGCTTTAATTTGAGAGTAGCTTTCAATAATCACATCATCATATATAAAAGGTACAATGGTATTATTATCTTTATCTATCACGCCCCAATAACCATTTTTATACACAGCTACTACCCCATTATAATCAAACCGATACTTGCTATCAGCCAACGTACGCCAATCATTAATATCAATATTGGGATCGTCATAATCAAAAGGGATAACTGTTTGACCGTCTCTATTAATAAAACCAAACTTTTTGTTTTTCTTTACCGCCGCTAAGTCATGTTCAAATTCAACTGCTTTGTCATATTCAAAAGGAATGACCGTTTCAAAGTCATGATTGATATAGCCCCATTTGTCGTCTTTTTTTACGGAAAATAAATCATCAAAAACAGATCCCCACACAATCTTGTCAAACTTTTTTTTCGTCGCTAAATTGCCATTATTATCTAGAAAAGAAAAGTCATCTGCCTTCTGCACATAAAGTAAGTTTGGATTAACCCTTTTAATCCGTTGATACTCAAATGGCACAATAATATTGTTATCCATATCAATCACACCATAAGTATCACGCTGCATATATTCATCTTCATCAAGCTCTTGTGTCAAATTAGCAGGATTATAGGATACAACCGCACGTCCATTCTCAAAAAAACCAGCATCATCGTATAAAAAAGGAATAACTATTTGCCCTGACTCATCGATATAGCCATATCTACCCTCTTGCTTGACCCAAGCCATCGACTCGGAGAAGCTACCAACATTATTTACCCAATATGGCAATAACAACTCACCTTTATTATTTATAAAATTACAGTGCTTGTCTTTACAAGCTCTCGCCCATCCATCTGCAGAATTCAAAGGCTCGTCATAGATAATTGGGACGATAATCTGACCAGAGAGGTTTATTAATCCATATTTAATATCCTCCTCGCTGTTTTTAACACTAACTACTAGTACGTCACTATCAGCAATGTTAGAAAAAATCTCATAATATTTAGGCTGAACAACAACCTCACCTTTTTGATTCACTAAACCTTTTTTAACATTATTACGCTCTGAGTCTGCTATAGATATCTCTGCATAACCATCATGTAATACGCCAATATCATCATAAACGGTCGGCAAAACTATTTTGCCAGTCGTAGTGATGAGACCTTCTTTATTACCTTTATAATTACCTTTATAAATTCGTAACAAACCATCTGAAAAATACCGAATTGCTCTATACTCTGGCGCAGCCACTTCCTCACCTTTGGCGTTAATCAGACCAAAAAGGTTATTATTTAATTCACCTTTTATGCCAAAAACAGAAACACCATTATGCAGGCAAGTCACTAAAATGTACTTGGTGTTAGTTCTATCAAAATCAGGCTTCTCACATTCCTCCTCGACTTCAAAGTCCTCATCATAATCAGGGTCGTTACCAGCAAGCGCTGAAACAGAGAAAACGGATGCCAACATTAATGCGAGAGTGGCTTTTTTTAAAGTGAAACTCATGTTGTCGTCCTTTACTAACTGTGGGCTGCTATGATGCAGAAGTGAGGCATGCTATCTATTAGGTAATTAAACTATTAGCTGATTAAAATATTAGATGGTTAACAGCAACTATAGCCGATATATTTGAGAAAAAATATGAAAAAATTTAAGCAACTAACTGCGCTAACTTTCTGCTCATTACTTATTCCAATCACCGCCAGCGCATCTCTAGATGCCGCTGACTGTCAGACCGTATCCTTTGACACCAGTGAGTATGATGAGCTTTGGGGCTGTCCAGACACCCCTGTTGATAGCGACTTCGTTATGATTGCTATTAAAGATGAAAAGGCAGGGGCAATTAACTCAAAAGGCGAGATTATATTGCCCGTTATTTACGACTCCGTTCAGCCCAATTCTTATGAGAAGCTGTTAGATAACGCCGACCCATCAACCATAGAATTTAAGTACAAAGGTAATGGCGTCGCTGGAGTCATCAATGGTTTGGGTGAGGTTATTATTCCTGAATATTCCAGTGATAATAGCATTTTAGGTCAACTGATGCTTTCTAAAACAGATGATGGCAGAAGCAAATTAACTCATATAAAAACCCACCAAAGCGTGATATACGACCATGTTTTTCCTCTAACCTTAGGTAATGATAAAGTACCGGTTAGTAACGATGAGCTCTGGGGTATGGTTAATACCGACACCATGCAAGTTGACATACCGTTTATCTATCAACAGCTGTTTTTTTTTGATGATGGTATAGGTGTGACCAAGCTAAATGGCAAATATGGGGCGATTGATGAACAAAATAATATAATCATACCTTTTATTTACAAGAACTTAACCGGCTTTGATCAGCTCTCCCGATACCCATCGCCTGTCGCAATAGCGACGCCTTATGACCAACCAAACTTTTTAGTGATCAATAAAAAACATCAAAAAGTTGATACTCTTAGCAAGCCAACGCCTGATGCTATCGCTACCAACGTTATTGAAGATTTATTGGCCTTTAAACGAGATAATGGGCGTACTGGGATAGCAAACTGGCAAGGTAAGATTTTGTTTGAGCCTGAAGTGGGTTTTGAGATTTTATTTATAGATGAAGAGTTTATTCATCTTGACGAATCAGCGAATGAGATAGATGAGTCTGAAGCAACTGCAGATAATTCTAAGTTGCTTTGGTATCAGTACGATAAACAGCAACAAAAACTGACTATTACGGAAAAAGATTAAGAAAGATAAAGAGATAAAGATGAGTTGAATTGGCTGAAGACTGAGCTTGTAGGGTATCAATTTGGCTCATCTGTTACTTATATTTATTCTCTATTATGAGCTTAGTTTACTTTAGAGTGACCGGCAATCCTGACACCACCAAAGTCGCTTTATCCGCTACTTGCGCCAGATATTGATTGACCCAGCCTTGTAACGACACAAACTGTCGACCCTCAGCGGTACTAGCGTGTAAGCTCATACCAATTTCGTTAGAAACAACAAACAGTGTGGCGTTGTACTGGTTGGCAAAAGTGACTAGAGAATCAATGTCTTGTTTGGCTAAAATCAAGCACTGGTCAACATCATAGTCATAATCCATCACGTAATTGGTCAACCATAAAGTGACACAGTCGATAACGATAATTAGCGGTTGGTTATACTGCTTTAAATCAGACTTGTGCTGATTAAAATAGCGCTGTAACGCTTCTGCTAAATTCAAATCCGCTTCAATGGTCGTCCACTGACGGCTCGACTCCGCCCTATCCTTAACATGGCGCTGAACACGCTCAGCAAAATTATCATCAAGCACCCGAGAAGTCGCTAGATAATAAGGCGTGTCGCTCATATTTTCGGCTAAGCGCTCAGCATAACTGCTTTTACCTGAGCGCTCACCGCCGGTTATGTAGTGAATCATTTAAACGCAATCCTTTTTAAACACTACCCTACTTAGATGCGACTCTACTTAAAAGCAACAACTGGTGCAAAGTTTAAAAACTATAAAGTAAGTTTTGACTGAGTATAACAACCTTTCTCCTTTTAAATAAAAAAAGCGTTTGAGATATTTATTATTTTTTGCTTGTCATATACCCCTCAAACCCTCCAAACTTCTAGAGCTTTATCCAGCATATCTTCTGCTCTTTTCTCAATCTCCACTTCATCCCATATATCAAGCTGAAGATATGGTGACAATGTTTCAATACCACCAGAATAATGTTTCAAACCTGCCTTGTTTTTACTTCCTTCTTTTTTTGTTATCCAATCGGCATCACGAATAGAAGTGTTTAATGACTGCGTAATAATCGCTAAGTTACCTAAGGTTTTTAACTTAAAATCTCTTTTATTCTGTTCTTCTTTAGTGGGCAAATCACCCCATTTGTTCTGCCACTTTTTAGGCATCAAATGCTCAAGACTATACTTATTAATACCTAAAAGCTGAGTTGCTTGCTTAGACTTATCTCTTATCTTAGATTCAAGAAGATAAATAATACCTTTACTTTGTTTATTCACTAAAACAGAGTTATGAAAGCCCTGCTTCAACTCCAAATCGCTTGGCAAATAGTTAACTTTATTTATTTTAGTCTCTAGATACTGAATAAACTGTTCTTTTGATAATATATTGTTTGATATGAGACTTTCTGTAAAAAGCTGATTATAGTTTTTTGTTGTCGCTTTAATAACCATTCTTCGCATGATATAACTTTCTATAAAGGCAAATAAATCATTACGCTTTACCTCATTATCAACATTTTTTAATACATATAGCGTATAAGGGATTAATGTAGATGTATCTAGACCAAAAATAATGGCATTTATTCGTTCAATACCACTCTCATTTGTTAATTCATTATTTACAATATCATAATTAAAATTCTGTCTAAATAACTGAGCATATACTTTAATCTCTTCTAATATATCATCTCTACTTAACCCATAGTCCCTAATAAAACGTTTATAAGACTCAAACAGATTATCAACCTTAGAAAAATCAATTTTATCTTCTGCTTTTACTTTAAGCTTTGATTCTTGAATTTTAATCTGAAGATATGAGTAGAAGAAAATATCAATAAAAGTTCTTTTTAGTCGGCCGGTTGTCACCTCTCTATCCCAATAAGATTTTGTTTCATCATCACTTTCGAATATATCTTTCCAATACTCATTATACTTTTGAATTTCATCACGTTTAAAAAAGTAATTTTTTAGTAGTTCTGCTGTAGTTAAACGCACACCTAGTGAGTTTATTGTGTCAAAAATTTGCTGTTCATCTTCATTATAACTAAGGTCAATCCCAACAAATAAAATATTATCTAAAATATCAAAAAAATCTAAGTTTCCTGCCAAGTCCTCTTCAGTAATATTATCTTTAAAGAAGTTATAAGCATCAATAATATTATCGTTTTGTTTAGTGTCATTAATATCCTGCAATTCTTCAAGGTTAACGACCTTATTAAATGATGCTTCGTCATTATGATTATGAAGTAAGATAATACTTTTATCGCGTTGTTTTTTAAAAGTTTCAGTAAAATCAGAGTCGTGATTACCTTTTAAACATAAAACCTTCAAAAAAATATTTAATGTTGTCAGTCTTTGTTGCCCATCAATCACTGTTAATATTGAGTCCTTATTAGAGGTTGTCTCTTGTTGTTTAAGAATGACTGAACCTAGAAAGTAAGGCTTTTTAGTCAGTGAAACCATACGCATATCTTCTAAGAATCGTTGCCATTGTTCATCACTCCAAACATACGCTCTTTGGAAAAATGGAATCTCTAAATTTCTACCTCTATTAAAAATATCTCTAATAGTTCTTTTTCCAGCTTCCATAAAATTTCCTTATTTTTTAAATAAATAATAATGTTTATAAACTCATCGTAGTGAAATAGGCTTGAACATTTAACTTCAATACATAACTACCTAAGCCATTCTTTGGCAACCCTACTTAAACGCAATCATAGACGCGAAGTTTAAAAATTGAAACCAGGTCAAACTACGGCGAAAGCCCACTTCTGCTAAGCGCTGATGATGGGTATCTAAGGTATCGGTAATCAGCACGTTTTCTAACGCATTACGTTTCCCGCTAATCTCAAGCTCGCTGTAACCATTTGCCCGTTTAAAATCATAATAACGTTCGACCAGCCATGCATCATCTTGTTCATCGCCAGTATGCGTCTTTTCGGTCAATACCAAGATGCCACCATCATTTAAGGCGTTATAAATGGTTTGCAGTACTTGGGTACGGTCTTCTGGCGGTAAAAACTGTAAGGTTAAGTTTAAAATCACCATGTCGCATGGCTCAAGCTGAAAGCCACGAATGTCGGCAGTAATCACTTCGATGTCATGGTCTGGATAGTTTTCGGCCAACACACGCGTCGCTTTTTCGGTCATCGCTGGTGAAATATCGACCGCTTTGATTTGTAGCTGATCAGCGGTAAATCCGCCCGCTTCATTTAACAACGCCATGGTTGCACCGCCTAGCGAACAGCCCAAGTCATAGACACGGCTGATGCGCTTGCCCGCTTTATTGGTCTGACCAAATTGGCAATGACGCTTGGCAAATATCGGTAGCATCGCCAGCATTTGCCCATAACCTGGCACACTGCGGCGAATCATATCTGGGAAGCAGGCGACCACTTGCTCATCGAATGAAAAGCGGGCGGCTTTGTCTAAAGGCGTGGTAAATACTTTGTCATAGACCACTGCATCTGGGGTGTTTGGCGTCGTTGACATAGGAACTCTCTTGGCTGTTTGTGGTGATGGCATTTTGCTCATGCTGTACTAAATCATGCTGTGCTAATAATAAATCGCAATAGTGCAGTATATCATTACTGTTTGTTACTCACCTACTGACATTCGCCTGCTAAAATTTATGTCATTAATCAATACGACTCACTTGAAGTTAGCGCCTTATAGCCCTATCAATCAATAAATTAACCAAGGCGCAAACCAATCGGTTAATGGGTCAAATAACAAATAACAAATAGGATAACAATTATGCAAACATTAGTATTAGGCGGCGGTTGCTTTTGGTGTACCGAATCTGTATTCCGCTCGGTTAAAGGGGTAACCAACGTCACCTCAGGCTATATGGGCGGCGATGAAGCCTCGGCCAATTATGAAGACGTGTGCAGCGGTGAGACCGGACACATCGAAGTGGTGCGTGTCGACTTTGATGACAGCGTGATTCCACTAGAAGCGGTATTAGATATCTTCTTTGCTACTCATGACCCCACTACTCGTGACCGTCAAGGCAATGATGTGGGCAGTCAATACCGCTCTGTGGTCTTCTATACCGATGAAGACAAGCAAAAACCAACCATCGATCGTGTCATTGGTAAACTGAGCGACATGGGGCTACAAATCGTCACTGAAGTACATCCAGTGCACGAGTTTTATGCCGCTGAAGAGTATCATCAAGACTTCTTTAATAAAAACCCAACTCAAGGCTATTGTGCTGCTGTCATTCCACCGAAACTAGGCAAGCTGCGCAAAGAATTTAAGCAATATTTGCAGTAAGCCGCATTTGAGAAGACAACTTAAAGAAAGTAGCTTAGAACAAACAACTTACAAAACAGATTCGCTTAAAAAGTAAACCGGCTTAAGCGCAAATCACAACAATACGCACAGACTGATATATACTATTGGTCTGTGCGTATTTTTATAAGGGATTCTATATGACACCTGAGTTTTGGCATAATAAATGGCAATCTAACAAGATCGGCTTTAATCAGCAGCAGCCCAATTCACTGCTGATTAAGCACCTGCCTGATTTAAAGTTAAGCGCAAACGATCAGGTGTTTGTGCCTTTGTGCGGTAAAAGCATCGATATGGTTTGGCTTGCCAGCCAGCAGCTGAATGTGGTCGGGGTTGAGTTGGTTGAACACGCAGTGATTGAGTTTTTTGAAGAACATGATCTTACCGCTTCAGTACAGCCACACCCGACACAGCCAAACTTAAAGCAATATTATGCCCAGCATAACGACATCACGATTCGAATTTGGGTTGGTGATATCTTTGAGTTAAGTGCTACTGATATGGGTCCAGTCGCTGCTGTTTATGACCGTGCTGCGTTGGTCGCTTTACCCGACAGTGCGCCAGAGCATTTGCGTCAGCGCTACGTCGAGCATGTGATTGAGCTGACCAATAATGCACCACAATTGCTACTAAACTTTGGGCTGAATCCTCCGGCTATGGATGCCGAGACCTTATTAAGTCGTCAGCAAGGTGGGCCGCCGTTTGTGGTATCAGAACAGGATTTGCATCGTTATTATCAAGCGCACTATCAGCTGCAGTTTTTGGGTCAAGACGATTATGCGCCAACCGATAGACTGATTAATCAAGCCTGGCTATTACTGCCACATGGCTAGCTCATGAATTAACCAATAAACACTCACTGTTACCACTGAAATAGACGACAAACATCATGCACACACAGCCCACACCCAGCGCTAACAATAATCTTCAATACAATAAAGTAGGTAGCTTGGATGCCTTTACCATTAACGGTGATGGCTTTCATGCCGTGGTATTAAAGCAGGGCGCACAGCTGATTCATTTTTCGACTGATGCGGATACCGATTTAGACAAAGCGGATAATTGGCTGTGGCTCAGTGAGCTTGCCGAATATGAGTCTGGTGAATCAGTACGCGGCGGTGTGCCAATATGTTGGCCAGTGTTTGGTCAATTTAATGCCAATCCGCAGTCAGTAAAGGACAGCTTTAGCACGGTGTCTGCTATGCCACAACATGGCTATGCGCGTACTCAACCTTTTGAACTGGAAAGATTTAGCGTTGATAACACCAATCAAGAAGCAACGCAAACCGCGACTTTGGTATTGCGCTTAGACCATAACAATATTGACCCAACATTCAACTCTGCACCAAATCTAGGCTTAACAGCGATATTTACCTTTAGCGAAAAAGGCTTCGGTATTGAGCTGATTACCCACAATAATAGTGAAAGTACAGTGACCTTTTCACAAGCATTGCACACCTACTTGCCTACCGCTGACATTAGTAAAACCTATATTAAAGGCTTTGATGGTACAACCTATAGTGATGCATTAACCACAGATCCTGTCACCGGCGGTTGGCAGACCAAAACTCAGCACGGTGATATTGAATTTAAAGGCAGCGTTGATCGTGTTTATCATAGCGCACCACAAATTGCACTTACCACACCAAAGTATCGTTATCAGTTAAGCGCAACTTCTAGCGACAGCACCGTGATCTGGAGCCCTGGGCAACAGTTTGCACCAACCATCAGTCAATTTGCAGCCGATGCGTATCAACGTATGCTCTGCATCGAAACCGCCAACGCCCATTTGGATGTGGTGACATTAGAGGCCGGTGATAGTCACTCATTGACGCTTAAAATGTCGCGTGATTAGGCTGACTGTCCTGTTTGACTGACTTCAGCTCATCCATCACAGAATCAACAGGGTTGGCACATTCCCTTTATGTGCCACCTCACTCCTACCTTGTTCTCACGTCATCTTATCGTAACCAAATCACTGCATACCTTTAATTTAAAGCCAAATTTAGTTACCCTAAGCTGACCTCATTTTATGTTTTTATTATTATCGTTGTATCATCACTTATCTTTTAATAAAAACAGTTTTATAAAAACAATCGTAATACCCCTATTGTGATCATAACTATATCGTGATGATAATGACCGCAACCGCTTAGATTAAAGGATCTTTTTTATGCGTTATACCAAGATTACCGCTGCATTAACCGCTGCCATTGGCTTAGCAATGACTGCTACTGCAGCACACGCCGCCAAGCCGCCTGCACCAAACTTATCGAATGCTGAATTTCAACAGTGTCTAGACAGACTACAAAGATCAAGCACATTTCGCAGTATTGATAGCTATACCTTTAATAACTACCGTCCCAGTGAGCCAGATCCAAGCGTGATTCAGTCGCTTAATTATCAACCTGAATTCCAAAAAGATGTCTGGGATTACCTGTCGGTATTGGTAGATAAAGAGCGTGTTGAAGATGGTATCCGTGCCAAACATGAGATGGCTGATACTTTACGTCAGATTGAAGCACGTTATGGCGTTAAAGCGGAGCATGTACTAGGGGTTTGGGGCGTTGAATCAAACTTCGGTCAGACCTTGGGTAAAAAAGATTTGTTCCAGTCACTGGCTACCCTATCTTGCTTTGATCGTCGTCAATCTTACTTCCGCGGTGAGTTCGCCAATGCGTTAAAAATCGTTCAAAACGGTGATATCGCTGCCAGTGACATGACAGGCTCATGGGCCGGTGCTTTTGGTCAAACTCAATTTATGCCAGGTACTTTCTTAGATCTGGCCGTTGACTTTGATGGTGATGGTCGCCGTGACTTAGTCAACAGTAAGCCAGACGCGTTAGCATCGACTGCCAACTTCTTGAAAAAGCGTGGCTATCGCAGCGGTGAACCTTGGGGTTATGAAGTTAAGTTACCACAAGGCTTCTGGGGCGCTAACAGCCGTAAAGATAAGAAGTCTATGAGCTACTGGCGTGACAAAGGCTTGACCCTTGCTGACGGTCGCCCACTACCTTATGACTTAAGCAGCGCTGGTTTATTATTACCTGCTGGTCTTGAAGGTCCTGCGTTCTTAGTCGGTAAAAACTTCGATACTTTCTATTCGTACAATGCGTCAGAGAACTATGCACTGGCCATTGCTCACTTATCGGACTTAATTACCAAAGAAGACAGCACCAAAACTGACTTTGTCACCGCATGGCCAACCGATGATCCAGGTATCAGCCGTAAGCAAGCCAAAGACATTCAGCAAGCGTTAATCGATGCAGGTTATGACATCGGTAACGTTGATGGCATCATTGGCGACAATACACGTAAAGCGATTCAGCAATATCAAACCAGCAAAGGCGTATTTCCTGCTGATGGCCGTGCCGGTCAGAAGTTCTATCGTCTAATTATGGGTAACAACAGCGGCGCATCAAACCGTTCTTTTAGCGCGCCATCAACCCCTGTACAAAAGGCACCAAGTGCGACCAATGACAGTATTACTCAGCTGATCGAAAAGCAAGATGGCTACCGCCGTATCGTTGAAGCCGATGGTACAGTACGCCTGATTCGTGTTGATACTGGTAAATAGTCGCTTATTTAGCTAGCGTATCAGTTAGCAGCGTTGTTTAAGTGACGGCGCTGTTTAACACGCAGCTTAAAAAGCAACTCGCAATAAAAAACCAAGCCACGCAATTGCATGGCTTGGTTTTTTTATCTCTAATGATTCTAAGACATTAAGACTAGTCTTTTTTGTCCCAATCATCTTCTTCGTCATCATCCCACTTTTTGTACGCATCTTTTGGGTTGATACCACGACGCTTCATATCTTCAACCTGCTCTTCTAGGGTATGAAATTGTTCTGCGTCATGCATGGTTTCTTCAAGTTGATCCAACTCTTTTTTTAAGTTTTCTGATTCTGGAGTGCTCATATTGAGTTTCGTCCTTAGACCTATTGGGTCATTAAATTAAAAGGGTGATTAAAAATAAGGTGATTAAAAAAATACAAAGGTGATTAATTTTACTGCAAGCCGTCAGCGAGTACAAACAAATCCTCAATACTGCCTTTGACTAATCTAAAACCAAGTGCTCTAGTCTAAAACTAAGTGCGCTAACGTGAAATCAAACGCTGTACCAAATTAGTGACCATAGACAAGTCTGCCGCTGGATCTGATACAAAAAACGACAACTTATGGCTATCGGTTGCGTTCTGGTTATTATTGTTTAAGGTGCTATTGGCCAATGCACCGTTTATTAATGTGCTGTTCATTAAGCTATTGGTGTGATTAACGTATAGCCCAGACGCCTGTTTATCAGATGTAGGCTCACTAGCTTCCATTAGAGGCGCTGTCGTTTGTCCATTATTAAAGACTTGATGCCGTTGCTGCTGCAATAAGTCTTTGACGCGGTTAGCAATGGCCGCACCTGAATCAATCACAGTGATACCCAAATTCTGGCGTGCCACTTCGTCAATCACAAAGTCACGGAAAAAGGGATAATGGGTGCAACCTAATACCAAATGATCGACTTGCTCCTCAGCAAACTGGGTTAACTGCTGCTTTAAGCGTAATGCGGTGTCGCAATGCATGGGCATGCCAGCCTCAACCCAAGGTACCAAATCTGGATTAAACCATTTAATCACTTTGACCTGTGCTGGCAATGCATAGTCATCAATCACCGCATTCAATAGAGCCCCATCTAAAGTGGCTTTGGTTGCCAATACCGCCACGCTTTTGCTGACACTATTGAGTACCGCAGGCTTTAACGCCGGCACCAGCCCAACAATCGGAGTCTGTGGATACTTCTGACGCGCCAATTGTAGCGCATGCGCCGAAGCACTATTACAAGCAATGACTATCAGCTTGCAACCAGCACTAACCAACCAATCGACAGCGGTCAAACTCAACTGTTGAATCTCTGCACTGCTTCTCGGGCCATAAGGCACATTCAAAGTATCTGCATAATAGATATAGCGCTCATTAGGCAAAGCCTGCTTTAAGTGCATATATACCGATAAGCCGCCTACACCAGAGTCAAACAAGCCAATGGGCGCAGCAGACGACTGGGCTGACACCTGTTGTGCAAGCGACTTGTGCTGCTCAAGCTGAGAGCCAATATCCTGTGACCGTGTAAACGATGACTCATTGCTGGCTTGCAGCGGCTGGCTTGATTGATGAATAGACATAGGTCTTACATCCCTGGCATGCTGTGTCTGATTGGGCGTCGTATCACTCTGCTTACTCTCATTAGCATGGGCATTATTATCGGTGTTGGCAGCGTGGGAGGTCGAATGGGTTGGCATGGCTGATTACGGCTTATCACATTAAACGGATTGGGCTTGCGGTTCAGTTAGTCTATTTAGTTAACCTTTGCAGCTAACTGGGCACCGCCAGTGTGAACTGCTTACCGCCACTGGTTAATGTTAAGCGGGTTTCACCTTGGTGCTCACTAAGCTCACCCAGTCTTACCAAATGCATCAACACATTGCGTGAAATCAGCGCGCGCATACCAAAGCGCACTTCTATATAAGGTCGATAGTCCTGACTGTCTTTATTAACCTGTTGCTGATACAAGCGCATTTCAAGCGGGTTGTCTTCGGTCAAATAAACCACATCGCCAGTACTGGTGATGAACTGCAGGTACTCTACCCCTTGCTGCTCGACTTCATTAACTTGAGTGATTAAAAATGGCACATCTTCTACTTGAATGCGCAGTTTTTCAACCGGGGTTTTCAAAAAGTACTCTGGCGCTTCATCAGTGCCTTCTCGCCACAATACGGTTGAGAATAAATCGACAAGTGATTGACGGGTAATTTGATCACCCTCATGCCACCACTCACCATTGGCTTTAATCAGTAGATCCATATCAGCCTCAACTTCTGGCTGCCATTTATCTACTGGCGGAAGTGAGCGTCCACTGACATTACCGGTCGGCAATCGTGCTTGCTGCTCAATATGTTCTGATAGTGTCTCTAATCCACGAGGGTTTGTCTGTTTGACATCTGTATTAGACATTTTAATAACTTCCTGTGATTAAAAAGTGGGTCAACGACGCTGTTTGATACTTTATCACGCCTCAGTCACAAATCGTATCGTCTTTATCTAACTTTTATTTTATAATGAGTAACTAACTGCAACCCTTTTTTTAATAATACTGCCAGCTTAAGTGTCAAAACCTGATTTTGTACCCTTAAAATTCGCTTATTGTGACGTATTTGGGTATATTGAGTGGTTTATACCAATGTTTGCTAGCATCTAAAATTAACATAGTCGCACGGTTACAGCGGACAAGTGATTGTTAAGCAGCTATTTTTCTCAGTAGCTTTTGTATAAGCAATGGTTGACAAGGTGTCTTGTCGATCGCTTTTGATTAATAACCAATGGTTTGATATAGGTCATGGTTAAATCATAACAGGTTGTGCACATTGATAAGGTATGACTCGATTGGTTTCAACCTTGCATAACCAATATATTTTGTAAACCAGATGCTTATCTATCCTGATGACTTGTCAATCAACCCCTGTTTCTGCCACTGATTGTGTGATTATTGAGCCAGCTATAAGGAGTCTAAAATGCAAGATGAACAAATAGAACGTGAATCTATGGAGTTTGATGTTGTTATTGTTGGGGGTGGTCCATCTGGCCTTGCAACGGCCATTCGTCTACGCCAACTTGCTTTAGAAGCTGGCAATGAAGAATTTATGGTCTGTGTGGTCGAAAAAGGCTCAGAGTTTGGTGCACACACCTTATCTGGTGCGGTTATCGAACCACGTGCCCTTAACGAGCTTATTCCTGATTGGAAAGAAAAAGGCGCTCCTTTAAATGTGCCTGTCACCGAAGACAGAGTGTATTACCTAAACTCGAAAACACGCTCAACCAAAACACCAAACGGTCTTATCCCTGCACCGATGCATAATGAAGGCAACTACATTGTCTCATTAGGTAACGTTGTACGCTGGATGGCTGAGCAAGCAGAAGAGTTAGAAGTCATGATGTTCCCAGGCTTCGCAGCTTCTGACATCTTATACAATGATGATGGCTCAGTACGTGGTGTATTAACCGGTGATATGGGTGTGGCAGCAGATGGCTCACAAAAGCCAAGCTATGAGCCAGGCTATGAGCTATTAGCAAAATACACTGTATTCGCAGAAGGTTGCCGCGGTCACTTAGGTAAGCGCTTAATCAGCCGCTTTGACTTAGATAAAGACAGCGATCCACAGCACTATGGTATCGGTATCAAAGAGCTTTGGGAAATCGACTCAAGCAAGCATGAGCCTGGTGTAGTGATGCACGGTTTAGGCTGGCCATTAACAGAAACCGGCTCAACTGGTGGTTGGTGGTTATACCACGATGAGAACAACCAAGTTAGCTTCGGTTTGGTCATCGACTTAGCATACAACAACCCATACCTGTCTCCATTTGATGAGATGCAGCGTCTAAAAACACACCCAGTTATCAAGCAAGTACTAGAAGGCGGTAAGCGTCTGTCTTATGGTGCCCGTGCCTTGACCAAAGGTGGTTTAAACTCACTACCTAAGCTAACCTTCCCAGGTGGTGTATTGGTTGGTGATGATGCTGGATTCCTAAACCCTGCGAAAATTAAAGGTACGCACACTTCTATGAAGTCAGGTATCTTAGCAGCAGAAGCGGTATTTGAAGCGCTGCAAGCGGGTCGTCAACATGACGAAGTGACCAGCTATACTAAGAAATTCCAAGACTCATGGTTATATGAAGACAACAAAGCGGCACGTAACTTCGCACCTGCGATGCACCGTTTAGGTCTATTCATGGGCGGCGCGTTTACCTTTATTGAGCACAATTTATTAAAAGGCAAAATGCCGCTAACTATCCATGACAACACGCCTGACTATAAGGCATTGGATAAGGCAAGCACTTCATACAAACCAGATTATCCAAAACCAGATGGTAAGTTAACCTTTGATAAGCTGTCGTCAGTATTTATTTCAAATACCAACCATGCTGAAGATCAGCCGGTTCACTTGAAGCTAACTGACCCAACGGTACCCGTAGAAGTCAACTTGCCTATCTATGCTGAACCTGCACAGCGTTACTGCCCAGCTGGCGTTTATGAAGTTGTGAAAGATGCTGAAGGTGCTAAGTTTGTGATTAACGCTCAAAACTGTGTGCATTGTAAGACCTGTGATATTAAAGACCCATCACAGAACATTACTTGGGTAACGCCAGAAGGTGGCGGCGGTCCAAACTATCCAAACATGTAATTTTAAAAATAAGTATTAACTTATTGATTTTAAATAAAAAACCCGCTCAGTGAGCGGGTTTTTTATTAGCGGCTTGTTATGATTAAATAGTATTCAATGAGCTTTTAAATTCTTAAATAAAGCCAGTTATATTAACTATTAATCATCCCACGCATCACGGTTGGCTTCATTTTTTAATTTTACAAATCGATCTGGATCAAAGGTAATTTGATCTGGTGATTTACCTTCTTTAATTTGACGCTCATAATCTCTTAAGATGCGCAGCGCCACAGGGGTTAGGATTAAAATAGCTGCCAAGTTAGTCAATGCCATCAAGCCCATAGACAAGTCAGCAAAGTTCCAAATCGCCGGCAGGCTGGCGACCGAACCGATAAATACCATCACCAATACCACCACTCGGAAAATCATAATCGCTGGTTTGGCATTTTTGCTACCAGAGATAAACTCAAGATTCGACTCACCATAGCTGTAGTTGGCAATAATAGAAGTAAATGCAAAGAAGAAAATCGCAATCGCAATAAAGTACACACCCAAGTCACCGACATATTGTGACAAGGCCAACTGCGTCAACTGAATCCCTTCTTGCTCAACATTGGGATCGACCACGCCAGATAAGATAATAATCGACGCTGTCGCGGTACAAATCACTAGCGTATCGATAAACACACCTAGCATCTGCATAAAGCCTTGTACTGCTGGATGGTCAGGATGACTTTTTGCAGTAGCCGCAGCATTAGGCGCTGAACCCATACCCGCTTCGTTAGAGAACAGACCGCGTTTAATACCATTAATCATGGCTTGAGCGATACCATAACCGAGTACACCGCCTGCTGCTTGCTCAAGACCAAAGGCCGATTTGACAATGTGCGCAATCGCCACTGGGAATAATGAAAAGTTGGTAATAATAATAAATAAAGCCAAGAAGATATACAGCATAGCCATAATCGGTACCACTTTACCCGCTACTCGAGCGACAGAGCGCAGGCCGCCAAATACCACAGGTGCAACCAGCGCAACCAACACGGCACCGGTCGCCCAAGTTGGAACACCAAAGGCTTCATTGGTGGCTTGTGCGATGGTATTGGCCTGAACGCCATTGAACGCAAGACCAAAAGCGACCAGTAGACACAGTGAGAATAACACCGCCATCCAGCGCTGACCGACGCCACGCTCAATGTAATAGGCCGGACCACCACGATATACATTATCGTTGTGCGGTACTTTATAAGCCTGTGCTAGCGTTGATTCAATAAAGCTGGTCGACATACCCACCAGCGCCGTTATCCACATCCAAAATACAGCGCCTGGCCCGCCGACATAGACAGCGATCGCCACGCCAGCCAAGTTACCGGTACCCACTCGCGCTGCTAAAGAGGTCATCAAGGCTTCAAACGAGCTGATACCACCATCTTTGCGACCTTGACCTGAAGTTCGCAATAGACCCCACATGTGGCCGAAGTGACGAAACTGAATAAAGCGGGTGGCAACCGTAAAGAAGAGTCCGGCACCGATTAATACAAACACCAATAGACCAAACCAAGGGCTATTCATGATGAGCCAATCATCATTACCCCATATCAGTCCATTACCCCAAGACACGAAGGTGTTAAACCCTTCCACAAAACCATTCGATGATTGCGACATCGATACTCTCCTCTTGATTGATTTTATGTAGCCACTAACTTATGAAGTCATTTATTTAGCGACCAATTTATTTAGCGATAAGTTTATGAAGCGGTTTATTTAACGACTTGCTTAACCACATATGTAGTGTCTTATAGAGTGCTTTATATAACCGCCGGTCACTGTCGTCTGATTTCAAACCAGGGCTAACCGCAAAACACTCTCTTTACTCTCTGCTCTATCCTGACACTACTATTAACTATTAATGTTTAACTGAAGTTGACGTTGGTCTGACATTGATCTAAAACTGGGCGTCAATGAGTTTGCCCTAAGTTTTCTTGCCCTAGGCTTTAGATTGATTTGCCGTCGATTTGCATGACGTATATTTGAAAATAACTGACGCTGAATGGTCGCTATTGACACTGTGGCTACTGAAAACGTCTATTGTAAAAAAAATAAATCCCTATTCACAGTAATAAGCAACTTTAATTGAGTTTTTTTATTTATTTATGGAATGAAAAAGTGATTTTAATTTAGTTTATAAATGAAAATTTAATAAATAGTTTGTTGCTATCAGTCACTTACAACTGTAGACTAAAAGCTATAACTTACTAAGCTAATACAATTTGTGTTGTTTTAGAGTCATTTTATACTTAATGTTACAGTCATATTAATGGCTATTGCAGCATAAATGATGGAAATTTAGCGTTATAAACGGATTTACATCAGGCGGAGTTATCACTTAATCCGTTAACCCGCCTTCTTTTAACACCTCATGACAAAAGGAGCTTGTCACATGAATAACAAACATGATGCCCCAGGCTATTGGAAAGCCAACGTGCGCCTCATTTTAGGCTGTTTAGCGGTTTGGGCTATTATCCCTTACGGCTTTGCCATTTTATTCCGACCTCTACTTGCAGGCATCCAATTCGGCGGCGCCGATTTGGGTTTTTGGTTTGCACAACAAGGGTCCATTGCGACCTTTATCGCCATCATCTTCTTTTACGCCTGGCGTATGAATAAGCTTGATAAACAATACGGTGTAGAAGAGGAATAAGCCCAATGAGTCAATTTACAATCAACATCCTATTTGTTGGTGCTTCTTTTTTGCTATATTTCGGTATTGCAATTTGGGCCCGCGCAGGATCTACCAAAGAATTTTACGTCGCTGGCGGCGGTGTTCACCCTATCTTAAACGGTATGGCAACTGGCGCTGACTGGATGAGTGCGGCCTCCTTTATCTCGATGGCCGGCTTGCTAGCAGCAGGCGGTTACGGTGCCTCATCATATTTGATGGGTTGGACCGGCGGCTATGTTCTATTAGCGTTACTACTTGCCCCTTACTTACGTAAGTTCGGCAAATTTACTGTGCCTGACTTTATCGGCGATCGCTTTTATTCAAAAACCGCGGCTTTAGTTGCCGTGGTCTGTCTAATTGTCGCCTCAACCACTTATGTTATCGGACAGATGACCGGTGCTGGCGTGGCATTCTCGCGATTCTTAGAAGTAGATAACACCACCGGCCTTATTATTGCCGCTGTTGTGGTATTCTTCTACGCCGTATTAGGCGGTATGAAAGGCATTACCTACACTCAGGTTGCTCAGTATGTGGTTCTAATTATCGCTTATACGGTACCTGCTGTGTTTATCTCACTTGAGCTAACCGGTAACCCTATCCCAGGCTTGGGCATGTTCTCAACCCATACTGAATCTGGTATGCCGTTATTAACCAAGCTGGATCAAGTGGTTACTGACCTTGGTTTCACAGCGTATACCGCAGATGTGCCTAACAAATTAAACATGGTACTGTTCACCTTATCGTTAATGATAGGTACTGCCGGTTTACCGCACGTTATCATTCGCTTCTTCACCGTTCCTAAAGTTGCTGACGCACGCTGGTCTGCCGGTTGGGCATTGGTGTTTATTGCACTGCTATATTTCACTGCCCCAGCGGTAGGTTCTATGGCGCGTTTAAACTTAATCGATACCGTATATCCACAAGGTGTTGATGCCCCTGCATTGCCGTATGAGGAGCGTCCAAGCTGGATGCAAACTTGGGAAGACACCGGTCTTATCCAATATTCAGATCTAAATGGCGATGGCCGTATCCAGATGTATAACGATGGTGGTCTCGGTGCTGCACAAGCTGCATTAGCAACTGCTGAAGCGGAAGGTGGCGATGTCGCTGCTGCAACTGCTGCTGTTGAAGCCGCACGTAGCGCACACAGTGACGTATTAGAAGGTAAGTTTGATAATGCCGGATGGCAGGGTAATGAACTTGATGTGAACAAAGATATCATGGTACTTGCTAACCCAGAAATTGCCAATCTACCACCTTGGGTTATTGGTCTAATTGCTGCAGGCGGTCTTGCTGCTGCACTATCAACCGCTGCTGGTCTACTACTTGCTATCTCATCAGCCATTAGCCATGATTTAATCAAGCGTAACTTGAATCCTAATATTAGTGATAAAGGTGAGTTATTAGCCGCACGTATCTCTATGGGTGTTGCCATTGTTGTTGCCACTTACCTTGGCTTAAATCCACCAGGATTTGCTGCGCAAGTAGTCGCATTGGCCTTTGGTATTGCTGGTGCGTCTTTATTCCCAGCATTAATGATGGGTATCTTCTCGAAGCGTATTAATAGCATTGGTGCCATCTCAGGTATGTTAACCGGTCTGATTTTGACCTTGGTTTATATCTTTGTCTATAAAGGCTGGTTCTTTATGGCAGGTACAGCAAACTTCCCAGATACTGCTGAATACTGGTTACTAGGTATTTCACCGCTATCGTTTGGTGCTATTGGTGCATTAATTAACTTTATTGTTGCCTTCGCTGTATCATCAGTGACTGCGCCACCTCCAGCACACATTCAAGAGCTGGTAGAAAGTGTCCGCTCTCCAAAAGGCGCTGGTGCTGCTATTGATCATTAATAAATGGGGTTAAATAGACAGTAGACACAACGCTATCTATTTAACACCGCTATTTGAAACGTGTACACAAATGAGCCAGAGCTATCTGGCTCATTTAACTTTAGGGCTTTGGAAGCGCTGTCATATAAAGTTAAAACCAACAGCCAAGCCAATACAGGAAAAGAAATGATTTACGAATTTATTGCCACCATCAGCGCAGGATTTGCGATGGCCGGCTTCGCACTAATTATCCGCCATATTCTAAAACTACTAAAAACGCCCTCACCTAAATGGCTGATACCCATCTTCGCTGGTATTGGTATGTTAGGATTCCAGATTCATCAAGAATACCATTGGCATGAACAGCAAATTGAAAAGCTGCCCAAAGATGCTCAGGTGATTAAACTCATCGAAGGTAAAACCTGGTTTCGCCCTTGGAGTTACGTCAAGCCACAAGTCATTCGTTTTATGGCTGTTGCAACCGATAAAACCATCTCTAACCCGCAGTTAGGCAGCATCAAATCTATTAATATCTATTTATTTGAAAGACGCATCAGCACCAAGATTGTGCCGCAGTTTATTAACTGTGACAGTCAAACCATCGCTGATCCTTTTGAGCAACAACATTCACAAGAGACTACCGACCAGCCTGCCACTGATTCTGCTTCAGCTAATACAGCTACTGAATCAAGCAACTCGCCAACAGCTCAACGTCTGGCATTAAGCGAATTGAACTGGCATCCGCTAAAAGCGACAGACCCATTATTAAAAGCAGTGTGTGGTACAAGCACTTCTTAACACCAGTGTTGAAGTCACTAATACTCAAACCTCTAGATTAGACAAACACAGCAGCCCATTACTCTATTGATAATCGGGCGCTATTGTTGCTAATGGTTTTCGCACCAATCCCCTTCACTTTTGCCAAATCATCAATGGTTGCAAACGGCCCAAACGCATCACGATACAATATAATCTGCTGCGCTTTTTTGCTGCCTATCCCTTTTAATAATGTCAGCTCCGCCTCGCCAGCTTGATTGATATTAACCTTTATATTCTGCTCCGCCCACTCAGCTTGCTGCTGTGCCAACTGCTGCTGCTTAATCATAAAGTCATACGCTAACTGTGCATCGGCAAAACATTGCTGAGCTTGTTGTTGCTGTTGATCTAGAACTTGAGATTTTGCTTGAGCTACTGACGGTATTAGCAGGACTAATAACAATATCAGCGTTAGGCCAGAATGAAAGTTAGCTTGAGTTTGACCAGTATCGCCATCAAACAGATAACCACCTGTGCCACTAACAATACTATTAGCCCCAGTATTATTCATGCTGTTTGGCTTGCTCCCATAGTGCATCCATCTCATCTAAACTACTGGTTTCTGGGGTTTTGCCTTGCTTGCTCAGCTCGTCTTCGATATACCCAAAGCGAGAGCGGAACTTATGCACACAGGTTAACGTCGCCGCTTCTGCATCCAAGTTTAGCTTACGTGCCACGTTAACCAAGCCGAATACACAATCGCCCAGCTCTTTTTCAAGTTCTGCTTTTTGTGCGGCATCAGCCTTTTCGCCGTCTTTAGGGATAATCTGTTTGAGCTCAGCGATTTCTTCTTCTAACTTAGCAATGGCGCCTTCGATACCATTCCAATCAAAGCCCAGTTTACTGGCTGCTTTTTGTAAGCTTTGTGCTTGCATCAAGGCACTACCGGCTTTGACTGAATCTAAGCTGCGTTTTGGCTTACCACGCCGCTCACGTTCGGCATTTTCTAACGCTTTAATTTCATCCCAGCGTTTTTTGACCGCCTCATCATCTGCTAGCTTATCGGCTTCAAACACATGCGGATGACGACGAATCAATTTGCTCTGTAAGGTGTAAATCACATCGCCTAAGTCAAACTGATGTTGCTCAGCATAGATCTGACAATGAAAGATGACTTGTAATAGCACATCACCAAGCTCGCCTTTGATATCCTCAATATCACCCTCTTGCACCGCCTCGGCCAGCTCATACGCTTCTTCTATCGCATACGGAATCAAGCTGTGGTTAGTTTGTTTGATATCCCATGGGCAATCCGCACGCAATCGTGCCATCAATGCCAGTAAGTCATCTATATTGCCTGTCGGCTCTGGTGTGCCGGCCACCGGCGTTGGTGCAGTAACACTTGAGTTTGTCGAATTTTTGCTATTTTGTGACATACCCTACCCCCTGTTTATGTATTAATTTTCAATATCTTTTTTAATCATTTTGATATTCATAAGCTAAGCCTAGTTTGCCTGGATATGGCTCAATAGTGGCTTTACTTAGACTGTCATATTTGCAGTGTATCATTTTATCAGTGTCATGATGACTTGATGAAAAACGTCACCCGGCTTTGTTGTGATGAGCCCAGTAATACACCTGTTAATAAGAAGAAAAAAAGCTATGACAGATCGAACCAACCTAACTCAAACCAGCCTAAAAAACATCGTAGTAATAGGTGCCGGCTATGTGGGACTGTCCAATGCCATTTTGTTGGCTCAGACCCATTTAAACACTCAGGTTCTATTGTTTGATATCGATCAGCATAAAATCTCACTGATACAACACAAACAATCGCCACTACAAGACCCAGATATTTGTGATTATCTAAGCAATCAATCACTCAACCTTAAAGCCACCACCCAGATTTTAATAGACGATCAAGGTATTTATACGAGTGCAGTCTGTGATTTAGTAATTATTACCACACCGACCAATTATGACGTGGCCTCTGGTAAGTTTGATACCTCATCGGTTGAAACCAGTATAGCCGCGGTACGTGAACAAAATGCTAACGTGCCTATTGTTATTAAATCCACTATTCCAATCGGCTTTACTGACTGCATGCGTCAGCAATTTGACCAGCATATTTTGTTTATGCCTGAGTTTTTGCGTGAAGGACAGGCGCTACATGACAATCTACATCCCTCACGCATTATCGTTGGCGCATCAGCTGATCAGCAGAATTTGGCTAATGCCTTGATTAACTTATATCAACATGCCAGCCTATCTGATCATGTCGAATCTCTGGTAATGCCGCCAACTGAAGCCGAAGCGGTTAAGCTGTTTGCCAATAGTTATCTGGCCACTCGCATTTCATTTTTTAACGAGCTGGACAGTTTTGCTGAAAAACACCAGCTCAATAGTCAGTCAATCATCACCGGTGTCGGCTTAGACCCACGCATTGGGCTGCATTATAACAATCCCTCATTTGGCTATGGCGGTTACTGCTTACCGAAAGACACGCAGCAACTAAAAGCCAATTACGCTGGCATTCCTGCCAATCTAATTCACGCTGTGGTCGATGCCAACAATACACGCAAACGCTTTATCGCTCGTCAAATTATCGATAAAAACTGCCATCAAGTGGGTATCTATCGTTTAAGCATGAAAAAAGACGCGGACAATTTTAGAGATTCGGCCATCCTCGATATTATCGATATCATCAAACAGCACGGGGTTAGCATCACTATTTATGAGCCCGCCATTGAGACGGATAGCTTTAATGACTGCCAAGTGATTCATGACTTGGCGCAGTTTAAACAGCAAAACAGCTTAATTATTGCCAATCGTTGGCACCATGAGCTTGATGATATCAAAGATAGGGTTTACTCAAGAGATGTGTTTGGCTATAGTTAGGACAGCTTCGATAGCCTAGATGATGCTTGTTGCTACAAGCTCATTGCTTAGGCCTATTGCCTCCTTTACTTTATAAAAAAGGCTGAACATGACTACCTCAAACCCTGCAAATAACCTTTCTAATAACGCAGCTAATGCTAATGATAGCAATGACACACTGGCTCATCGCGCCATCACCTCATTTAAAGCCTATGACATTCGCGGTGAATTAGGCGTTAACCTAGACGAAGACATCGCTTATCGTATTGGCCGAGCATTTGCTCAAATTTTAGCCAGTCAAAAGTCGACCAGCCAAGGCGCAGACACTTTGCAAAACAGCATAGTCATTGGCTGTGATATTCGTGATTCCAGTGAAACGTTAAAACAAGCAGCGATTCGCGGTATCATCGATGCTGGCGTGGACGTAATCGACTTAGGGATGACCGGTACCGAAGAGGTCTATTTTGCGACCAGTTACTATCAGGCATTGGGCGGCATTGAGGTCACAGCCAGCCATAACCCAATTAATTACAATGGCTTAAAGCTGGTGCGTGAAGGCTCAAGACCCATCAGTGCCGATTCAGGTCTTGCCGATATTCAGCAACTGGCTGAACAAGGCACTTTCGCTAAAGCCGCTAAAGTTGGTCAGGTCGCTGAGCAACATGACAAGACCGCGTATATTGATCATTTAATGCGCTTTATTGACACCGATAAGCTGGTACCGTTAAAGATTGTCATCAACTCTGGTAATGGCAGCGCTGGTCCGACAGTCGATTTATTAGAGCAGCGATTACAGCAAAGAGGAGCTCCTATTGAGATGATCAAAGTACATCATAATCCGGATGGCAGCTTCCCGAACGGCATCCCTAACCCAATGATATTGGCTAATCGTGAATCGACCAAGCAAGCAGTAATCGAAAATAAAGCCGATTTGGGTATCGCCTTTGATGGTGACTTTGACCGCTGTTTCTTATTTGATAACAAAGGCGAATTTGTGGAAGGCAGCTATATCGTCGGTATGTTGGCACAGGCCTTTTTACAGAAAAATGCTGGCGCCGCCATCGTCTACGATCCACGGGTACTGTATAACACCGAAGCCATCATTGCTGAGGGCGACGGACAGGCGGTGATTAGTAAGTCCGGGCATTCGTTTATTAAGCAAATCATGCGTGAGTCAGGCGCCGTTTATGGCGGTGAGATGAGTGCACACCACTACTTCCGTGATTTCTTTTATTGCGACAGCGGCATGATTCCTTGGCTATTGACCATTGAATTGTTATCGACAACTGGTAAAACGCTAGGACAATTGGTTGATGAGCGCATCAGCGCCTACCCCAGCTCTGGCGAGATTAACTTCAAGCTGACTCAAACCAGCAGTGATGAAATCATTGATGCCATTGAAGCCTATTTCAGCACTGATAATCCTGATAAAAATACCTTGGATGGATTAAGCTTAGACTTTGGTCAGTGGCGCTTTAATATTCGTGCTTCTAACACTGAGCCTTTGATTCGACTCAATATTGAGACCAAAGGCGATGAGGCACTACTGGCTGAAAAAACGGCGCAAATCAAACAGTGGCTGGCAGAGCAAGGCGCACAGTTGGCATAATTTAATTGAGCCCATAACAAATTAGCTAAAACAGCTTATCCATATATTTAACCCCGTTAGGCCTAGGCTTAACGGGGTTTTTAGTGCGAATATCATTAGTGTATCAATAGCACCAATAACTTAACCAGCACATAAAATACTGGATATGACTGATGTTAGTCTTTGCGACGTCCAATACCTTGATAACCACCCACCAAGCTTTGGATATGCTCGCGGCTAAAGGCATTTTGCGCGTCAAATACCGGCAGTACTACCTCATTAATGGCACTAATTGGCAAGCGTTTGGTATCAGGCCAAGACAACACAAACAGCGCATCGCTATTAGCTAACGGCTGAGTCGGCTCGCTGATAAACTTCAATAATGGCTGCTGTGGATATAAGCTGGCCAGCTCCGCTTGTGCTTCTAAGGCATAAACATAAGTAGTGATATTATACGACCATAGTAGGCGCAGCAGCGGATGAATCGCTGCCGATGAGGTACGTCCTGAGCCAGACTTGTAGCTTGCACCCCAAACAGTGACCTGCTTTTGCTCAATCGCACCATCAAAATACTGCCAGAACTTACGGAAAATCAGCTCTTTTTGATCATCATTAATCACATTGACCGCCTGCATTAATCGATGATCGACCTGGGTATCTTGTAAAGTTTGGTGCAGTGCTTCAATTTCAGTTGGTAAGGTTTGACCACCAAAGCCCCACCCTGCTTTTAGATAACTGCTACCAATTCGGCTATCAAGCCCCATGATATCGGCCACTTGTAGGATATCTACGCCTTGCTGATCCGCCAGACGCGACCATTCATTCATAAAGCTAACCCGTGTCGCTAACATGCTCATAATAGCGCTGCGTGAAAACTCAATGGTTGCAATATCACTGACATAGCTGTTTTGAGCTTGCGCCATTAATGGCTGTATCATGGCGACTTTATCAACCGAATCTGCTGTCTTCTCCCCCATTAACCACAGCTTAGGAGACAACATTGACGGATAGGCACGACCGTCTTGTAGGAACACAAACGGCACGTAATATACCCAAGGTCGACGACACTGCTCGGCCAAATCAGCAAACACGCCTAAAGTGCTAATACCGCTTAATATCACCGGAGTTTGCGTAGAGAGCTGGCTTTCATTGAGGTCACTGATCCAGGCTGGTTGCTCGCCATTTTTTTGCTGCCAATCTACTGACAAATCACTATAAAACAGCCAATATAAACTGGCCTGTGCTTCTGCAAACACAGCTGACGCTTGCTGAGGTAACTCAGAGATGACAATTGAGTTTTGGCTTACATATAGCTGCCACAGTGCTTGCTGCTGATGCTCAAACTCATAGTTCGCCAATGTATGTTCAAGCTGTTGTTGATCAGCATACAAGCTCACTTTATTGCCCAAGCTCACCATGACTGTCGCTGTAGTAATCGCATCAATGGAGTGACCAACAATGACGCACTGTTTATTTGCTGTACTATTATTGACGCTTACAGGGGTTGGCATAGTCATCAAATATCATCCTTTGTATTATTTTTAATCGTTATTAGTCAGTCTTATACAGTCTGCTTGCTTAAGCTGATTACTCTGCAATCTGCTGATTAATATGCTGTAATAACGCTTGAGTAGAGCTGTCAAAAGCAGCGTGACTCTCTGCCGCTTCAGCAGATCCTGACTCTGATTTTGCTAAATTAATATGCGCAAAGACTTCATTGGCCACCTGCTTACCCATTTCTACGCCCCACTGATCAAATGGGTTAATATCCCAAATACTGGCCATCACAAACACCTTATGTTCATATAAAGCAATGAGCGCGCCAAAGCTGGTCGGGGTTAATTCATCTAATAAAATAGTGGTCGATGGCTGATTACCACGATAGCGTTTAAATTTATCCAGCTCTGAGACCAGCTGATCAGGTTTAGCAGCCACAGCATCATTACCAAAAGCCAATACACGACTTTGTGCCAAACAGTTGGCCAGTGATAAGGCATGCTGACGCTTTAATTCACCTGCATCAGTGTCTTGATAATAGTGAACACAGGCGATGAAGTCACAAGATACTTTTTGAGTACCTTGGTGCAACAGCTGATAAAATGCGTGCTGTGCGTTCGATCCAATCTCACCCCATAAGATGGGACAAGTTGCATAGTTCACCGGCTCACCATTGTGCGTGACCGACTTACCATTACTCTCCATCTCTAATTGGGTTAAGTAGCTGGGAAAATACTTCAAGCGTCCATCATAGGGCAACACGGTATGCGCATTAATGCCCATAAAGGTACTGTTCCAAACACCAATTAGCCCTAATAATACTGGTAAGTTTTGATCCAAATCAGCGGTTAAAAAATGCTGATCAATCGCATGAGCACCTGCCAGCATTTGATAAAATTTATCCATACCGATACGTATAGCCACTGCCAGACCAATCGATGACCACATAGAGAAGCGACCACCAACCCAATCCCATAACTGTAATAAGTGCGCTTCATCAATACCCCAGGCCAATGCACGCTCAGGGTTGGCTGATACGCCAATAAAGTGACGGCGCAATAAACTGGCTTGACTAGCACCAGTGGTCATCAGCCAGGCTCTGGCGGTTTGTGCATTAGACAAAGTATCTACTGTCCCAAACGACTTAGATGACACAATAAACAAGGTAGTTTCAGGACTTAAACGTTCAAGCAAACTGCCTAATTGAGTGCCATCCATATTGGACACAAAGTGCACGTGAATAGGACTGTCAGCCCATTCATCTAATGCGGTATTAGCCATCACTGGCCCTAAGTCTGAACCACCAACGCCAATGTTCACCACATCGGTAATGGCCTTACCGGAGTAACCACGCCAAATACCTTGGCGGATACGCGCAACCAAATCTGCTGCTTTATCCAAGCTGGTATGCACAGCGCTGACCACATCCTCACCATCAACGACTAGCTTTGCTGATGCTGGCAAACGCAGGGCCGTATGTAGCGCCGCTCGCTGCTCACTACTATTGACTCGATCGCCTAGATTCAATGCAGTGATCTTTTCTTGCAGCTTGCAGACTTTGGCCAACTCGATCAACTCTGCTTTGACTTGCGCATCTACACACTGCTTTGAATAGTCAAAGTAAATACCTTCGGCACTGACCTGAAACTGCTGTGCTCTGTCGCTATCTTGTGCAAACAGCGCTGTCAGCGACCAGTCTTGTTGTGCCAATTGTTGTAATTTTTGCCATTGCGGCAGCTGGCTAGGTAATGGATTTGACATGATAAGCACACTCGATTATTTTTGCGATAACTGCTGCTGGGCGAAGTAAATAAAGGCCTGCATATAACTGGTCATATCACCGGCATCAAAGCTATCACCTAACATAGTCGTCACATCGACGCCTTGAGTACTGATTAGCGCATCAATGGCATCAGTCAATTGAATCTCGCCGCCGACTGATGGCTCAGTCTTGGCTAAATAATCAAAAATCTCCGGGGCAAACACGTAGCGACCAACCACTGCTAGATTTGAGGGCGCCTGCTCTAAACTTGGCTTTTCAACAAATCCATCAACCGCGAAGCTGGCATTGCTGTTGTCGGTATTGGCTATACGTTGAAGCTGTTCAGCTTGTTTTAATTTGGCAATACCGTATTTATGCACATCTTCATCGGCAACGGCACTGACCAAGATTTGTGAGTGCTGAGACTGCTCAAATTCTTTCATCATAAACGCTAGGTTATCTGTGCTCATATTGGTCGTAAATGGGTTAAGCACCACATCCGGTAGCAGTACGGCAAAAGGATTATCACCGACGATAGGACGCGCCTTTAACACCGCATGACCTAGACCTAAAGGTTTGCCTTGACGAATCATCGATACTGATACATCATCAGGTAGCCAGTTTAAGCTATCAGCCAACTCATCTTTACCCTTGGCACGTAACTGGTTATCAAGCTCAGCATTAACATCAAAATAATTTTCAATGGCACTTTTTTGCGCATGACCTACCAGCACAATATGTTTAATACCGGCTGCTATCGCTTCTTCAACCACATAATGAATGGCAGGACGATTGCCAAGCGGTAATAGCTCTTTCGGCACCGACTTAGACAATGGCAACATACGTGTGCCAAATCCAGCAACAGGAATAACAGCATGGGTAACGTGTGAGTTCATAAGAATCCAGTTCAAATTAAATTTTAGATATGAGCACAATTAGTATAATTTATTATTTATAGATTCATTGTAGCAAACTTATATGACGATATTTAAAACAAAAAAAAGAACACCCCGAGGGATGTTCTTTTTTATTTCAGCTAAATGCTATTGATATAAAGACAATAGCATTCAAGCTAACAGTATCTGCAAATTACCAACCGGTAACTTCTTTAACTGTCTCACCAATCTTAGATGGGTCACGAGTATAAGCGATGCCCGCATCTTCGAATGCTTTGAATTTCTCTTCAGCGGTACCTTTACCACCAGAGATAATCGCACCAGCATGGCCCATGCGCTTACCTTTAGGTGCAGTAACACCAGCGATGTAACCAATAACTGGCTTAGTTACATGCTCTTTGATGTATGCAGCTGCTTCTTCTTCAGCAGTACCACCGATTTCACCGATTAGTACGATTGCTTCAGTTTGAGGATCTTCTTGGAACATCTTCAAGCAATCAATTTGGTTCATACCTGGGATTGGGTCACCACCAATACCAATACAAGTAGACTGACCGAAGCCTAGTTTAGTAGTCTGAGCCACTGCTTCATAAGTCAATGTACCAGAACGTGAGATGATACCCACTTTACCTGGCTGATGGATGTGGCCTGGCATGATACCGATTTTGCACTGACCTGGAGTGATAACGCCTGGGCAGTTAGGACCAACCATTTTCACGTCGCCAGCTTGCTCGATGTAACGCTTCGCTTTAAGCATATCTAAAGTAGGTACGCCTTCAGTGATCACAACGATTAGCTTAACGCCAGCGTCTACTGCTTCGATGATTGAATCTAAAACGAAAGGTGCTGGAACATAGATAACTGATGCGTCAGCGTTAGTCGCTTCCATCGCTTCTGCCATAGTGTTGAATACTGGCAGACCTAGGTGAGTTTGACCACCTTTACCTGGGGTAACACCACCAACAACTTTAGTACCGTACTCAATCGCTTGTTCTGAATGGAAAGTACCGTTTTTACCAGTAAAACCTTGCACCAATACTTTGGTGTCTTTGTCGATTAATACACTCATTATTTACTCCGAATTATGGTTAACTAACTTAAAAGGTTATTTATAAATTGAATTTTTTGTGTTGGGCTAGCAATTAAGCAACCGCATCAACAATTTTTTGTGCAGCATTAGATAGACCTTGTGCTGAAATAACTTCAACATCAGACTCGTCTAATAATTTAGCACCTAATTCAGCATTGTTACCTTCTAAGCGAACCACGACAGGTACAGTTACATTTACTTCTTTAACCGCTGCAATAATTGCTTCAGCAATCATGTCGCAACGTACGATACCACCGAAGATATTGATTAGAACGCCTTTTACACTCTCATCTTCTAGGATGATTTTGAATGCTTCAACAACACGATCTTTAGTAGCACCGCCGCCAACGTCTAGGAAGTTAGCTGGCTTACCGCCGTACAGCTTGATGATGTCCATTGTAGCCATTGCAAGACCAGCACCGTTAACCATACAACCGATGTTACCTTCTAGAGCAACATAGTTTAGGTCAAATTCAGCTGCTTTAAGCTCACGCTCATTTTCTTGTGATGGGTCATGTAGCTCAGCAATTTTTGGCTGACGGAATAGAGCGTTTGAATCAACACCAATTTTGCCGTCAACACAAGCTAACTCGCCGTTTTCACGAACAGCTAGTGGGTTGATTTCAATCATATCGAAATCATTTTCAACAAATGCTTTGTATGCGCCAGTCATTAGTTTAACGAACTGGTTAATTTGCTTGCCTTCAAGGCCTAGTTTGAAACCAACTTCACGTGCTTGGAAAGGCATTAGACCCACTAATGGATCAACTGTGATGCTGAAGATTTTCTCAGGTGTTTCTTCTGCAACTTTCTCAATCTCAACACCACCTTCGGTAGATGCCATGAAAGTTACGCGACGAGTTGCACGGTCAACTACTGCACCAAGGTATAGCTCAGTCTGTACTGGGTACATATCTTCTGCAACTAGTACGAAGTTTACTGGCTGACCTTCAGCGTCAGTTTGGTAAGTAACTAGGTTAGTACCGATTAGTGCATCAGCGATTTCTTTTGCTTCTTCACGAGTCTTAGCAAGCTTAACACCGCCCGCTTTACCACGGCCACCAGCGTGAACCTGTGCTTTGATAACAGCAACGTCTGTTGGGGTTTTATCAAAAGCTTCTGCAGCTTCGTCACCAGAGTATGCGATGATACCTTTCTGGATTGGTAAGCCGTAGCTTTCTAGTAATAATTTGGCTTGATATTCATGTAAATTCATAAAGTTACCCTTTAATTTTAATTCCAAGTTTTAAAACGGATACTAAGCGTTTTTTGCTGTTAATAAGTAACCTAGTACCTGTACCTATAGTGGCAACAGACTGACTGATAAGATGAGTGGCTTAAAAGCTCTAAGCCACTATCTTCAATCTATTGACGCTGTTATAAACTACTATCAAGCAGTTATTTTTTACGTTTTTTGCGCTGGATAGCGTGAATAGCACGGCCGTCAGCAGATAGTGCTGCTTCGTGTACCGCTTCACTGATGGTTGGGTGAGCAAACGTCATTAACTGTAGGTCTTCAATGCTTGAAACGAATTCCATTGCAATCATACCTTGGTGAACGATGTCGCCTGCGCCTGCACAGATAGCGTGCATACCTAATAGACGATCCGTTTTCTCATCAGCAACAACTTTAATTGAGCCTTGGCCTTCGCTTTGAGCCAATGCACGGCCGTTAGCTGCTAAGTTAAATGAACCAGTCTTAACTTCGTAGCCTTGCTCTTTCGCTTGCTCTTCAGTTAAACCAACCCATGCGATTTCTGGATGCGTGTAGATAACGTTGATGATGGTGTCATAGTTAACTTGAGCTTTTTCGCCATGAATACGCTCAACCGCCATCATACCCTCTTCCATTGCTTTGTGAGCAAGCATTGGGCCACGTACTAAGTCACCAATAGCGTAAACGCCATCAAGGTTAGTCTTACACTGATCGTCAACTTCAACTAGACCACGGTCAGTTAGAGTGATACCTGAATCTTCACCTAGAAGTTTTTCAGAATATGCACGGCGACCCACACAAACGATTAGCTTGTCGAAAGTCTCTTCATTAGACTCGCCGCCTTTTTCGCTAGTCACCACTACTTGACCATCTTTTACTTCAGCGTTGGTTACTTTAGTATCAACACGGATGTCTAGACCTTGTTTCTTAAGTAGTTTGCCGGCTTCTTTAGCGATTTCTTTGTCAGCTGCAGCTAAAAACTCTGGAAGTGCTTCATAAACAACCACTTCAGAACCTAGACGACGCCATACTGAACCAAGCTCAAGACCGATAACACCAGCACCGATTACGCCTAGACGCTTAGGTGTTTCAGTGAAATCTAGCGCACCTGTTGAGTCAACGATGATGCCTTCTTCGTTGTTAACTGGCGCAACAGGGATATCGATTGGCACAGAACCCGCTGCTAAGATAACGTTTTTAGCAGTAATAGTGGTTTCTGATTCGTCTTCTAGCGCCGTAAATTTAACTTTTTTCTCGTCGCCTTTACCGTCTACAAGCGTACCCCAGCCTTGTAACCAGTCTACTTTGTTGCCTTTTAATAAAGCAGCAACACCACCAGTTAGCTGCTTAACGATCGCTTCTTTACGCTCAATCATTTTAGCAACGTCAATCTCAACGTCGCCAGTGCTAATACCGTGCTCTTCAAGCTCATGCTTGGTCACTTCATAACGATGTGATGAGTCTAGTAGTGCTTTTGATGGGATGCAACCCACGTTTAAGCAAGTACCGCCTAGTGCAGGCTCGCCTTTATAAACGCGTTTTTCGATACAAGCAACTGTCATACCTAATTGACCTGCACGAATAGCCGCTTCATAACCACCTGGGCCACCGCCGATCACAACTAAATCATAATTGTCTTTCATGTTAATTCCTATTTATTATTTTGATAAAAGCTTAATTATCGTTAAACGTAAATAAGCTTTTATAATGGTAATAGCTTAAATAAATCAATCTGTAATGAAAAAGCTTGTACCAGATTGCCTCCGATACAAGCCCGTTGACCTTATAGGTCTAATAACATTTTCGCTGGATCTTCGATAAGCTCTTTGATTGTCACTAAGAACTGTACCGCGTCTTTACCATCAATCATACGGTGATCGTATGACAGTGCAAGATACATCATAGGTAAGATTTCAACTTGACCGTTTACTGCCATTGGACGCTCATTGATAGCGTGCATACCTAGAATAGCAGTTTGTGGTGGGTTAAGAATAGGCGTTGACATTAGTGAACCGAATACACCACCGTTAGTGATAGTGAATGTACCGCCAGTCATGTCTTCTAGAGCCAATTTACCATCACGTGCTTTACCAGCAAAATCACGGATACCTGATTCGATATCAGCCATGCTCATGCGATCAGTGTCACGTAATACAGGTACCACTAGACCACGATCTGAAGATACGGCAACACCAACATCATAGTAGCCATGATAAACAATATCATCACCATCGATAGAGGCGTTTACTGCTGGGAAACGTTTCAGCGCTTCTGTAGCTGCTTTAACAAACATAGACATAAAGCCTAAACGAGTGTCATGACGCTTCTCGAACTCATCTTTGTACTTAGCACGTAAGTCCATTAATGGCTTCATGTTCACTTCGTTAAACGTCGTTAACATTGCTGTTTCTTGAGTCGCTGCTAATAGACGGTTCGCAACAGTCTTGCGTAGACGTGTCATTGGAACGCGTTTTTCAGTACGCTCACCTACTGATTCAGCAACTGGACGACCGCTGTCAGACTTGATAGAGCTGTCCGCTTTTAGCTTAGGATTGGCCATATCTTGTTTAGTTACACGACCACCACGGCCTGAACCTTCAACATTCTTAGGATCTACGCCAGATTCTTTGGCTGCTTTACGAACTGCTGGGCTTTGATCTTTGTGATCGTCTGCAGAGTCTTTAGACGCTTGTTTAGGCTCGCCGCCTTCAGCTGACTGTTCTTCTTTCTTGGCATCAGCGTCTTCTGATTTGTCTTCAGCGCTGTCGTCTGAACCCGCTGAACCAGTTGCACCGGCTTCGAATTCTGCGATAACTTCTTCAGATAACACAGTGTCATCTACTTGCTTAACAATTTTAGTAACCACACCGTCGTCTGGTGCAACAACTTCTAAAACCACTTTATCGGTTTCAATTTCAGCAAGAATATCATCACGGTTAACTTGTTCGCCTTCGCTTACGTGCCACTCAACAAGGGTACCATCAGCAATAGACTCTGGGAATACGGGGACTTTAATCTCTGACATGGAAGTGCTCCTGTTATGTATATCGGTATTATTAAGTTATTAATGACTTATTTATGAAGAAAGATAAGCACATTACATTTATATTTATAAATTAAAAACGTTTGTTGATTGTTTTAATTGTCGATTGAAATAACGAGTTACTCAATTGTTTATTCAACTTATTCAACGAACACCAAAAGTCTAAACGGCGAACCGCTTAGACCTCGTTATCATTTATTTTAATTGGTCAACATCAACACCTAGACCACCAGCGACCAACTCACGCTGCTGACGTAAGTGGATTGATGGCAAGCCAGTTGCAGGTGCAGCAGAAGCTGGACGCGCTACCGGATCAACAACATGTGCTTTAGTAACACGTGGTTGACCATCAGCTTGTGGACCAAAGATACGGAACACGTGCGGCGCTAAGTAATACCATGCACCTTGGTTTAATGGCTCTTCTTGACACCATACAATCTCTTCAAGGTTGCTGTATTTCTGAGCTTCTTCAACCATTCTTTGTTCTGGTAGTGGATATAACTGCTCAATACGAACAATAGCCACATGGTCTAAGCCAAGCTCGCGGCGCTGCTCTAGCAAGTCATAGTAGACTTTACCGCCACACAGTACCAGACGCGTTACTTTGTCGTTGTCTAGTTGATCCAGTTCTGGCAATACCGTTTCAAACTTACCATTAGCAAGCTCTTCTAGCTCTGATGTTGCAAGCTTGTGACGTAGCAAGCTCTTCGGTGACATCACTACCAATGGTTTACGAATTGGGCGGACTGCCTGACGACGTAACGCATGGAAGATCTGAGCTGGTGTTGTTGGTGTAATAACTTGCATGTTGTCTTCAGCACATAGCTGTAAGAAGCGCTCTAGGCGGGCTGAAGAGTGTTCAGGACCCTGGCCTTCGAAGCCATGTGGTAATAGCATAGTTAGACCACACACACGCTGCCATTTGGTTTCGCCACTTGAGATGAACTGGTCAATAACAACCTGCGCACCGTTAACGAAGTCACCAAACTGAGCTTCCCAGATAATTAACGCTTTTGGCACTGTGGTTGCATAACCATATTCGAATGCCAATACCGCTTCTTCTGATAACAGTGAGTTATAGGTCGCGAAGCGTGCTTGCGTATCATTTAAGTTAGCCAGCGGTACGTACATATCTCCATTAGCAGTGTTGTAGATCTCAGAATGACGATGTGAGAAAGTACCACGGCCCACATCTTCACCGGTAATACGTACTAAGAAGTCTTCGTCCACTAGTGAGGCATAAGCCAACGTCTCAGCAGCACCCCAGTTTAATGGCTCTTCACCCGTTTGCATCGCTAAACGCTGTTCAACCACACGCTGAACTTGACGCTGTAGCTTGAAGTCTTCTGGCATTTCAGCCATGCGGCGACCATATTCTTTCAGTTTTTCAATATCAACACCGGTATCCCAATCATCTTCTAGGTCATGACCTAGGTATGGGCTCCAGTCAACGTATAATTCTTCGTTAGGATCTTTAACCAATGAGCTGGCAACATATTCACCTTTGTCTAATGACTCACGGTAAACATCTTCAAGCTTCTTGTCTTCGCCCTCTGAAATAACACCTTCTTCAATTAGCTTTTTCGCATATTGAGTACGTGTTGTTGGCAGTTTTTTGATAACCGAGTACATTAATGGCTGTGTTGCAGATGGCTCATCGGCTTCGTTATGGCCGTTACGACGATAGCAGAACAGGTCAATAACGATGTCTTTATGGAACTCATGACGATAGTCTAGTGCCATTTGAGCGGCAAATACCACAGCTTCAGGATCATCACCGTTTACGTGTAAGATAGGTGCGTGAACCATCTTGGCGATGTCAGTACAGTATTCTGTAGAACGCGCATCTTCTTGACGGCTGGTTGTAAAGCCCACTTGGTTGTTAATAACAATGTGAACTGTACCCCCTGTGCTATACGCACGGGTTTGTGACATCTGGAAGGTTTCTTGAACCACACCCTGAGCGGCGATAGCAGCATCACCATGCACAACCAATGGCAGTACTAAGTTGCCATCTGTGTCATTGCGACGTACTTGACGTGCACGTACTGAGCCTTCTAATACTGGTGATACGATTTCTAAATGTGATGGGTTAAACGCTAATGCTAAGTGAGCCTCACCGCCTGGTGTCATCACGTTTGATGAGTAACCATTGTGGTACTTAACGTCACCAGACCCTTTTTCAGGAAGCACTTTACCATCAAATTCGTCGAACAAATCTGCTGGGTTTTTACCTAAGATGTTCACCAATAGGTTTAGACGACCACGGTGAGCCATACCGATAACCATTTCTTTGGTACCGTAGCCACCAGCGCGTTGAATGATTTCGTGAACTGCAGGGATGAAGCTTTCACCACCTTCAAGACCGAAACGCTTCACACCAGTATATTTACGCGCTAAATATTTTTCTAAGCCTTCAGCAGCGGTTAAACGCTCAAGGATGGTTTTTCTTTTTTCGTCATCAAATTTGATATGACCTAGGTTTGATTCCATGTACTTTTCAAACCAACGCTTCTCAGTGCTGGTTGTCACATGCATGTACTCAAGACCGATATGGCCACAATAGATACGATCTAAAGTTTCAATGATTTCGCGTAACGTCGCTTCTGATTTACCAATGTTAAAGTCACTGGTTGGGAATACGGTATCTAGGTCAGCTTCTGATAAGCCATGAAACTCAAGAGTTAAGTCTTCAACCTCGTCACGTACTTGTAGTTTTAATGGATCAAGTTGTGCACGACGATGACCACGACGACGATAGGCTGAAATTAGTTTTTGCACACCCATTTGACGTGGGTCAACACAGTTCGCGTCTGAACGTGCGCCAGATGCTGGTGCAGCAACAACGCCCTTATTGGCAGTTTGGTTACGTGCCAACAGCAAGAACTGGTCCTGAATGGCGTGGTGCAAGGCATCATCACCGGTTTCAAATTCTTTGAAGTAAGTTTGCCACTCTGCATCTACACTGTCAGGATCTTGTAGATACTGTTCGTAGAGGGCCTCGATATAGCTTGCGTTGTCACCTGCAAGCTCAGTAGCATCGGCTTTTACGGCATTATTAGTCATAGTATTCATAGTCTTTTCTTATTTACATTAAGGTTTAATTAAAATAAAAACACAGGCATTCGTGCGGTTGCTATTTCATGCTATTGCTATAGGTGAATGTACTGTTTTTCAAGTCCACTGACTTTAAACCCAACGAATTAAAATCCAGTGACCTAAAAAATCAAATATCCTATTTATGGTTATTACTTATTATGATGAGTACTTAATTGTTTTACCCAGCATTGTTTTACCTAGCTATCAGCTTCCCAGCTATCGTTTTTTACTCAGCTGTTTTGATATCTTTCACTCTAATGGCTAACTAATGGCTAAATTTCTATTGGCTGAGACTTTTAACTTAGTTGTGACTTACTCGCTGTTTACTTATTCATTGACTACTTACTGATTAACAGCGTTTTAAACCAATAGCGCCAAATTGTTGTTATATCACTTGTCATATTATTAGCCACTGACTGTCTTACTTTGACTTGCCTTTGGCTTTTTTAGCTTTAGCGACTGGTTTATACTTCGCAGCTTAAAATAATTAGCTTTTTCATTTATATAATGCAGCTTAATGATGACACTTCTATGGTGTTCGCTTTGTATAGACTTATTTACTGTTTTTCAAGAGTATCAGTCGTTATTTTTGCGCAAAACTTAATTTTTCTACTAACAACACATCAGCTGAAACTCAAAGCTCATCAATTCGACAGTACAGCCATTCAAGTAGCAAACCAAACGCAATTTAAGAAAACAGTTGCACACTGAATACAAGGGTAACATGTAACTCTAACCCGCTGCGTTTGTTTGTTCAATAGTAACTATTTATAATCTAAATGTTCGATATTCGCACTGTGACAATTTTAACAAAAAAAGACCCCTATCAACAAATAGAGGTCTGTGGTATTCACGTAAACTATTGCAAATTTGTAACCTTAGCGTATCCGAGTAATCGGGGATATGTACTTAGTAGTACCAGTTAACCTACGGTTATTAACCTGCTTGTTCTAGCAGCAAGCTACGTAAGTGACCAATCGCGCGGGTTGGGTTTAATCCTTTAGGACAAACAGCAACACAGTTCATGATACCACGGCAACGGAATAAGCTGAATGGATCGTCCATACGCGCTAAACGTGCACGAGTATCGGTATCACGGCTATCAGCTACGAAACGATAAGCGTTTAGTAGTGCTGATGGGCCTAAGAACTTCTCTGGGTTCCACCAGAACGATGGGCAGCTGGTTGAACAACATGCACATAAGATACACTCATACAGGCCGTTTAGCTTCTCACGCTGTTCTGGAGACTGTAGACGCTCTGTTGGTGGTGCAGGCTGATCGTTGATTAAGAAAGGATGTACTTTCTCATACTGCTCATAAAACTGGTTCATATCTACCACTAAATCACGTACTACTGGTAAACCAGGTAGCGGACGAATAGTGATCTTCTCTGGTAGCGTGTTCATGTTAATCAAACATGCCAAACCGTTTTTGCCGTTAATGTTCATACCATCTGAACCACAAATACCCTCACGGCATGAGCGGCGGAAAGTAATGCCTTCATCTTGCTTTTTCAAACGAAGTAGAACATCAAGCAACATACGATCTGAGTCTAACAGCTCAATCGTATAAGTTTGCATGTAAGGTGCTGCGTCCTTGTCCGGATCGTAGCGGTATATCTCAATGGTGCGAGTACCTCGGCTCATAGTGCTAACTCCACACGGCGTAACGCTGTTGTTGCATCAGTTGCAGTCTTCGTAAAACAGCGTTACTAATTTAAAATTAAATTCGACTTATTGACGTTAAAACGCTTTGCTATACGTGGTGTACTGATTAGTAAACACGTACTTTAGGTTCAACGTAATCAACAGTAAGTGGTACTTTACGAACAGGCTTATAAACAATCTTATTGCCTTCAGAGTACCAAACAGTGTGTTTCATCCACTCATTGTCGTTACGGCCATTTGGTGCGACTGGATCATCTTCTGGACGATCATAATCTAACACCGTATGTGCACCACGGCACTCATGACGATTAGCCGCTGAAATCATAGTCGCTTTAGCCACTTCGTATAAGTTAGCAACTTCTAAAGCTTCGATGCGTGCTGTGTTAAATACTTGCGACTTATCAGCTAAGTGAATGTTGTTTACTTTTTCTTCAAGCGCTAGCAGCTTTTGAACGCCTTCATCCATTAATTCCTGAGTACGGAATACACTGGCGTGCGTTTGCATTAGGCTACGGATTTCATCAGCAACGTCTTGTGCGTTATAGCCTTCGGTTGAGTTTTGTAGCTTGTCTAAGCGGCCAACAGTGAAATCTAGTACACGTGGGTTCATTGGATGATAGTTGTGATCAGAGCCACTGAAGTTATCAATGATATGCTTACCAGCAGCACGGCCAAACACAACCAAGTCAAGCAATGAGTTGGTACCTAAACGGTTAGCACCGTGAACACTCACACACGCACACTCACCGATGGCGTATAAGCCTTTAACGATTTTCCCGTCAGTGTATAGGCCTTCTTCATCAACGTTACCTTCAAGATCAGGTACGATAACTTGACCATGAATAGTCGTTGGAATACCGCCCATCATATAGTGAATGGTTGGAATAACTGGAATTGGCTCTTTGGTAATATCAACGTTAGCGAAGTTTTTACCAATTTCAAATACTGAAGGTAAGCGCTTCATAATGGTATCCACACCTAAGTGAGTCATATCCATTACGATGTGATCTTTGTTTGGACCACAACCACGGCCTTCTTTAATTTCTTGGTCCATTGAGCGTGATACTAAGTCACGTGGTGCCAAGTCTTTAACCGTTGGTGCATAACGCTCCATGAAGGCTTCACCATCTTTGTTACGTAAGATAGCACCCTCACCACGACACCCTTCGGTTAATAGTACACCAGCGCCGAACACACCCGTTGGGTGGAACTGCCAGAATTCCATATCTTGTAATGGAATACCTGCACGCACTGCCATACCTAGGCCATCACCAGTATTAATGTAAGCGTTGGTTGAAGCTGCGAAAATACGACCTGCACCACCAGTAGCTAATACAGTGTTGGTTGCTTGGAATACAGCCACAGTACCTGTTTCTTGCTCAATAGCGATCACACCATTGATATCACCTTTCTCATCTTTGATTAGATCTAAAGCGATCCATTCGATGAAGAACTCAGTGCCTTTTTCAAGGTTTTTCTGATATAGGGTGTGTAATAGAGCGTGTCCAGTACGGTCAGCGGCAGCACAAGCACGTTGTACGGCTTTTTCACCATAGTTAGAGGTGTGACCACCGAATGGACGTTGGTAAATAGTACCGTCTGGGTTACGGTCAAACGGCATACCCATGTGCTCAAGCTCATACACCACTTTTGGTGCTTCACGGCACATATACTCGATGGCATCTTGGTCACCTAACCAGTCTGACCCTTTAACGGTGTCATAGAAGTGGAAGTGCCAGTTGTCATCACTCATGTTACCTAAGCTTGCGCCAATACCACCCTGTGCTGCAACAGTGTGCGAGCGGGTTGGAAATACTTTGGTAATGACAGCTACTTTCATGCCGCCTTCTGCTAATTGCAGAGCTGCACGCATACCTGAGCCGCCACCGCCAACGATAACAGAGTCGTAATTTAGGGTTTTAATATTGCTAATTGTATTGTCTTGTCTAGTTGCCATTACGTTTTCCTAATGAATACGTTAGTCGTCATATTAGCTGGCGATGGGGCTATAAACTGTCATTCACTTTATTTATAGCGTCACATTACCAGATAGGCTCACTTCATTCTGAAGTCTTATTAAAGCTAGCTAAGCGACTTAATTGGTAGGGACGAATTGGGAGCTCAATGCATATCATCCATACATACCAACCAGCTTTCGGTGATTTAACATCGCCGTCAAAGCGCTTATTTTATAGTAGACCTGGACCCCAGAAAATCATGATACCCCAGAATAGGTATACTAAAATTGCGATGATCATAGCAGCTTGCAGTACGATACGCATGCCAGTAGATTTAACATAGTCGGTAAATACCGTCCACATACCTACCCATGCGTGAACTGCTAAGGCAACAATTGCCAATAGACTTAATAAACGCATTGGCATACTCATAATGAACATCTTCCATTGTTCATAACCAACATCGCCGTTGAACAAGAAAAATGCCACCATTACTACGGCGTACACGGCTAATACTACAGCGCTAATACGCTGCATTATCCAATCGCGCGAGCCAGAGCCGGTTAGGCCTGTCGCAGATTTAATTCCTGAATCATTTCTCATTAGAACATCACCCATATAAATGATAGCACTATCAATATAGCGGCAATAACAAAACTCACAATTGACGCTCTTCTACCTGATTGTAACTCTTCGTTAAAGCCCATATCAGCAAACAAGTGCTTGATGCCCATAACGAAGTGATATGCAGTTGCTGCGACAAAAACCCACGCAACAAAACGCACAACAATATTATCAAATACGGCTGCAAAGTGTTCAGGAGAAGTTAAAGAGGTTTGCAAAAGCCACAACATCGCCGGAATTAATAAGAACAAAATAATTCCTGAGATACGATGTAAAATCGAAGCTCTGGCCGTTGGTGAACTGTTAACGCTTATCACTTGGCTAAGTGGTAGATTTATCGGTCGGTTGCTTTTCACAGCGGGCGTCCTTTTGCAGTTGACACTCGTAAATACGCATTTACGCTCAATCACTTAGCGAGCAGTACTTAAAGCAAGCACGTCGTTAAGCTTAGTTTGATGCTTAGTAGCGTACACGAGACGGATAAGTTAAGGAGTAGCTAACTGGCTAATTTTTAGCCTTACTGTAAAGCTTACAGCATTCTAAACATTTTAAATATTCAAATTCACAGCAGCCCAAAACAAATCAGACTGTTTGATATGTCTAAAATTGATAAGCTCAAAATTTAATAACTAATGTTAAATATCTAAAAGGTTTAGAGCATTTGGATGCGATGCTAAAGCTGACACCGTTTCCAGAATGGTTTTCTTACTAGGTTTTACAGGTCCATCTATTTCCTAAAATACAGACAGAATGCTCAACTATGCAGAATAAATCTGGAGGGCGTTGGCGGTTACCTTTTCATTAAACTAAGGGCTTAATTAAAAACCTATTAATTAAATGGTAAACCAGCATCTATAACGTTCTAATTATAGAGTTTGTTGCTGTCAATTACAAATAAAATACTCATTTAGGCGTAATACCCCTACTCTTAAAGGCATCATTTCAGCTAAACTTAAGGGGTTAATTGCGCTGCCTGCATAGACAAACACTGGGCGCTAAGCCAGTAATATTCTAAGCTGTATAGGTTTTGTATTACTGGTTATAAATCAAAAATAAGCATTTGCGACCAATTAGATTTTTTAACCTATACTTTGTAATGGGCTCAAGCGCTTTTGTTACGCTAGTCTTACTTGTTTGCGTCTGCTACTGGGTTAAACTGGTTGAAACCGCTTAATTAAAACATTGACGTTACCCTGACATTGAACCGCTAATATCAAATAACTCATAGAATAAACTGCTATTAAATAAGTCGCCAAAAAAACAACCAATCAAATTACTGCATCACTGAACTCAATAATTCACAATAAATGATGTCATAAAATGGTGGCAAAAATCACAGTAAAAGTTATCTCATTAAATCGTGTCATAAATAGACACACTTTTTATAGCCACCAACCACACCAGGCTACATATATGAAAATGAAACAAATTAATTAATAACCATTGACTAATGGGTGGGTATTAAGCTATAAATATTTTTTCAATTCTGCTTATTAACTGGTAAGATACCAACCGTCTATGCGGACAGCAGTGCAAATACCAAGCTAATACTAGGTCTAAGTTTGGCTTAACTTACCCAAATCAGATCAATGCTCAACCCAGATCAGCTTAAGGTGTTAATAAAATAAGCTATTAACAACGACCTAAAGGGATTTAACTGAACTTAATGGTTGGTACTAAATTACAACTAACATTCTAATTTAGCACGCAGAATATTAAAGTAGAATAGATATTAAAGCAAAATGGATACAGACGCTGACCGTCCCCTACTACGGACAACGCCTGTTCTTAATAGAATATTTTACAGTGTCATCCCTTCGATAACTTAACTCATGTCGCAACTGATATCAGGGGCACCGTGCTTAATGGCATATCAGCGCTCAGGGATTGGTTACATTGAGCCTTTAAGCTATCGAGTTCCAAAACTTATTATTAATTCTAACAACGAAGAGGATTTTATGGCTAACGATACTGCATATTTTAAGGTAGACGGAGAGGAATACGAGCTACCTATCCATAGAGGCACATTAGGCAACCCAGTTGTCGATGTATCTGCATTTCAAAAAGCAGGCTACTGGACGTACGATCCAGGCTTTAAAGTTACTGCCCCTGTTGAGTCAAAAATCACTTACATTAACGGCGAAAAAGGTGAGCTTTTACACCGTGGCTACCCAATCGACCAGTTAGCAGAAAACGCTGAATATCTAGAAGTATGTTACGCCCTACTACATGGCGAGCTACCAAACGCTGAGCAAAAAGCTGACTTCTATGAAAAAGTTCGCATGCACACCGGCGTTCATGAGCAACTACGTAAGTTCTTTGAAGGCTTCCGTCGTGACGCGCACCCAATGGCAGTTATGGTTGGTGTTATCGGTGCTCTATCTGCTTTCTATCATGATCACTTAGACGTGACTGATCCAAAACAGCGTGACATCACTGCGATTCGCCTAATTGCAAAAATGCCAACTATCGCGGCAATGAGCTACAAGTACACCAAGGGCGAACCATTCATGTACCCACGTAACGACTTCAGTTACGCTGAGAACTTCCTATACATGATGTTTGCAACGCCTGCTGATGTTGACTACAAAGTAGATCCAGTCATCGCTCGCGCAATGGACAAGATCTTCACCCTTCACGCAGACCATGAGCAAAACGCTTCAACCTCTACTGTACGTCTAACTGCTTCAACTGGTGCCAACCCTTACGCGTGTATCGCTGCAGGTATCGTTGCGCTATGGGGCCCATCACACGGTGGTGCTAACGAAGCTGTTCTAAGAATGCTTGACGAAATCGGTACTGTCGATAACGTTGAAGAATTCATGGAAAAAGTAAAACGTAAAGAAGTTCGCTTAATGGGCTTTGGTCACCGTGTTTACAAAAACTTTGACCCACGTGCCAAAGTAATGAAAGAAACCTGTGACGAAGTATTAGGCGCTCTAGGTATCACAGATCCTAAGCTTGAGCTTGCGATGAAACTTGAAAAAATCGCTCTAGAAGACGAGTACTTCGTAAAACGTAACCTATATCCAAACGTTGACTTCTACTCAGGTATCATCCTAAAAGCAATCGGTATCCCAACCTCAATGTTTACCGTTATCTTTGCTCTAGCCCGTACTTCAGGCTGGATCAGTCACCTACTAGAGATGCACAGCGCACCATTCAACATCGGTCGCCCACGTCAGCTTTACACTGGTGAAACTAAGCGTGACTTCGTTAAAGTAGAAGACCGCAAATAAGCCAAATTAACAGACAAACGTCTTGTTAAAAAAAGCCCTCGGTGTTTAGATACCGAGGGCTTTTTGTTGTTTGTTTCGTTTATTAAACTGCTTTTATTTAGCTAGGTTTGTTAGCGACGTTTATTTAGATACGTTTATTTAGCTAACTAATACTCTGCTCCGTAATGATTGACTGAGTTTAGCTTTATTATGCACGATAGGTTGATGTTTGGGATGTTTGTAAAAAAGGAATACATGCCTCCCATGCCTGACAATCCTGCCCGCGCTCACGACGCAGATAATAATCTTGCACCATGCGTGCTTGCTGCTCAATACCATATTTAAAAAACGACTGTCCCAATACATAGTCATAGCGACGATTAATCAGCGCGCCGCGCACTACTTTTAGACCTTGCTGTAGCTGCCACACATGGGTCAGCTCGTGAATCAACCACCCCTGTTTTGATAACGATGCTTTGGAGAAATCCTCAATCCAATCGCGTGGATGGAAATAAATATTACCATTGGGACTGACTGCATAATTTTTTAATACCCAAAAGGCGGTTTTAATTTGCACCTCACTGACATCAAGCTGTTTGCCAAACACAGAGTGCGCCATAGCAACTTCCCCTGGGGTCAAGGCTCGGCTTTTGACCGGCTGAGTTCTATCCGTCCATTGCTGGCCCAGCTGTTTAAATAAGGGCTGTTTAAATAAGGACTTTCTCATCTGCTGTTTATTCCTATTGATTACTCACTGCTGTCTATTAATCTATTATAAGCGTTATCAAGCGCACTCATTTTTTAAAATATGCTTTTGTTTAAATCATGCTCACTAACATTATGATTTCTATATGGTTATGGCTTCTATTAGCACCTTATGATTAATGCCTCATAATCTACCAAGTTATGTGATAACTGGGAATATATCTCATAAGACTACTATACTGGTTACTCTCACAAAACCCATACCGAATAACAGCGCCCAAACTTGCTTTAAACTCAGTCGAATACTATAGTAAAACCACTTTTATAGCTCTGCAATTAAAACCAATACTCATAATCCATCAAGGTAGCTTGCGATAACTATGGCCACATCGAACACCTCAAATCAGCCATCATTAATTCCAGAAGAAGAAACACCTGCTTCAAATACTGGAGCAGCGAAAACAGCAGGCTCGACATCCCAATCTGCTCAGCAAAAAGGGTCAAAATCGGCCGCTATGTCAGATGCTACCAACCCTGATATCCCGTTGGCACAGCGCATGCGCCCCGCTTCCCTAGATGAAGTGATTGGTCAGACTCACTTATTGGCAGCAGGCGCTCCGATTCGTCGTTTTGTTGAGCACGGTCACCTACCCTCACTGATTTTGCATGGTGAAGCTGGCATTGGCAAGACTACCATTGCCATGCTGTTAGCAGATGCGGTGGGTCGTCCATTTTATCCGCTATCAGCCATTAACACTGGGGTTAAACAGTTACGTGAAGTGCTTGATGCGGGTGCCAAAGGCGGTCTCGATTTGGCGGCGCCGGTGGTGTTTATCGATGAGATTCACCGGTTTAATAAGTCTCAGCAAGATGCCCTACTTGGTGCGGTTGAGTCCGGTGATATTACTTTAATTGGTGCTACCACTGAGAATCCGTCATTTAGTGTCAATAATGCGTTACTATCTCGCTGCCAAGTGTATCGTTTACAGCCATTGGATGCAGCGCAAGTTGAAGACTTGCTACAGCGTGCATTGAGCCAAGATATCGTACTGTCTAAGCTTAATATTGAACTTAACGCTACTGCCGAAATTACTAAACTGGCACACGGTGATGCGCGCAAAGCATTGAACTTACTGGAGCTGGCGGTACAAGCCTCAGATCATTCACAGCAGCCAATCGTCATCGATAATTCTCTATTAGCCAGTGTCGCTCAGACTGCACTGCAGCGTTATGATAAAGATGGAGATCAGCACTACGATATGATCTCAGCGATGATTAAGTCAGTGCGTGGCTCAGATCCAGACGCCGCTTTGTACTGGATGGCACGGATGTTGGTTGCCGGTGAGCCGCCAGAATTTATCGCGCGGCGTTTGGTGATTTTGGCCAGTGAAGACATTGGTAATGCCAATCCCAATGCCTTACTGCTTGCCGATGCCGCTTTACGCTCGGTGAAAGCCATTGGTATGCCTGAAGCACGCATTATCCTAGGACAAGTAGTGGTGTATCTGGCAACCTCTGCCAAGAGTAACAGCACTTATATGGCAATCAATAAAGCGATGCAACTGGCACAAAAAGATCAGTCTCCAGTGCCGCTACACTTACGCAATGGCGTCACCAAACTGATGCAAGCTGAAGGTTATGGCCAAAATTATGTCTATCCGCACGACTACCCTAATCACTATTATCCGCAGCAGTATTTGCCAGATGCGCTGGTCGGCACTCAGTTTTATCAGTATGCAGATAACCAACGTGAGCAACACAGCTTGCAATTTATGCAGTGGCTACAATCACAGCCGCAGACCAAGTCGTCTTAACATTATCAACTTCACATAAAACGCCAGCATCAATATGACATTGACTCACACTTTGGTCGGTTAATGATTTCAATACCATTGATTCATGGCAGTTAATGGCGCTCAACCTCAGTTAGGGGTACAATGGTCACCTATAAAATCCTTAACCAGATATTTCGATAATAAAATCATAATCACAATCGCTGCCAGATAATTAAGCTATAAACCAACCAAGTGCAAGTGCTACTCATGTAGGCTTAGCGAGGTTAATACAGTAGCTGTATCTGGCTATGACGATATCAAACAATAAAAGAGATCCATTACTATGGCACTAGATAATATTAAAGACATCATTGAAGACATTCGCGCCGGTAAAATGGTCATCTTAATGGATGATGAAGACCGTGAAAACGAAGGCGACCTCATTATGGCCGCCACCCATGTTAACAGTGAAGCCATCAACTTTATGATTACCCATGCCCGCGGTCTGGTGTGTCTAACCCTGACCGAAGAGCGCTGCCGCCGTTTAGAATTGCCACTGATGAGTGATCGCAACCAAGCCAAATTTAGCACCAACTTTACCGTGTCTATCGAGGCGGCTGAAGGCGTGACAACAGGTATCTCTGCAGCTGATCGCGCACGCACTGTTCAAGCAGCAGTGTCAGCCACTGCCAAAGCAGAAGACATCGTACAACCGGGTCATATTTTCCCAATCATGGCACAAAAAGGCGGGGTATTGCACCGTGCGGGCCATACCGAAGCAGGCTGTGACCTAGCACGATTAGCAGGCTTAGAGCCAGCAGCGGTTATCGTTGAAATCATTAATCCAGATGGCACCATGGCACGCCGTGACGATTTAGAGAAGTTCGCTGCCGAGCATGACTTGAAGATCGGCACCATTGCTGATTTGATTAACTACCGTATTGCCAATGAGCAAACCGTGAATGAAGTCAGCCAACGCCCATTTGAGACTGACTTTGGTAGCTTCACTCTATATCAATTCCAAGAATATGGTGCGACTGAAACTCACGTGGCGTTGGTTAAAGGTGATCCTAGCGAAGGCGTCAGCACTGTGCGTGTGCATGGCTTCCATCCTCTACGTGATTTGTTCGCTGCTAAGCGTGATGAAACCGGCCGCAGCGGCTGGAGTGTGCAAAACTCGCTAAAAGAAATTGCTCAGTCTGAACGTGGCGTCTTAGTATGGATTGGCAGCGATCAACCTGTTGATTTAGGCGATGTGTTACAGCGTGCCAGCGACAACCAGTCCATCTCTACTCTATCTAATCAGCCATATCGTAGTATCGGTGTCGGCGCCCAGATTTTACGTCACTTAGGCGTGCGTGATATGCGCTTATTATCAACGCCACTTAAGTTCAATGCGTTGTCTGGCTTTGACTTAAATGTGGTTGAGTGTGTTGACTCACCCGATAGCAAATAATGTTAATCATGGTTAAGACGAAAAGCGCATCCCTATTGGCAACTTGATACGTTATGTTGACTATTAAATCGAATAAACCGCGTTCAAACAGCAGTAAGTCAAAAATCAGTCAGCGGCCTCCTAAGCTGCTGGCTGCGGCAACTTCTGTATTCAAGCCTTATCAGCTTCAGTTGCAGCAAGTGGTCAGCTATGATGGTAGCTGTATACCAGTGCACATGATCGGTGATGGTGAGCCGGTACTACTGCTACATGCATTTGGGATGGATGCGCGTCAATTTTTACCGTTTATATTGCCGTTAGCGGATCGGTTTCGCTTTTACTTGCCGCATTTGCGTGGTTTTGGCTTAGCTGCTGCTACGCCAAGCACTGAGTTTAATTTCATTGAGCAGTATGCCGATGATGTGGCAGTGCTGCTGGATTATATTTGCGACAAGCATGAGGTCGACGCAATAGATGTCGCCGGTATATCTATGGGAGCATTGGTGATGTGGGCCCACTTTGCCCGTCATGCAAATCCCGAGCAACCTGCTAACCTTCATAAAGTGCGCCGTTATTTAAATATTGACCAATCGCCGATTGTGCACAATCAGCCCGATTGGCAAGGCGGTGTGTTTGGTGACAGACAGCCTCAAGTTTTTGAGCGCTTTGAGCAGGTATTACAGGCAGCACTGCCCTATTTCCAACACTCAGTGACCGAATTTAGCCATTTACCATTTGCAGTAAAACAGCAAGTGTTAAAGCTAGAGGCCGACTTTTCGTTGATGTCGGTAGCACGACCTGCGTCAAGGCTGTTTATTCAGACCAGCAGCTACTTGCCTGATCATAAGCTGGCGCTGTATCAGCACCCGACTTGGCGTCAAAAGTTACATGGACTGCAAGCTTATTTGCACTTGCCTTATGATTATCGTGAGGCGCTGGCAGCCACTGATATTCCAGTGACTTTATTGATAGGGCAGCAATCAAAGCTGTACGACCCTAATTGGCAGCGTCAACTGGCGCAGCTATTACCGCAAGCTGATATCGTAGAGGTTGCAGACTCAGGGCACGCCATTCCATTAGATGCGCCGATTCGCTTTACACAAGCACTAAAAGCGTTTTTAATAGACTAGACTGTAGTAGAGTGTTGATAATGGATTAATCAGCGCTAGACTGCTGCAACGATAAGCCGTGCACTCTATTGATACAGCTTATTAAAAACCCATACTTGTAATAAACACTGACCACTTGATACGGATGCCATGACTGATACTTTATTAGACCTGACCCCTTATAGCTACCCGCAACTGCATAAGGATGTCAGAACCAAGATTGATCACTTAAGCCAGTCTATTGCAGCACTGGAGGCCAACTTAATCACGCCCCAGTCATTATCTGATCAATCTTCATCTAACCAGCCTTTATCAAATAAGCCGCTATCTAAAAAGTCAGACACAGCTCAATCTTCTACGCCAGACTCATCCGAATCAATCAATAAACTCACTTCTGCCACCGACCCTGAAGTTGACTATCTAACTGAGCTCAATCCAAGCCAATATTTGGCTGCGACCACCATCGAGGGTAAAGTACTAGTGATCGCCGGTGCTGGCTCAGGCAAAACCAAAACCCTGACCTACCGTACCAGTTATCTCATCGAAAAAGGCGCTGCGCCACGTAGTATCTTATTGCTGACCTTTACCCGCAAAGCGGCCAATGAGATTAAAGCGCGAGTCAAAACCTTACTTGGTGACCGTTTAGAAGATGGTCAAAATATCAATGACATCACCAGCGGTACCTTCCATTCTTTTTGTAACATGCTGCTGCGTCGCTATTCTGGGTTACTGGGTATTAATCCAAGATTTAGCATTTTGGATACTGGTGATAGCGAAGATGCGATTGATTTGATTCGTAAAGAAAAAGGTTATACCACCAGTTCGTCCAAAACCAAACCGACCAGCGCACAAAGCAAACAAGCTTTTCCGCGTAAGCAGCGGCTACAAAAGATTATCTCTACCGCGCGCAATCGTCATATCCTAATTCATGACTTAATTGAGTCTGAATATCCGGACTTAATGATACATGCTGATGCCATAGAACAGTTGGCTAAGGATTATCATAAGTATAAGCGAACCCATCATTTATATGACTTTGATGACATCATCTCGCAGGTAGTTAAGCACCTGAAAATCAATCTTCAGTTTCGTAAACTTCTGCAAGATACCTATCGCTACGTGATGGTGGATGAGTATCAAGATACCAATATTCCGCAAAAGCAGCTAATTGATTATATCTGTCAGCCTGAGCAAGTGTCGTTGATGGTGGTCGGTGATGACAACCAAAGTATTTATGCTTTTCGTGGTGCCAGTTATGAAAATATCTTGTTATTCTCAGACAGCTATCCACAGGCTAAGCTGATTAAACTTGAACAGAACTATCGCAGCACGCCAGCCATATTGTCGTACGTCAACGCTCTATCCGATCAAATTACCTTGGGTTATCAAAAAAGACTGTTTTCTGAGCTACCGGTTAATGGGCAAAGACCAGTATTTTGTCGCCGTAGTGATGAGGCTGCTGAGGCCAAATATATCGCGGACACCTTACTCGAGCTAAAGTCGGAGTACGACTACGGTTACAATGATTTTGCGGTATTAGGACGCACTTCGTTTCAGTCTAGCCATATCCAACTTGAGTTTATGAAGCGCGGTATTCCCTTTATCGTGGTGGGTGGCATTAAGTTTTTAGAAAAGCGCCATATCAAAGATGTGTTGGCGTTGGTGAAGATACTACACAACCCCAATGACACCATTGCGTGGCATCGCATCTTAACCTTGTTTAAAGGCATTGGCGAAGTGACCGCTACTAAGCTAACCCAAGCATTCATACAACAAGGCAATTCGCTGCAGCCGCTGCTTGATCCTAAACTGAATAAGAAAAATGAGCATCTCATTGAGCTATATCATGTGCTAACCAAGGCCGAACAGACCGATGCTGTGGCTGAAATGATTGACGCACTGATTGATTTTTATATCCCTGTGTTACAGGCACTTGAGGACAATTGGCGTGAGCGAGCCGAAGATTTTCGGGTATTGAAAAGCTTGGCACAAGAGCACAGCAGCATTGATCGCTTTTTGGAAAGCTTGGCACTTGATCCACCTAATGACTCGGTCGCTGCCTTTGACCCCTCGGCGCCAGAGGATAAAGATGCAGTAACCATCTCTACCATTCATAGTGCCAAAGGTTTAGAGTGGCCAGTGGTCTTTATCAACGCGCTAATCGATGGCATGATGCCGCACCATCGCTCATTGGATGATTTTGAATCAATAGAAGAAGAGCGCAAGTTGTTCTACGTTGCTTGTAGCCGTGCTAAGACCCATCTGTACTTGACAGCACCCAACTACTTCTCGAGCTTTGCCGGATTTTTTGATAAGATATCACGCTTTATTAGTGAGGTGCCGGCAGACTGTGTTAACTTCGAAGCCACTACTCAAGCTCAGATGCAGCCAAATGGTAATAATAGACACCTCGGCAATAAACACAACAGACTAGAGGATATTGGTTCAAACCAAGACCCTGATTGGTGGTAGTTCTTATCATAACTCTGATCAGAGCGCTCGTTTTTTGTCATAATTCCCTACTATAATCAACGTTATGCTAATATGGTAATGCTTTTTTATAGCACCACATGGTCATATTGAGACAGTTCACTTAATTTAGTGTTAAAATACTAAACACAATGCTCTGCAATAGCATGAATGCTGTTCGTTAGCAACTCCATCTTAGCAATACCCCAAGGTAGCGCATCACCAGCCATACAACAGTAAAGTAACAAGGTAGACAATTTCACATGAATGTTTTACGCCGCCCTAAATCCTTATTAGCCAGCACCACTCTAGCAGTAATGATCGGGTTAACATCCGGTTGTGCCACTATCAATCCTGGCTTACAATCTGGTGAACTACCACCTCAAGGCACCTTTATTGCTGATAACGGTATGCAGTTTAATATACAGCCATTAAGCTTGGCTAATTTACCAGCATCGAATGCGTATAGTGCAGCCAATAATAACCATCCCTCACTGGGACAAAAAAATGCACGTGTGCGTGAGCTGTTACGCTCAACCCGCGGTGGTGAGTATCGTATCAGTAGCAGCGATATCTTAAGTATTAACTTAATTGGTTATCCAGAGATTACACCATCCAGTAGTAGTAACAATAATGCCAATGCATCTAACCCTTTTGCTGCAGGCTATCCAGTAGATCAGCAAGGTTACATACAGTTCCCACTCATAGGTCGAATTAAAGCCAGTGGACTAACAGTAAATCAATTTACAAACTCGCTGCGCAGCAAGTTACAACGTTATCTAAAATATCCTGATCCACAGGTTAAAATTGTTAACTACCGCGGCAATAAATTTTTTATTGATGGCGAAGTTCGTCAACCTGGTGAGTTTACCATCGATGATGCGCCTGCCACTCTTTATAGTGCCATCTCATTAGCTGGTGGGGTAACTGCAGTTGGAGATTCAAATAACGTTACGCTTATTCGCGATGGGCAGCAATACCTACTTGGATTGCGTGACTTACAAGCAATGGGGATTCCAGCCAACCAAATTTATTTACAAGATGGGGATGCTATCCATGTTAATAATCGAAGTCGCAATCGTGTTTATGTGCTAGGTGAGTTTGGTAGTATTAAGCCAGTAGAAATACCCGATCAGGGGCTTAGCCTAGCCCAAGTATTAGGTGAGGTACAAGGACTAGATGCCCGTACTGCCGACGCAGCGAAGCTTTTTGTTGTGCGTGACCACGGTCAAACTTCTTATACTGATATTTACCATGCTAATCTACAGTCGGTTACTAACTTAGCATTGGCTAACCGTTTTGAAATGCAACCGAATGATATTATCTATGTAGATCCTACTGGATTAACACGTTGGTCAAGATTTATCGGGTCGGTATTACCTTCTGCATATGCATTAGATAGGCTGAGATAATTATCTTGTTTATACTTACAACGTCTAAATAGTAATCAACCAAGGTTTTGAGTTTACGTTATGGCATTTGACAATATTTTAGTGGTTTGTATCGGCAATATTTGCCGCAGTCCAATGGCAGAAGCTCTTTTAAAACAGCGCTTCCCAAATAAGCACATTGACTCAGCCGGTATCGGTGCCCTAGTCGGTCATCCTGCCGACCCTGCATCTATTAAAATTATGCAAGATATTGATATCGACATCACTAATCATGTTGCAAAACAAATGGATGAAGCGTTGGCTCATAAAGCCGATCTGATCTTTACCATGTCTGATGGCCAAAATAGGTGGATAGAAGAGCGTTGGCCATTTTGTCGCGGTAAAACGTTTAAGCTTGGTCACTGGCAAGGTAATGATATCGCTGATCCTTATAAAAATGAAATGAGCGCCTTTCAACAAGCCTACCAAGATATTGTGCGTGGTATTGAACAGTGGCAGGATAAGCTGGACTAGCTAAAGCCAAACGAACACTCTATATTAATACTTGTTAATTGATACCTAATACTTAACGATTGAACGATAGCGAAACTTTATGAGCAAATCCGTGCCAAATACTGTTGCAACCGACACCACTCAACATGACGATGAGATCGATCTGATTGCCCTATTAATGACATTACTACGTGGATGGAAAACCATTGTTGCTTGTGCTTCTCTTGGCCTTATCTTAGGTGTCACCTATAGCCGTTATGCACAGCCCACTTATCAGACAGATGCCCTGATTCAAATCGATCAAAAATCTCAAGGCATTGCTGCGCTTGGAGCTAATATTTCTGAGTTGGTCGGGGCGGAGGCCAGTCCTGCCGAGACCGAGCGAGAGCTAATCAAGTCACGTATGGTACTTGAACCTGTAGTAAAACAGTTACACTTAGATATTCGTGTTAGTGATGCTGAAATTAATGCTTTTGATCGTATTGCTCAAGCCGGGATACCTAGCCAAAGCAGTACGGCTGAAAGTGTAACGCTAAATACTCAATCTGGCATGGTTGAAGTTAAGCAACTTGACATGCCATTTGCTTATCAAAATAAGAACTTTAGTTTAGTCAAGACTGAGTCTGGGTTCAAATTAAGCCATGAAGATAAAGTTAAAGGTAATATTATTATTTCTGGTAAGCTTGGTGAGTCTGTTAACTTTAGCACCCCTGAGGGCGACATCTCAATTGAAGTGGCCTCACTACCTGCAGCAGGTCATGCAATTAACATCCGCAAACTATCAACACCAAGAGCTATTGATAGCTTAAACAGCGCTTTATCTGTTACAGAACGTGGCAAACAGACAGGAATTGTACAGCTGACGATGACTGGCTCCAATCAAACTCAAGTAAGCCGCGTACTTAGTGAAGTAGTGCAGTCTTATGTCGATCAAAACCTATCACGTGGCTCTGAGCAAACGACAACAACTATTAAATTTATGGAGTCTCAGATTCCACAGTTAAAGGAAAAGCTTGAGCAGTCTGAAGAAGCATTTAACAAGTTTCGTGAACAATATGGCACTATTGACGTTACAAAAGAGGCTGAAATTCTACTAACTGAAAGCTCTAAACTTGAACAGCAATTAAGTGAATTAAACCTCAAAAAAGCTGAACTATTGACCTTTTATACCAATGAGCATCCATTGGTTTTACAAATTAATGAACAGTTAAATATACTCAACGAACGACGTACAGAAATTAAAGAAACCATTGAAAGAATGCCTGAAGTTCAGCGCGAGTTTTTACAACTGTCTCAAGACAGTGAGATTAACCGTGAAATCTACTTGACCATGCTCAAAAACTATGAGCAACTAAAAATTGCACATGCTGGAGAGATTGGCTATGTGCGTGTGGTAGATACACCAATTAATACCTATCAACCCATTGCACCCAAAAAATTACAAATTTGGGTATTGTCTCTACTGTTGGGTACCATGCTAGGCACACTGCTTGTATTTATTAAAAGCTTATTGCGTAACACAGTTAAAGACCCCGAACGTTTGGAGCAAAAAACTGGGGTTCCGGTATTGGCGACCATTCCTCGCTCAAAGACAGCGCTTAGCTTAACCAAAAACAATAATAAAAACCGTCGCCTATTAGCCATGGTAGACCATGATGGTTTAAGCTATGAAGGTATTAAAAGTTTACGTACCTCACTGATGTTTGCTATGCCAAAACAAAGCAAAGTGGCAAGCTTGTTTGCAGATAGTACATTGGTAAATGAAACGACTCAACAAGCCAACAAACAAGGCAAGGTTATTATTATTTCAGGTGAGTCGCCAGGTATCGGTAAGTCGTTTATCTCTTCTAATTTAGCCGAGACCTTCTCGCAGTTAAATAAAAAGGTGTTGATTATTGATGGTGACATGCGTCGTGGCGAGTTACACCATATCTTCACCGTTCCACAAACCAATGGCTTAGGTGACTATCTAACAGATAAGGATGCAACACTGGCTAACTTTATCCATCCAACTAGCTTTGAGTTTATTGACTTTATGCCACGCGGTAAGCACCCAAGCAATCCAGCATCGTTATTATCTACCGATAAATTTGCACAAATGCTGTCACAGTTAGTCGCTATTTATGACTACGTGCTTATCGATACGCCTCCAGTATTGGCCGTATCTGATGCTATTGTTACTGCTCAGTATGCAGACAAAGTGCTTATGGTCACTCGCTATAACCATTCGGTTGAAGGCCAATTGAGTTATGCCATTAGACAAATGCATAAGGCACATATCGAAGTGGATGGTATCGTATTAAACGATGTGGTACAAAGCATTACGAGTAAATACAGTTATCACTATAGCTACGCCTATAGCAATACGAAAGATTAATGATACTCAATTTATCTACTTTTAGAACAAGTCGCTGACTTTATACTCAGCGACTGCTATTTTAGCTTAAATAATCTATAATAGTCATTAATAGGTGAATACCACTATTGAACTATAAAGTATGACTTGCCTATTCAACGAACCACCCTCACACAGTCACTTCTATCGATGTACTATGGATATCTGTGGCTCCTCTTTTCATATAGCAATCATGTTAACACAGTAGTAGTTATGCCATGATAGAACCTGATAAAACTAGCCACACCAGTCGTAAAGACTTAACACATAAAACAGCTAATAAGGTAGCTTCTTTATTGCTGGGCTTACCACGGCCTGCGAAGCAAGCTATTTTATTTATTGGCGATTACATAGTGTCAATTTTGTGTTTGTTTTTGGCGCTTTCATTACGCCAAGGCATGTTAGATGTCAATGCCAGTCCAGTGTTGGTTGCCTTTTATGCTCTTATACCTGTCGCTGGGCTGTATGCGATAGGCTTTTATCGCGGTGTGACTCGCATTTTTTTCGATACCGATATGCGACGCGTTCTGTTGTTATTCGTCGTAATTATAATGTTATATGCACTGGTCTTTATACTTGATGGTATTACCAGTATCCCTAGGTCGGTGCCACTGTTATATCTATTTATGCTGTTCATCTGGCTATGGGGTAGTCGTTTATTTTTACGCGATCTCCTATTGCGTTTACAAGGCAAACCTATCTATCAGAACAGCCAGTACCACTCATCACCAAATCAAGTTAGCGATAAAGTAATTATCTATGGTGCTGGTATCTCTGGTACTGCCTTGCTCGATGCCTTACAAGACTCACCTCGCTATGAAGTCGTTGCCTTTGTTGATGATGATACCCGCCTAACAGGTGGTCATATATTGGGAAAAAAGATTTACAAAGCTAACAATATTGAAGCGCTAGTGGATGAACTAGATGTAGTGCAAGTGTTTTTAGCCATGCCCTCAGTCAGTCGTCAACGTCGTCGTGAAATCATTAATGACCTAACTAATTTATCTGTCAAAATTAAAGAGCTACCAAGTTTGCAAGATATCGCCGAAGGCAAAGTGACTGTCAGCACCATGCGCCGAGTTGATATCCTTGACGTACTGGACCGCCAAACTGTCGAGCCTAACGAACAACTGCTAAGACAAAACATTACTGGTAAAAATGTATTGGTCACCGGTGCCGGGGGCTCTATTGGTAGTGAGCTGTGTCGACAAATCATAAAGCACCAACCTAAGTGTCTCGTATTATACGAGTTATCTGAATATGCACTATACGCGATCCATCAAGAACTACTGTCTTGGCAAAAACAGCATCCTGAAAGCCAATCTGTTGAAATTTTTGCGTTATTAGGTAATGTTACTAATGCTGACAGACTATATAAGATATTTAATAAACATAACATCCAAACCGTGTATCATGCAGCGGCTTATAAGCATGTGCCTATTGTCGAATTTAACCCCTTTGAAGGTGCGGTTAACAACGCTAAGGGCACATACCACTGTGTAAAGGCAGCTACAGACTCAGGTGTTGAAACCTTCGTGCTCATATCAACTGATAAGGCAGTTCGCCCTACCAACATCATGGGCGCTTCAAAACGCTTAGCGGAATTAGTATGCCAAGGTTTTAGTAATGAGTTAGCTGCCAAGCAAAACTCTCAGTCCAGTGTTCAATCTATTCGTATTAGTATGGTTCGTTTTGGTAATGTACTTGGATCTTCAGGATCAGTAGTTCCTCTATTCACCAAGCAAATTGCTCAAGGCGGTCCTATTACAGTTACTCATCCAGAAGTCACTCGTTACTTTATGACCATTCCTGAGGCTGCAAACTTAGTCATTCAAGCCGGTGCGATGGCGCAAGGCGGTGAAGTATTCGTGCTAGATATGGGCAATCCTGTTAAAATAGTCGATTTAGCGCGACGAATGATTCACTTAAGTGGCTATCAGATAAAAGATGAGCAACACCCTGAGGGTGATATAGAGATTGTATTTAGTGGATTACGCCCTGGAGAAAAGCTTTATGAAGAGCTGATTATCGGTGATGATAATATTGAATCCACTCAGCATCCATTGATCATGCAGGCGCGTGAGCACAGTTTTTCATTGACAGAGATAGAAACCACACTTGAAGAGTTGAATATTCGATCCCAGCAGCATGATGTGGCATGGCTAAAACAGCAGTTTAAAAAGTATGTAGAAGGATATCAGCCCAACTAAATCAGTTTAAATACCCTCTTTAGAAACTTAAGTGGGCTTAATCAAAAATAATAAATCACATTTAAAGGTGCTTCATGTTAAATTTGAATGATAATAATCTTAAGATTGCCGTCATTGGCCTTGGTTACGTTGGTCTACCACTTGCTGTTGAATTCGGTAAGCAACGACCCGTTATCGGTTTTGATATCAATCAAACTCGTATAGACGAGCTTAATTCTGGTACGGATCATACGTTAGAAGTTAGTGATTCAGAGCTTGCTAGTGCTACTCACTTAAGCTTTAGCTCTAACATTAATGATTTGGCTGAATGCAATTTTTACATCGTAACCGTACCTACCCCTATTGATGAATACAAACAGCCCGACTTAACGCCTTTAGTGAAAGCTTCTGCTGCTATCGGTAGCGTACTCAAGACAGGCGATATTGTGGTTTATGAGTCTACCGTCTACCCTGGCGCCACTGAAGAAGTCTGCATCCCTGAATTGGAACGTAGCTCTGGTTTAGTGTTTAATAAAGACTTCTTTGCTGGTTATAGCCCAGAACGTATTAATCCCGGCGATAAAGAACATAGAGTGACCAATATTCTGAAAGTAACAGCGGGTTCTACACCACAAGTTGCTGATTTTGTCGATGAGGTTTATAACTTAATTATAACCGCTGGCACTCATAAAGCACCTTCTATCAAAGTAGCTGAAGCGGCTAAAGTTATTGAAAATACACAGCGTGATGTCAACATAGCCCTGATCAATGAGCTAGCGGTTATCTTCAATAAAATGAACATTGATACTGAGGCAGTATTAACTGCGGCAGGTACAAAATGGAACTTCTTACCGTTCCGTCCAGGTTTGGTCGGCGGGCATTGTATCGGTGTTGATCCTTACTACCTCACTCATAAGGCTCAAGCCATTGGTTACAATCCAGAAATCATCTTGGCAGGTCGTCGCTTGAATGACAGCATGGGTGAATATGTCGTGACTCAGTTAGTAAAAACTATGATTAAAAAGCGTATTCAAGTTGAAGGTGCAAAAGTTCTCATCCTAGGTTTAAGTTTCAAAGAAAACTGCCCTGATGTGCGTAATACCAAAGTGATTGATATCGTCCATGAGCTAAAAGAATACAACATAGATGTTGATGTATACGATCCTTGGGTAGATGCTGATGAGGCTCAACAAGAATATGGTATAAGCCCTATTAATGAAATTGCTCATTTAGAGAGTAATTGCTACGACGGTATTATCTTAGCTGTAGCACATAATCAGTTTGTAGAAATGGGTGTGGAACAAATTAGAGCGCTAGGTAAATCTAATCACGTCCTATACGATTTAAAATATCTATTTGATAGTAAGCTGAGCGATATTCGCTTGTAATACAGCTTTGTTTATAAAGCAAACTCTCAATACTAGATGAACTAAATTTAAAAAAAAGAGTAAATTACTATGACCCAATACCAGAAGATTCAACAAGATTTAGTAGCTGCACCTAAAACCTGGCTTATTACAGGGGTGGCAGGCTTTATTGGCTCGAACCTACTTGAGACTTTATTAAAGCTAAATCAAACGGTAGTGGGTCTGGATAACTTTGCTACTGGCTATCAAAAAAACCTAGATGAAGTTCAAAGCTTAGTATCTAACGAGCAGTGGCAGCGCTTTAGCTTCATTGAAGGTGATATTCGTAACTTTGCAGACTGCCAAAAAGCATGCTCTGGCGTAGACTATGTACTACATCAAGCCGCACTTGGCTCAGTTCCTCGCTCACTAGCTGACCCTATCACCACCAATGAAGTTAACATCTCAGGCTTTTTAAACATGTTAACCGCTGCTCGTGATGCAGAGGTGAAGAGCTTTACCTATGCTGCCAGCAGCTCAACTTATGGCGATCACCCTGGCCTACCCAAGGTAGAGGATAAAATTGGTAAGCCATTATCTCCTTATGCGGTAACTAAATATGTGAATGAGCTGTATGCCGATGTATTCGCTCGTTCATATGGCTTCAAGAGTGTTGGCTTACGCTACTTCAACGTCTTTGGTCGTCGTCAGGATCCAGATGGCGCTTATGCAGCGGTAATCCCTAAGTGGACAGCTGCCATGATTAAAAATGATACGGTATTTATCAATGGCGACGGTGAGACCAGTCGTGACTTCTGCTATATCGAAAATACAGTGCAAGCTAATATCTTAGCGGCGACAACTCAAAATAAAGAGGCTACCAACCAAGTTTATAATGTGGCTGTTGGTGATCGTACGACACTTAATGAGCTATTTAGCGCCATTAAATCCGCGTTAGCAGACAACGGTGTAACGTATGAACAGGAGCCAACTTATCGTGACTTTAGACCCGGTGATGTACGTCATAGCCAAGCTGATGTCAGTAAGGCTAATAGCCTATTAGGTTATGAGCCAAAGTTTAATATTTCTCAAGGTATTGATGAGGCCATGGCTTGGTATGTGGAATCGCTTAAATGATAAGGCGTTTATTAAATTATTTAAAAAACCCAGCTAATAATAAAATTATAGAAAACATTTTCTCTTTAGGCGGACTGAAAGCCGCCACAATGCTTTTACCACTAATTATTATTCCTCATCTTATTAGAAGCATTGGGATGGAATTAGTTGGCTTATTGGCTGTTGTTAGTTCAATTAGTGCTTACTTGCGAACACTGATAGATTATGGCTTTGTATATACTGGTACAAGAGAAGTTTCTCGTAACAACCTTAATAAAGAAAAAAATACCTATTCATTTTATATAATCACCTACTGCAAGATTATTTTAATATTAATTTCGTTTTTTATAATCCTATGTCTTAGCTTATTTATTAACTTTATTCACGACAATTTAATTCTATTGATTATAAGTTTAGCTAATGTTTCTATAGCATCCTTATCTCCAGCATGGTTTTTTCAGGGTGTTGAAGATATGAAGAAAATTGCTGGCGGTGAGGTGGCTGGTAAGATCTTTTCTTTTTTTCTAATAATATTTCTTGTAAAAGATGAGAAAGACATTCTATTTGTACCAGGGTTTTATTTACTAGGCCAACTGATGAGCTTAGCTGTCTATTTTATCTTCTTAAAGAAATATATATTTCTTACTCATCTACCAACTTTTAATGTTCATGACGTTAAGTCTAAGCTTATAGATGGCTGGAGTATGTTTATTAATATCCTACTACCAAACTTTTATAATAACTACTCATATCTAGCTGTCGGATACTTTTCAAATTTATCAGCTGTGGCTGCGTACGATATTATCCGAAAAATTATGAATATCTCGGAACAAGCAATGGGGATTTTATCTAAGGTATATTACCCTTCTCTTGCTAGCAACTTTAAAAGGTTCTCTACGTTTTTACGAGTTATCTTTGTAGCTGCTGCTCTATTAACTATATTACAATTGGTATTGAGCGTTATTGGAACTTATTTACTTAAAGACTCAAGTATAGTTATTGATCCTAAATTATTATACCTACAAGCTATAGCGCCGTTAATCTTTGCTGCTAATCTTGCATATGGTATAAACAGCTTAGGAGTGAATAATAAAGACCGTCAGTTAAGAAATATAACCTTAGCAACGTCCTTTATAGGCTTTATATTAGTTAGTTTATTAACTTATTATTTCGCTGCATTTGGAGCACTATCTGGTGTTTTACTAACTATGCTTATAAGAGCGATTATTTGCTATAAAACATCAAAAAGCTTAAATCTATACGCATATATTAGGAACTAAAAATTATGTACCACCTACTTAAAAAAAGAGCACGGCAGCTGACTCATAAGTCGGAATTACTAAAATCACTTTATGCGCAATTAAATACAGCTAAAACAAGCTTATTAAAACCACTTAATGATGATATTGTTGCTAAAATTAATTATAAAGAAAATACTGGCAAGACTTTAAACCTAGATAACCCTGTATACTTTAATGAAAAGCTCTGGTGGTTAAAAATAAACTATCGCAACCCCCTAATGACCCAGTGTAGTGATAAGGTTAAAGTTAGAGACTACATAAAAGAGATAGGCCTTGAGCACATACTAACTGACATCCAAGGCGTCTATGACTCAGCTGAGGACGTACCTTTCGAAAACTTGAAAGGTAAATACTTTATCAAATGTAATCATGTTTCAGGCACTAATGCTATTTATGACTCTGAATACCCTGAACAATTTGATAAACAAAAATTTATAACAGAGTTTAATAGAGCTCTAAATAACAACTACTACTACCAGTCTCGAGAATGGAACTACAAAAACATTAAACCAAAAATTTTAGTAGAAAAATTTATAGAAACTGAAAGCAAGCTGCTTGACTATAAGATATTCTGTTTTCATGGAAAAGCAAAATTAATATTTGTTGATATGGATGTTGCGTCAGAAGATGGAAGTCATAACCCCAACGCTAAAAGAAATATTTATGATAGAGAATTTAATCTGCAAGACTTTACAGTCCATTTACCAAACTTTGATACTGACTTGGCCAAAAAGCCTGAAAATCTCGAGCAAATGCTGCAAATAGCTGAAAAAATAGCAGAGCCTTTTATATTTTGTCGAGTCGACTTGTATAATAATAATGGTGAAATAAAGTTCGGAGAAATAACTTTTTATACTGGTGGTGCCACAAAACAATTTAGTTCTGAAGAAGCCGACTTAATGGTCTCAAGTTGGTTGAATATCTCATGATAAAAGTAGTTCATATTATCATTGGCCTAAATGTAGGTGGTGCTGAGCTAATGCTAAAGCGCTTAGTAACTCATAGTAGTCAACAATCTAATGAGTTTAAGCATATTATTATTTCCCTAACAGACTTAGGTATTATCGGTAAGCAGCTACAGCATGAAGGTATCGCTATTCATTATCTTGGTATGAGTTCATTAAAGTCACTACCTAAAACTATCTATCAGTTACAGAACCTACTCAAAAAGATGAAACCTGATGTCGTTCAAACATGGATGTATCATGCTGACTTTTTAGGGGGATTAGCGGCTAAAAGTATAGGGATAAAAAATATTATTTGGGGTATTCGTACTACAGATGTCTCCCAAGGTGCGTCTAAGCTGACTGTATACCTTAGTAAGCTATGTGCAAAATTATCTTACATAATACCTAATACTATTGTATGTGCTGCGCATGTATCTAAAGACTACCATATTAGTATTGGATATGATAAAAGCAAGATGACTGTTATACCTAATGGATTTGATCTAAAAGCCCTTTCCACCACTACAGAAGCAGGACTTGAGATAAGACGACAAAACAATCTCAAAGAAACAGATGTTGTGATTGGTTCAATCGGAAGATTTAATCCTGTTAAAAACCAGAAACTGTTTATAGAGACAGCTGCTGAGTTGGTTAAAGAAAAACCAAACCTTAAGTTCATTATGGTAGGCAGAGACAATACAATACATAATAAAGAATTAATGTCTTGGATTAAGTCTTATGATTTAGAAGAAAACTTTAGATTATTAGGGCAACGTTCCGATATTCCTCAATGCCTTAAAGCAATGAATATCTTCTGTTTACACTCTAAGACAGAAGGTTTTCCTAATGTTATTGGAGAGGCAGTTCTTACAGAGACCCCTTGTGCCAGTGTTAATGTGGGTGATGTAACTGTTCTACTTGATAAAGAGTCTATTACTAAAAGTAATGACAAGTATGAACTAATTCGTATCATCAATAGTCATTTAACTACTCCAAAAAACATTTTAGAAGAAAAGGTAAAACTAAATAAAGAACAGGTCGAAAAAAACTATTCAATTGAAAACATTATAGAAAAATATCATGATTTATATTTAACAGGTAGAACTACTTAAATAATGAAAATAATGAGCACAAGAAACATCAATATTTTTGGCTTTAACTCTTTTGTTATAAGCTCAATATTTATCATTTTCATCGTAAGCTTTCCTAGCTTAAGTATTTTAAGAGTTCCTTTATTAATAGCTCACTTTTGTTTTTTTTATTTTTTCAATCTATTTAGATTCAAAAAGGTGTTTTTTAATACTAACGTCTTTTTTATCTTTCTTTTAATATTATATATTGTTATTCAAAACTTGATTCTACAAGATGACTTTTTGTCAATCATACAAGCTATAGTAGTTACTTTCTTTTTGTTTATTGCTTCACAAATTTCACTTTCTGAGAGGCAGTACTATCTAAAACAAAATAGGCATGTATTTTTAGCGAAAATACTTTTATTTATTTTACCTTTTTTCTTGATTAGTTTTACTCAATGGAGTGACTTTAGAAAACCTGGCTTATTTATGAACCCTAATATTACAAGCCAGCTATCAGTCATGTTACTACCTTTTGTAATATTAGGATTAAATAAAAAAAGCCTTAAAGCTGCTGGTATCTTCATAGTATTTCTTATAGCTGTCATAACAGCCTCAAGAAGTACGCTAATGGCTTTGATACTCAGTGTTATTATTTATATAACTGTTGCTAAATTTCCAAAATTAAAGTTCCCAAGTTTATTATTAATACTTAGCACTACCACAGTAATATCAATATATGCTGTTGATATATCCATCTGGGTTTTTAATACTTTTTCAAGCATCCTAAATCAGTCCAGTTCTCGATTATTATATTTAGGTTATAATGGTAGAGATGTATTATTAGATCTAGCAATCGAAAGATTCAAAACTCAACCTTATTTTGGTCTAGGTTTTGGTGGAGCGAAATTTGATTTTGATGGGCACGTCTTAGGAACACATAACGGGTTAATAGAAATATTAATTAAATTTGGAACTATTGGTGCTATTATTTTTACAATCTTTATTATTAGATTAATATCGATAGTTTCTAAGCATGATCCAAAATTTAAAGCCGTATCAATGATGTCTTTGACCGCTATACTTTCTCTTTCTACAAATAGCTCTACCTTTTTCGTCTTAAATTACCTATTCATATATTCTATACTGCTGGTTTATTTAGGTTTACCTAAGAAAACTTCTACTAACATTTAATATTACAAATAGACTGCTCTATGAAATTCCTTATAATAGCTAGTTCTCCTTCTTCTATACTAAACTTTAGAGGAAAGTTACTTGAAGCAATTAGTAATGCTGACATAGAAGTACATATCGCTGCTCCTGACTTTAGTAATAACTCTGACGAACTTACCAAGCTCAATAATCTTGGTTATATTGTGCATAATGTACCCCTACAACGTACAGGTACAAACCCGCTATCAGATATAAATACTCTTAAATCTCTATATCTAATTATAAGAGATATCAAACCACAATATGTACTCAGCTATACAATCAAACCAGTTATATATGGAACCCTTGCAGCCTGGCTAAATCGAGTACCAAATCGTTTTGCTCTGATAACTGGACTCGGATACACATTCCAAAGTGTAGAGGAAACTGGAAAAAGATCGAAATTTCAAAAAATCATACATGAAATGTATAGTCAAGCTTTAGCTAAAGCACATCACGTTTTCTTCCAAAACCCTGATGACTTAAATCTGTTTAGAGAATTAAATCTAATTAAGGAAAATAAGCCTACTACTGTTGTTAATGGCTCTGGTATAGACTTAGAAAAATTTGAAGCTACCCCTTTACCTGCGATAAACTCTGATAATAGAATCACCTTTCTCCTAATCGCTAGACTATTGGCTGATAAAGGGGTTCGAGAATATGTTGAGGCAGCAAAAAAAATCAAAGCTAAATATCCCTTTATTAAATTTAATTTGGTAGGTCCTATTGATAGTAACCCTAGCGCTATAGCTAAAGAAGAACTAGACGGATGGGTCAAACTCGGAAACATTAACTATTTAGGTAAGTTGAATGACGTTAGACCCGCTATAGCAGAAAGCTCCGTATTCGTTCTGCCTTCCTACAGAGAAGGAACACCTCGAACAGTCCTTGAGTCTATGGCAATGGGACGCCCTATTATTACTACGGATGCACCAGGCTGTAGAGAAACTGTTATCGACGGAATGAACGGTTTTCTAGTCTCTGTAAAATCTGTTAATGATCTTGTTGATGCAATGGAGAGGTTTATACATGATCCTAGTCTTATTGAGACAATGGGAGCTGCCTCTCGAAAACTTGCAGAAGAAAAGTTTGATGTTAATAAAGTTAATAAAGTTATGCTAGATAAAATGGGAGTTAACAAACCAAATGATTAAAAGAATTTTTGATATAACAGCCAGTGGAGCGGCACTAGTAGCCCTATCTCCTGTATTGGCTGTAACTGCTTATAAAGTAAAAAAGAACTTAGGCTCTCCAGTCCTATTTAAACAGACCAGACCAGGTCTTAATGGTGAACCATTTGAGATGCTGAAGTTTAGATCGATGACTGATGCAACGGATTCAGAAGGTAACCTATTGCCAGATAGCGAAAGGTTGACTGACTTTGGTCGATTCCTAAGAAAGTCTAGCCTTGATGAATTGCCTGAACTTTGGAATATTTTCAAAGGCGATATGAGTATAGTTGGTCCAAGGCCTCTTCTCATGCGATACATCCCCTACTATACCGAGGCAGAACAAAAGCGACATAATGTACGACCCGGCCTTACTGGATTAGCACAGGTCAGTGGTAGGAATATGCTAAATTGGGATGATCGTCTGGCATTAGATACATACTATGCTGAAAATCAATCATTATTATTAGATGCAAAAATCATATTAAAGACCATATTAGTAGTCCTTAATAAAAAAGACATCGCTGAAGTGCCAGGTGATATTTTCCCACCTTTAGATATATATAGGAAACAAAATGCGAGTTAAGAACTTCTCCGCTGAGGATATAAAAACCCGAGTATCTTGGATAAACAACTCGAATATTAATACTTCAATGTATTTTGATTTACCCGCTACTATAGAACAAACCCAAAAATGGCACGAGTCTAATAAGACTAAAACTAATAGGCAAGATTTTACTTTTTTTAAAGGTAATGAAATTGTAGCCATGGGGGGACTAGTATCTATAGATAAACAGGCAAGTCATGCAGAACTTTATATCATGGTAAATCCTAACTTACATGGTCAGGGATGGGGAAAGAAATCAACCAAATGGCTTTTGTTTTATGGGTTTGAGTATTTAGAATTAAATAAAGTATACTTGTTCACTGATGGTGCAAATGTTAGTGGCTACCGCCTATATGAATCTATAGGTATGGTTTATGAAGGAACTATGCGTCAACATAAGTTAAAAAATGGAGAGCTAAAGGATAGAAGAATCTATTCTATATTAAGCGAGGAATGGGAACTCTTAAATTACGAAGAAGACTTTAAATATGAAAATTAATTTAATAGAACCCTTAAACTATCAACAAAACAACATATTTGTACTACGTGATGACCTATACCCTTTTTTAGGAGGCGGTAATAAGGGTAGAAAAATTGCTACTATTGCAGAAGACATAAAGTCTAAAGGCTCGACAGCAATTGTTACCACCGGCGGTATTAATTCTAACCATTGTAGAGTTACAGCTGTTTATGCTGCTCAGCACAATATACAGTGCACACTAGTACTGCATGGTTGTAAAGAGACATTTTTTAAACAGCAAGGTAACTCTCAAATAATGCGCGATACCAATGCAAAATTGATTTTCGTAGATGAACCAACTGAGATATCAAGTGCCATGGATAGTGCTATGCAAAGCTACTCTAGTGCAGGAGGTAACCCTTACTATCTATGGGGTGGCGGTCATTCTTTGGTAGGGGCAAAAGCATATATTGATGCAGTTGAAGAGTTAGCTGACTTTCGAGAAAAAACACATTGGTCACCAAAGTATATATTTCTTGCCTCAGGTACAGGGTCTACTCAAGCAGGTATAATGGCCGGTTTAGATAAATATGATTTTAATGATACGTCAGTTATTGGTATCTCCATTGCAAGAACTAAGCAGAATGCTGAAGCTATTATCAGTAAATTCTACAAAGAACTGTGCCTTAAATATAATATTACGCCTCGCCAAAAGACTATAGTTGTTGATGATTATCTTTTTGGAGGATATGAAAAGTTTAATTCTGGAATAGCTGAGCTTTCTAGAAACTCTTTAAAGTATTACGGTTTTATTTTAGATACGACCTATACTGGTAAAGCTTTTTATGGGATGCAGAACTACCTAAACAGTATGGAGGAGGACGTATTGTTTTGGCATACGGGTGGTTTATTAAATTACCTTAAATAAAAACTCTCTACATAAAGAGCAAAATTATATGAACATTTTATTCACATGCGCCGGTCGCAGGAACTACTTAATTAATTATTTTAAAGAAGCTTTAAATGGTAATGGTTCAGTTTATGCTGCAGATATGCAAAGCTCAGCTCCTGCTTTGATTGATGCAGATCATTCAATTATTGTTCCTTCTATCTATGATGCTAATTATATCAACACTCTCGTTGATAATATTAAAAAGCATAATATTGACGCTGTAATATCGCTTAACGATCTCGAATTACCTATATTATCAGAACACCGTACTCTCATAGAGAATGCAGGAGCAAAATTACTCGTTTCTAACGAGTCAGTCATTGATATTAGCTTTGATAAATGGAAAACCTTCCTCTTCTTAAAAGACATAGGCCTTAACTCACCGCTAACATTTACTAACTACCATGACGCCTTAACTGCTATTGAGAATAACACCTTAAAGTTTCCTCTAGTATTAAAGCCAAGATGGGGCAGTGCTTCTATAGGTATAGAGTTTCCTGAAAGCTTAGAAGAGCTGGAGTTAGCATATAAGCTACTGAAACTGCGGCTCGAGAGAACGATCTTAGCTAAAGCCAGCCAAGAAGATATTGAACAAGCTATTCTTATCCAAGAGAAAGTTTCAGGTGATGAGTATGGAATGGATGTTCTAAATGACCTAGATGGCAATTATAAAGGCTCTTTTGTTCGTCAAAAGCTATCTATGCGCTCAGGCGAAACAGACAAAGCAATATCAGTAATTGATCAGCGCTTTAATGAAATAGGAAAAACTATCGGAAGCAAACTAAAGCATATTGGTAATCTAGATTGTGATGTTCTAGAGCGCAATGGTGAACTATATGTCTTAGAACTAAATCCTCGCTTTGGAGGTGGTTATCCTTTTTCACATGAAGCAGGAATGAATACTTGTAGGGCTTATATATCTTGGTTAAAAGAACAAGACACCTTTGATACTGATAATCAATATCAAGCAGATGTGCAGTTTGCAAAATGTGATCGACTATTAAAAATAAAATAGCAAAGCATTACTATATTTTTTGAATAGATAAAAATCAGGCTAAAAACTATGCTAAATACCCCTTTTCAACCTTGGCCTAGCTTTACCAAACAAGAAGCTGATGCCGTTAGTCGTGTATTACTGTCTAATAAAGTCAACTACTGGACGGGCACTGAAGCTCGTGCGTTTGAAAAAGAATTTGCTCAATTTTCAGACAGCAAATACGCCATTGCTGTCAGCAACGGTACAACAGCACTTGATTTGGCGCTACATGCCTTAGACTTACAGCCTGAAGATGAAGTTATCGTTACGCCACGTACTTTTATTGCCAGTATCTCAAGTGTGGTCAACGCTGGTGCTAAGCCTGTATTTGCAGATATTAATGAAGATAGCGGGAACATCTCACCTGAAACTATTGCTGCTGTTATCACAGACAAAACTCGCGCTATCGTCTGTGTACATTTAGCTGGTTGGCCATGTGATATGGATGGCATTATGGCATTGGCTGATAAACATGATCTGTATGTGATTGAAGACTGTGCTCAAGCGCATGGCGCTAAATACAAAGGCCATAGTGTGGGTAGTATCGGTCATATTGGTGCTTGGAGCTTCTGCCAAGATAAAATTATGACCACTGGCGGTGAAGGCGGTATGGTCACTACCAATGATGAGCGATTGTGGCGTAACATGTGGGCTTATAAAGATCATGGAAAGAGCTATAAGGCAGTCTATGAAACTGAACACCCACCTGGCTATCGTTGGTTGCATGAGAACTTTGGTACCAACTGGCGTCTGACTGAAATGCAAGCAGTTATTGGACGTATTCAGCTGACTCGTATGCCAGAATGGACTGCTAAACGTACTGCAAATGCTCAAGCCATACTTAATGCTTGCAAACCTTGGGAAGAAAAAGGCTATCTGAATGTGCCTGTGATGGAACAAATAGCCGGCTTTGAAGACTGTGTACATGCTTATTACAAGCTGTATGTCTACGTCCGTTCAGAAAACTTGCCTGAAGGGTGGTCTCGCGATCGAATCATCAGTGAAGTCAATGCATTAGGCGTCCCCTGCTACTCCGGCTCAGCTTCTGAGGTATATTTAGAAAAGGCGTTTGATAATACTGGATTACGTCCCGAGCCAAGATTACCTATCGCAGAACAGCTGGGCGAAACCAGTTTGATGTTCCTTGTACACCCGACACTATTGGATACTGAAGTTGAGAAGACAACACAAGCGATACAAGAAGTATTTACTAAAATCGACAGTATCCCTTAAAATAGCGGCGCTTAACAATTAAGATCGGACTCTACCCCTTCACTGACTTTAAGGCTTTTCATGAAGACTTATAAACTAATTCATACCACTCCTTTTTCATCTAGACTGTGTCAGCTTAGTTTGGTTGTAAGCCTAGGCTTAGCCAGTAGCCTTGCTAGTGCACAGAATATGCAATTGAATGACATGAGCCTTAAGTCAGAGCTTGACTGGCTACAAGCGCAAGGGGTGATTCAGATCAGCACCAGCACGTGGCCAATGACTGCGAATGAGATCAATCGTGCGCTAGATAATGCCAATGTTCAAACCCAAGCGCAGCAGCAGATCGTACAGTCTATTCGCTACACTTTAGATCAACAACCTAAATCACTGGTCACTACCAAACTGTCGGCTTATGCTCAAAGTGATAGAGAGCAACTACCACAAAGTTTTGCTGATGACAAAATGTCAGATTTCCAAGCCAGTGCTCAAGCAGGGATGAGTGAAGACGAATGGGAGTTTAACTTACAGGTTAATGTCAAAGACGATGACCTCATCGATGATGAAGATATTAGCTTTGAGGGCTCTTATATCGCGGGTAAATATGCCAACCAATGGCTAGTGGCTGGGCAAATTCCGACTTGGTGGGGACCTGGGCATGATGGTAGCTTAATCCGTGGTGATGCTAGCATCCCAGTGATGGGGCTAACCATGCAGCGTGACACGCAGACAGCGCCGAATAACCGATATCTGAGTTGGATTGGTCCATGGCAATACCAACTGTTTGCGGGTCAATTAGATGACTATAAAGCTGTCGATCATACTAAGCTCATCGGGATGCGCTTAACTGCTCAGCCACTAGACTGGTTAGAAGTTGGAGCTTCACGTAGCTTTATGTGGGGTGGTAAAGGACGTCCAGAAAGTGCCAGTTCTTTTTGGGATGCACTTACCGGTGTTAAAGATAATAAGCCAGGCAGCCCATCTAATCAACTGGGAGGCTTCGATGTTAGAGCTAACTTATCATCCCTGATTAGTCAACCTATAGGCATCTACGCCCAATATATAGGTGAAGATGAAGCTGGTGCGATGCCTGCTAAGAATATGTATCTTGGTGGTATTGACTATGCTTCTAGCTTAAATACGACTCAATTAGGCACTGTTCCTTATCAGCTGTATACTGAGTATACTGATACTCGCACCAGTGGTGATGTTCGTGGTATATCTTACAACCACAGCTCTTATACAGATGGGTATTATCAGCATGGCTACCCTCTAGGTTATGCGCTTGGTGGGGATACTCAAAGCGTCGCTGTAGGTGGCAAGCTGTGGCTAGATAATCAAAACTTTATTACCACTAAACTGCAGTACGCTAAAGTAAACCAATCTGGTGAAGTGGGTAGTAATTCATACCGTAATAACAAAGCCTTCCCTGAGTCAGACAAACTAAAAGTGGTTGATGTCGCTTGGGAACACCGTCTAAACCCAAAAACTAAAATCTCAAGTCGTATTTGGGCATCAGACTCTGATATCCACTCGACTGATGTCGGTGGTGGCGTAGGTATTGAATATACTAATTTTTAATTAATTAAACTCTTACGTTTATAAAATAATTAATAGTTACTATAACCACACTACTTATTTTACTGTATAATTATTAAAAGGTGCTTAATAGCACCTTTTTTTATTCTAAATTAGTTGGATTAGCGTTTACATATACTCAGGAGTAGTCTCAACATGTCTATTAAGCAGTTTCTAATCTTAACCATTAACACCCTAAGCCAAATATAACCACATCAAGGAAAATTAACATATGTCAGATATAGGCAAAAAAGAGATATTTACAATAGCATTAGGATCAGTCATTGGTTGGGGCGCATTTATGCTGCCTGGCAATGTATTTTTACCGGATTATGGAGTCAGTAATACTCTAGTCGGTTTTATCATAGCTATCATGATGCTGGTCTTTATCGAAAAAAGTTATACCAAAGTTATGCAAAAAGTCCCGAAAGCTGGTGGCGAATATAGCTTTGCTACCGAATTACTTGGTAGGAAATCGGGCTTTATAACCGGTTGGGGACTACTACTGGCCTATGTCTCCATCATTCCTCTCAATGCAACTGCCGTACCTATGGTTCTGGATGCTGTGTTCCCTGCCTACTCGAAAGGTAGTTTACTCTACACTGTCTCTGACTACCCTGTTTACCTCAATGACATCTTAGTATCTTTAGCTATTATTGGCCTATTTACCTTTTTGAATTTAAAAGGCATAAAAGGCGCGCTACAAGCACAAAACCTATTAGTCTTTGCTTTATTGGGTTCATTACTACTCATTTTAGTAATGGCTTTCTTCAATATTGGCTCAACTCAAGTTGATAACCTGAGCTCTAATATGAGTGAGTTGAATACATCTTCTATTATTAGAATTATTGCCTTTGCTCCTTGGGCGTTTATTGGTTTCGATGCTGTCGCTCAATTATCTGGCGATCATAAAGTCTCCTCAAAGACAGTATCACGTATGACCATGCTAGCCATCATCTTTGGTGCTATCATCTATAATTTATTGAATGTCATTACCGCTCTAGGAGTCAATCACCAACAACTATCCGACTCATCGTGGGCAACTGGCGCATCTGTAAAAGCTTTAGTTGGTAATGGTGTATTTTACTTCTTAGCAATTGCTATGTTTGGTGCTGTGGTATCTGGGTTAAACGGCTTTTTCATCAGCTCTACTCGCTTAATTACTAGCATGAGTGCGGACTATGATATTGGCGGTGTTAAACCAATGAAAAGTGAGAGTGGTACAGTGCATATCCCCAAATGGATCATGTACTTCATTGCAGTCTGTGCAATGGTAGTACCTTTCTTTGGAAGAACTGCATTATTATGGTTTGTAGACTTGTCATCAGTTGGTGCCTCAATTGCCTACTTTATGACCTGCTTATGCGCCTATAAAATTGCCGAAAAAACTTCTGACTTTATAATTAGTGGCATAGGTATGCTAGTTTCATTGGCCTTCTTAGTCTTTTTATTAACCCCTATTTTCGATTCAAATATCTCTATGCCTTCATATTTCAGCCTTCTGTTCTGGATTGCTCTTGGGACTGTCGTTTATATCTATATTAAGAATAGAAAAGTATCAGTGATCACAGTATAACTTAATGAAATAAAGCTAACTTAAAGCTCGATTTTAATAAAAAAAGCGCTAGATCCTATGATTTAGCGCTTTTTTTACTACTGAAACTTCTTATCTCCCAATCCGACTAATCGTTAACCCACTAAACCCAAACGCAATGGTTAACAATAACGACAAATAACAAAAGAAGGCATAAGGTAAGTACTCAAGTACCGGCACGCCAAGTGCTTGACTGATAAACACCCCACACACACTCCAAGGCACTAATGGGTTAATCACTGTACCCGCATCTTCAATGGTGCGTGATAAATTCTTCGGGTGCAATTGTAGACGCTCAAAGGTAGATCGAAATGTCGTACCTGACAATAAGATACTTAAATACTGCTCACCGATAAGCACGTTGATACTCAGTGCTGACATAGCGGCCGCAAAGATGGCCTGGCCGGCAGTGGTTAAATGGTCACGCACGCCTCCCAGCAACGCCGGTAAGATACCTAATATCTTTAATAGGCCGCCTAAGCTTAATGCCAAGATAACGATGGTCTGAGTAAAGAACATACTCTGCACACCGCCGCGTGACAGCATGCCACCTACTTTGCCCAGCTCCAACGATTCTGCTGGTGCATAACCGCCGAATAAATATCCGCCCAACTGCTCAAGCGTCGGTGAGCTATGAGTATAGGTCACTATTAAGGCGGCTATAATAGTACAGATAATGGTATAAATCGCATTAACCCGCAACAGCGCCAACAGTACCAGTACCACGAAAGGTAACACCGCATGGGTGTGTACGAGGCCACTGTCAATCAACTGGTTTTGTAATAACACCACTTGGCTTAAATTAGCGCTATGCGTCTGCCCAGATAATGCCCAAAATAACAACACACTGATAACCCAAGCTGGCACTGTGGTATACATCATATTGCGCAAGTGCTCGAACAAATCGATACCGACCACAGATGATGCGATGGTGCCTGTATCTGATAACGGAGACATCTTATCACCAAAAAAGGCACCTGATACCACTGCACCTGCGGCAATAGCGATATTGGCATCGAACGCCTGACTCATACTGATAAAAGCGACCCCTAAGGTCGCTACAGTGGTCAAGCTACTTCCTAAGGCAATACCAATAATTGAGGTCAATACAAAAGCGGAGATGTAATAATAACGAGGCGATATAATCTCAAAGCCGAAGTACATTAAGGTGGGAATAGCACCTGACATCATCAGCGCTGCCACCATCAACCCAATAAAGAAGAACAAATAAATGGCGCCAATACCACTCATCACCCCGTCTGCCATTCGTGCCTGCATTTCTTGAAACGAAATACCACGGATCACGCCGATTAATAGCAGCAGACATATCACCAGTATTAAAGACAGATGTGGCACCCACCCAAAGTGAATCATGGTGACACCCATCACCAGGATCACCAGTCCAGCGATACAGAACGCTGACTTTGCTGACAGTTGGTGTGGCGATGGAGGCTCTGGTTGTGATTGGGGTTGGTTGGCTGATTGAGTGTTATTGATGTTGCTATCTGCAGTGCTGTTGCCAGTGGTCATAGGGGTACCAATTATACAAAATAGGCGGATTTAAAGAGTGTGATGTAAACCCAACCTATCATAACAACTTTTACATTATTCTGAAACGTTAACCATATTTAATTGACCGTTTATGGCAACAGCTAAGCCACTACAGAGAGCGTTTTTTATCATATTTGTAGTCTTTAGAAAAACATATAGCTATCAACAAACTCCTAAACAAACATCGTCGCAACGTATGATTATTTTAAACGATCATTTTTAATTGATTTCACACTTAATTTCATGATCAATTCAAGTCAGTATATGTTGCTCGCTGTCGCATAAATCAACATTTTGCCTAAATCTAACATTGAGTTAAAAGCCAATCTGGTTTATTCTTAATCCTAGTGTGACCTACAACCCTCTGTAAGGAAAAAAAATGTTTGAACGTGTCGAATTTTATGCCGGTGACCCAATCCTTGGACTGATGGTCGAATATGCCAATGACAACAACCCAAATAAAGTAAACCTAGGGGTTGGTGTTTATTATGATGAAGACGGTAATTTGCCTGTGCTAGAGTGTGTGAAAGCCGCTGAGCAGCGCATTGCTGATCCTATCTCACCTCGTCCTTACCTACCAATGGAAGGCTTACCTGGTCATCGTAAAGGCTGCCAAAACTTATTATTTGGTAAAGATGCCCAAGTATTACAAGACAATCGTGTCGCAACCATTGCAACCATCGGTGGCTCAGGCGCCTTGAAAGTGGGTGCTGAGTTTATCAATCAATGGTTCCCACATGCCAAATGCTACGTCAGTGACCCAACTTGGGGCAACCACATTTCTATCTTTGAGGGCAGTGGCATGGAAGTGGGTAAATACCCTTACTATGACAAAGCCACAGGCGGCATCAAATTTGACGCTTTGATTGAGTTCTTCAAAACCTTAAACAAAGACGACGTGGTGCTATTACACCCTTGCTGCCACAACCCAACCGGTGTTGACCTAACTCAAGAACAGTGGGATCAATTGCTACAAGTGGTACAAGAGTGTGAACTGATTCCATTCATGGATATCGCCTACCAAGGCTTTGGCGAAGACATCGACGCAGACGCTTATGCGATTCGCAAAGCGGTTGAGATGGGCTTACCATTATTCGTGAGTAACTCATTTTCTAAAAACTTATCGTTATACGGTGAGCGTGTCGGCGGTCTATCAGTAGTATGCCCAAACTCAGAAGAAGCAGATTTGGTATTTGGTCAATTAAAATTCACTGTACGCCGTATCTATTCAAGCCCACCATCTCACGGTGGTCGTGTGGTTGATATCGTTATGAATGACGATGCTCTACATGAGCAATGGGTTGGTGAAGTTTACGCCATGCGCGATCGCATCAAAGCCATGCGCTTAAAGTTAAAATCAGTACTTGAAGCCAAAGTACCCGGCCGTAACTTTGATTATCTAACCACTCAAAACGGTATGTTTAGCTTCACCGGCCTAACGCCTGAGCAAGTTGAGCGCCTAAAAACTGAGTTTGGTATCTACATGGTCTCTAATTCACGTATGTGTGTGGCTGGCCTAAACAGCAACAACGTTGATTACATTGCTAATGCGATGGCAGAAGTATTAAAAGACTAATCTGCTATTAGGTTTAACTTAAAAAGTAAAAGCTGAGCATCTCATTGATGCTCAGCTTTTTTATTAGCTACACATAGGCTAGATAATTTAGTTAACTGTCTCACTCTAGACAACTATTCCTTAATTACCTTAAATCAGGCACAATAACCTCTTTAGCCAAAATATCGCCACACTCTAAACAACCTATCCATTCTGTCAGATAGTATTCAACACTGTTAAAACTCAGCCCTGTAGGTGACTCATGCTTGTCTTACTTGCGAAACCAAACTCAAGCTCGCGTCTAAAACCAAAACAGCATTCAGCGTTTGCTATTAACTTAAAGTCTGTCGCTTATATAACGATTATGCTGCTACTGGCTAGCTGCTCCAATGATTCGCAGCCGAGCATTAAAACTACTGAAAGTCAGTCACAAACAAAGTCGACACCTTCATCTGACGTTTTACGTATCGCTGCTGCTGCAAATTTAGCAGGGGTACTACCGTCGATTATTGAGGCTTATAATCACGATGAGATGGCACAGAGGGAAGTAGCAGCAACCAAGACTGAAGTCACCTACGCCTCATCCGGTAAGCTGTACGCTCAGATTAACTCAGGAGCGCCCTATGATGTGTTTTTATCTGCTGATCAGCAGTATCCAGCCCAGTATAGGCAGTCGCATCCTAGCACTAAGTCAGACAAGCAGACTTTTACTTATGCGCGTGGACAACTGGCGCTATACAGCGATATCCAGGATTTAAGTTCGGTCAGTAGCCTAAATCAAACCAGCTTACAACAGCTGTGGCTCACCGATGGCATGCGAACAGGTAAAGCCAGGCATCAAGCCCTATCGAAAATCACGCTGGCCAATCCAGAGTTAGCACCTTACGGTGCATCAGCGAAGGCTTTTTTGCAACAAACTCAGCTATACGAGCCATTACAGCAACAAAAAAGGCTCATCCAAGCTGAGAACATAGGCCAAGCATTCCAATATACTTATACCGCCACTACTGACTATGGGTTTGTGGCGTTATCACAATTAGTCAGTGCCAAGATTAACCCAGCCAAATATCGGATACTCGCAGCAGACAGCTATCCTCCAATTTTACAAGATGGCGTTGTAATTAGTGACCACCCGCAGGCAGTTCGTTTCGCCCACTATCTACAATCTGCAGCAGCGCAAATGAAGTTTTCCGAGGCTGGTTATCTAGCCATAAATAACTAGTGGCTGCGCAAAAGCTTAGATTGAGATAGGCCCTGCTTTACTCTATACTGATACTCAAATATTTGGTCTCGAATACTAACTTCCAGAAACCTCTAAACTCACCGTTGCGGTCGTACCCAACCTATGTCACTTGTACCCTTTCATCTCTCTGACATGCTGCTTCCGCTATGGCTGAGTATTAAACTTGCCGGCATTACTACCCTTTGTCTTATCTTATTTGCCACGCCGCTAGCCTATTGGATAGCAAAGCCCTCTGGCAACACCCTAATTGCACGCCTAAAAATCATGTTAATGGGCGCTATTGCTATGCCGTTAGTACTACCGCCGACTGTGCTTGGTTTTTATTTGTTATTACTACTAAGCCCTAACTTTGGTCTTGGACAATGGCTGATTGCTCATAACATAGGCGCACTCGCCTTTACCTTTCAGGGGCTGGTGATCGGTTCAATCATTTATTCGCTGCCATTTTATATGCAGCCGGTATATGCTCAGTTCCTACGTATCCCGAGCAGTGTCAGAGACATGGCGCTATTGATGGAACCCAATCGTTTGCGCCGCTTTACTGCTGTGGCACTGCCGCAAGCCAAGAGCGGGATTATCTTGGGCAGCTTGATTAGCTTTGCGCATACCATTGGGGAGTTTGGGGTGGTCTTGATGATCGGCGGTAGTATCGCTGGTGAAACCAAGGTAATCTCGATCGCCATTTATGAGCAGGTCGAAGCGCTCAACTATGGTATGGCGCATACCATGTCGCTATTATTGGTGGTATTGGGGATTGCTTTGGTGAGTTTGATTGCCGGTATTAATAATCGGATAACGCGCGATAGATAATAAAATGCATGCTTATGAATAATCTATCCATATATCTAGAAACGTTAACAATTCATCCCCAGCCCTGGGAAGCTAAGCTGTGCTTGACTGATAAAAAAATCCATCCCCAACCCTTCCTTTGAAAAAGGAAGGGGGCACACTGTTATAAAAGTTAAAGCTGTGTTTTATCTCTGCTCAAGGGTTTTAGAAGGTTATCGCGTTGAGTGTGGGTTGAAGACGGGGTTTAGCCTTGATTGAAGCGGATATACTTGGTAAAGCACAGGGTTGCAGGCGCTTGCTCAGAGGTGGTATCGCAAAGTCAGGAACGCATCTGGGCTTAGCGCCTGCCGCTGTGCGTACCAAGATAGTAGCGAAAAGCGAGAATAGCTGCGACTTAAATTAAAGATTACGCTGACTGGAATTAAAGCCCACGCTTAAGTCTACAAGTAGCTAGTCACCGCTATTCTATTAAACCCAAACTAACCTCAAATCAACCTCAGACTAGCCCTAAAGCAACCCAATGCTAACCATTGTTACTGAGCCACTTTGACGGCTCATCGACATAAAACTCTTGTTTCCAAACCGGAATGTCGGCCTTAATGGTGTCCAAAATCCAACGGCACGCATCAAATGCCGGATAGCGGTGCTTGGATGACACCCCGACCCACACCGCCATATCGCCGATATCTAACGCGCCAATGCGATGGATGGCGACTGCGTTTTCGATATCAAATTTGCGTTTGGCCTCTTCGATGATGTGTTTGCCTTGGTTGATGGCCAGTTTTTCGTAGCCGTAATAGGTCAGGTTGGTGACTTGGCTGTCGTTGTTATGATTGCGCACCCAGCCTTCAAAGGTGGCTAACGCGCCGCATTGCTCGTCTTGCAAAAAGTCTTTTAGGCGTTCAGCATCGATGGCCACATCCAGTAAGGCAAAGCCTTGTTGCTGTGCAGTTTCATACGCTTGCTCGACGCTTAAGCTGATGCGGCTGGCGTGTTGGTGTATATCGCTGTTGTTGGTTTGGTTTGACATAATAAGCGGGCCTTTCCTTTATCAATCAGTCGGTCAGTGTGATGTGTTGCGCGGTGTATTAGTAGTGAATGGTTAATAATAGCTGTCAATTAACCACCTGCTACCGGAGGAATAAAGGCCACCGTGTCACCCTCTTCAATCGTATCGTCCCAACTGGCAAACTCATCATTAATTGCCACTCTCACCTTTCCTGGCGTCAATTCAAAGCCATGCTGAGACTGCAGCTGACTGTATAGCTCAGGCAAAGTGAGCGCCTTATCTAGGCTTAACTGCTGCTGTCCTTGCTGAGCTTGATCGGCCAAACTGGCAAAATATAACACCGTGATATTCATAGTGATGCTTACCTTCGATTATTATGTACTGTTGTGTTATTTATACTGAAATGCGGATTAGTTAGTGCTTGCTGGTTAATGCTTATTGGCTACAGCTCCAGAGCTTAACCTTGATAATCCGATTTACCGCCCGTTTTACGCAGCAGACGCACGTCACTAATGACAATGTCATGTGACAGCGCCTTAGTCATGTCATATAAGGTCAGACAGGCAGCGCTGACCGCAGTAAGCGCTTCCATCTCCACACCGGTTTTGTGAGTGACGCGCACCGTGGCATTGACCGTAATCGCATGCTTTGCATCGTCATATTCAAAGCTAACGCCGACCTTATCCAATGGCAATGGATGACATAGCGGAATCAAATCATGAGTACGTTTGGCACCCATAATACCGGCAATGTGCGCGGTTTGAGTGATACTGCCCTTTTTGGTCATGCCGTCAGCGTCTTTGATTTGCTGATAAATCTGCGGCGGGAAAATAACCTGCCCTTGAGCAATGGCTTCTCGCGTGGTCACCGTTTTGTGCCCGACATCAACCATATGAATGTCACCATCGGCATCCAAATGTGACAACTGCTTGTTGGTTAAAGGCTGGTTTGACATAACAAACGACTCCGATATTAGGAACTAACAATAATTTTAAGCGCAACCTAACCAAATAACTGCTGACAGGCTGCCTCAAATTGTTCAGGGGTATTCAGATTGGACAAGCTATACCACGCCTTTGGCATGGCCAGCGACTGACCGATAGGACTAATAAAGCGCATCACTCTGCGCTCTCCACTGTCCAAATAGGCTTGTAGTGACTGAGCCAAATCAACTTGATACAACGCCAGTAACGGATAGTCTCGCTCATTATCAGCCAGACAATATATTTGCGGCTGTGGTTGAGTATGTTGACCCATTAAGCGTTGAGTATTGAAAGCATCAGCAGTTAAAGCATGAGTCGTCACATACTGCCAGATATCAACAGTATTGACCAAGCTATCGCAACTCACAACCAGCAACCATTTTGAGTCGCTGTCATTTAAATCATTTGAATCACTTGAACCAATATTAGAACAGCTTGAACCCAATAACTGCTGCATGCCAGCCACAATCGCACCCAACGGACCCGCCGAGTGCTTTTGCTTAAACTCAGAGTGGCTACTACGTGGCTGATAGTCTTTAATATGCGTTATCGCGCAGTCTTCAACGTCTAATTCAGTGGTAAATCCTTGCTGATTGTCAGCAATCAAGATGGGCACCCCAAGTTGTGCCGAACAACATACATGATAGTCGAGCAGCGTCTCACCAGAAGGCAAAAGCAATTTCGCCTTTGGAGAGCCCATGCGTGTTGATAAACCACCGGCTAAAATCAATACGCCGGCCAGTAGCTTCTGAGCTAAATAGTTTTCACAGCCACTATTAAACTCAAGCTCACTATTAAGCTCAGAGCTGCTATTAATCATGCCCTGGGTTAACACGCATCAAGTGCGGCACAAAGTTACACGGACCAGTGCGGCTATCCAGTTGCTCTTTAATAATCTTTGTCCAACCTGTACGGCACGCACCTGATGAACCAGGTAAGCAGAAAATAACCGTATTATTGGCCATGCCCGCAATGGCGCGCGACTGAATGGTAGACATGCCGATTTCATCTTTTGAAATTAAACGGAACATCTCACCAAAGCCATCAATGGTCTTATCAAACAACACACTGACCGCCTCTGGCATGCTGTCACGGATATAAAAACCAGTACCGCCAGTGGTAATCACCGCATGTACGTCAGTATCAGCAATCCAGCTACTAATCACCGCACGAATCTTATAAATATCATCGCTAATCAACTGACGATCAGCCAAATGATGGCCAGCTTCTTGTAGCGAGTCGGCCAAATATTGACCTGAAGTGTCTTGCTCTATGCTGCGGCTATCAGATACGGTTAATACCGCAACATTAAGTTTGGTGAATTGTTTTTCTTTTGACATAACTTATTGTCCTTTTATGTTTAGATCTGCTGTTCTGATATTGGGTATTTATTGTGTTCAGTTTTTAGCCGCCAATCATCGACAAATTATCCATGATACCGCTATTTGACTGTTCTAAATGATGATGTTCCGGCTTTATCGGCATAAAACCATGTAATACTTGCATTAAGCCCTCGACATCTTGGCGCTGTAGATAATCACGGATGTCATAATTGCCCTGATCGAATAAGCACAGATGCACTTTGCCCAAGCTGCTCACGCGAAGACGGTTACAGCTTTCACAGAAATGCGGTGCATAGGGCGCAATCATGCCAATACGGCCCACATAATCAGGATGGCTGTATTCAATGGCAGGCCCATCGGTATGGCCTCTTTGATGTGGACGCCAACCATTTGCAAGCAAATACTGAGTAATTAAATCCGACTGCGCATGCTGAGCAAAAAATAAATCACTATTGTCACTGGTCTGCATAAACTCGATAAAGCGGTAAGTCACCGGCCGCGTCTTGACATACTCTAACGCAGACAGCAGGGTCTCATAAGCGGTGTCTTCCATTAAGATACCGTTTAGCTTTAGCTTAATATCGGTGCTCTCAAGCAAGGTATCTATATCGTGCAGCAGCTGCGGCAACATATCAAAGCCAGTCATCTGCTTAAATACTTGAGGCTCAAAGCTATCAATACTGATATTGAGCTGATCCAATCCTGCTTGCTGCCAATCGGCAATGTGCTTGCCCAGCTTATAACCATTACTGGTCATCGCCACCGTTTCGACACCCGGCGTGGCTTTGACCAGCTCGATAATGTCACTCACATCTTTACGAATCGATGGCTCACCGCCAGTTAAGCGCACTTTCTTAGTGCCGACATTGGCGAAGGCCTGAATTAATACCTTTATTTCATCTAAGCTCAGCTCATTTTTGGGACGTTTGCCTTGATAACCATTGGGCAAACAATAGCCGCAGCGAAAGTTGCAAAAGTCGGTAATAGATAGACGCAAATAAGTCAGTTGCCTAGAAAAACCATCAGTCAGCACTTGCTGGGTTAACGCTTGATACGAATTAGGTTTGGCTGCTGAAGATATCGCAACTTTGGCTGAGTTAGCTGATTCATTAAACAACTGAACCGCCGGCATATTGGCAGTGGGATCAAACAGACGAACAGATCGCTGAAGCACAGGCGACTGTCTGTTTGTAATGGGTTTAACCGTACCATGACCATCAAATACAGCAGCTTTGGAGGAAGAAGGATATAGCCTAGCATTCACTAGGTTGGACTTTATAAGGGTCATATTGGGTACCGTTAACCTAATAAATAAAAGTGTGCTCTAAGCGTTGCCTCAGGTTGTGAATGGAAAATAATAATAAACAAATATCAGACTACTTATTATAGCAGTTTGCCAATCAATAAATACTCATCAAAAGGAGCGTTACTCTTATCGTTACTACTGCTTTGGTAGTATTGTATTATTTGAAATATTATATTATGTATACCAAGGGAACAGCTGAACGTCAACGGTCTCACCAGCGTTCATACTGCCCGCCTGTTGCGGCAATACCATCAGGCAATTGGCAAAGCTCAGCTGCTTGATACGATGTGAATCTTGCTTGCCGGCGGGCACCACCACATAGCCGTCTGCTTCTCGACTTAAAATACCGCGCTGAAAGTCGGTGCGCCCTGGTCTTTTTTTGACATCGGCTCCGAGCTTAGCCTGCACGCTTAGGGTCAACGGCATATCTGATGCATTGATGCCCGATAAGCACCATAAGGCGGGAATAATAAACTGCAACGTGCCTACCACCGATGACAGCGGATTGCCTGGTAAACCAAAGTACAACACTGGGGTTTCTAGATTCTGTGTCAATTCACCAAACACAAACGGCTTACCTGGCTTCATCGCCACTTTGTAATGATTAATCTGCCCCAGGTCTTCTATCACAGTGGTCAAAAAATCATAATCACCAACTGATACGCCAGCGGTCGATAGTATCACGTCACACTCTTGCATCGCGCTCAGCACGGTTTTGCGTGTCATTTCTAAATGGTCTGGCACGATACCATAGTCATGAATGACGACCGGTAGCGAGGCGAGCATACTCTTCAATGTTGGGGTATTGGAGTTATAAATCTGTGCCAAGGTTTCTAAGGGCTCTCCAACTGTGACCAACTCATCACCTGTGGCTAGAATTCCAATTACCAATGGCTTATACACGTCGACTTCAGCGATACCAAGATTAGCAAGCAGGCTAATATCTGCTGGGTTTAGTCGCTTACCGGCTTCTAATACCACTTCGCCTTGGGTGATTTCTTCGCCTTGTTTACGGATGTTTTTATCGACACTGGCAGTTTGGGTGAGTTTAATCGCATAGTACTGAGTTTTATCAATAGATTCGGCAATCTCGGCAAAATTGGTATTCTCTTGCATCACTACCGTATCACAGCCTTCAGGCACTACAGCGCCGGTAAAGATACGCACACCCTGCCCTGGCTTCAGCTCACCGTTATAAGCGGATCCGGCCTGTGATTCTCCGATAATTTCGATTGCAGTACCTTCATCAAGTTGGCTGCCTTTGGCCAGTGCATAACCATCCATAGCAGACAAGTTTTGTCTGGGCACATCAAAGCCCGACTTAATATCGGTCGCTAAAATGTGGTTTTGACTGTTCATCAACTCACGCCTCTCTTTGGCTCGCGCCGTTAAAGGGACGTCTTGCTGATTGTAATGGTCGATACGCTGGGTAATGGCCGCTTTTAACTCAGAAACACTAATCATCACAAGCCTCTCATTTTCATTATTGTTATCATTGTTATCATTGTTATGACGTTACACACGCGATTTTTCAACCCTTAAACTGTTTCATCTTTCAGGTTTGTCTATTTCAAGACGACACTAATCTATTGGCATCTATCACTAAGCCAAGCCATCCACTATAGCAGTTCAGTAAGCGCCTGTCTGTCTGCGTCAACGAAAGCCAGCAACAGCTCAGTTAATGCCGGATACACATCGGTTTTAACTCCAATTTTTTGGCAACGTGCACTAAACTTAGGTAGCCAATTTAACAACGCACTGTCTAAAAACTCACCTTGGCGATGTGCAATACTGGTCTGCTGCTCTTCTACAGTTCCGGGCTGCTCCATACTGGCATTAATCCATACCGCCATCACTTGCAAATAGACGCTGATATGATCTTTTGGCTCACGAAAATCGGGATGCAAATCAAGCTGATGACTTTTTAAAAACTGAGCCATTTGTTGCGCCGGTTTACCATAGAGCATTTTGTCAGCTTCAATGTAATAAGAGGCATAAGGCGGTGCACTGTCTTGACCGCTTAATAAGAATATTTGTGCAAAATCTGCAGCCAACTCTAATGCCCGATCAGACTGAACAATCACACTGAGATGACTTAACGCCTGCTGCAAGCGCACACTTTGCTCAGCAAGGCCCATACCTGAGAATGCCTGATGCATCGCCTGATAATGGTTATTTAGTTGCTCTAGATTAGCCGGCGTTAATTCACGGGCAAACATATCTGCAAACCAGCGATATATCGCAGCACGCCCCTCATTCACTGCTTGCCACTGGATATCCTGATTGTCCAATTGATCTGAGCTTAAGCTTTGTTGAGTATTGTTATTAACCAGCGTTTCGTTGTTTGTTGTGCTGCTTGTTGTATTGCTTGAAGAAGACGTTGTTTTAGCTGTCATTAGGGAGTCCCTATTATTGTTATGTTCACGGTTTGCTCATTATACAATCTGGGCTAGCGTTTCTTTAATTAACTGAGCTTTGAATAAAAAAGGACCTTGCTAAACAACAAAGCCCTATATTTAAATCATAACAGTTATAAAAATTAGCCTATCAATCAGAGCGTTAACACACTAAATAAACAACTAATCTGTTTTTATTTACCGGCAATGTTAACCTCTGATTCCAATGACACTTAGTTACTTGGATACTAGTACTAGCTAACCATTAACCCTTGGTTTCTGGCGCTGGTGTACCGTCTGGATTGACGTAAGTTGGACCACCAAACGAAGTCACTGCCGGTGCTTTACCGGTAAACTTCTCAATCTCAACCAAGCAAGTATTAGCACTTGGGCCTTGAGCCAACATAGAAGTACCAATGTCTAAGGTCAAGGTATTGGGGTCACCATAGGTGTCAATAGCACCGATTTCAGGGCCAGTCGGACCATACCAAGCACCCTCTTGGATGCGGATAATCCCTGGTGGGAAGTTGTCCGATATCACCGCGCCTGCCAATAACTGGCCACGGTCATTAAAGACGCGAACCAAGTCGCCATCTTGAATGCCACGAGCTTTGGCGTCTTCAGGACCAATATAGCATGGCTCACGGTCTTGAACGGTATAAGTGGCGCGGCGCTCTTCAGACTCACAAGTTTGTGAGTGCAAACGGGTGTCTGGATGCACAGACTGTAACCATAACGGATACTTGTCTGAGCCTGGACCGCCATGCGAACGTTCTGTTTTTTCCATCCAAATCGGATGACCTTTACAGTCTTCATAGCCAAAGCTAGCGATTTTACGGCTACTGATTTCAATAAAGCCGGATGGCGTGCCTAACGCATTCACCTCTGGATCTTCACGGAAGTCAGCGTGACGTACCCAAGGATCGCCTTCAGGGAATAGCACATAGCCTTTTTCCCAGAAGTCTTTAAACTCAGGCATAAAGAAGTCTTTTTTCAGGTTCTCAGCGCGGCAGTCTTCATAAATCTGCTCAATCCACTGCATTTCATTCATGGCGCGGCTGTACTCTAACTCACGACCCATACGCTTGGTAAATTCATACCAGATATCGAAGTCCGACTTAGAGTGATATAACGGGTCAATCAGCTTGTGCATCGCAATCACACCACGGTTACTATACGAGCCGTAAGCATCAATGTCATTGCGCTCATAAGGCGTACAGGCTGGCAATACGATATCAGCAAAGCGGCAAGTCGCGGTCCAGTTGTAATCAACCGCTACCACCGTCTCCATATTGCGATAGCCTTTTTTCATGCGGTTGCGATCTTGGTGACGGTGCCACTGGTTACTACCGGTAAAGATACCCATCTTCAATGGCGGCAAGGTAACCTCATGACCATTAAAGTTAATCTTTTTACCAGGCTCAAGCAAACAATCTACCATACGTGCAACAGGAATAACCGAGCTATAACCGTTGTAATCGCTGTTGTCATATTTTGGCTTACGACCGGTATCCAAGTTCAATGGGAAAGCGCCTGGCATCGACGCACCTGAAGTTGGAACCCCAACCGAGCTGTAGTGATGCGAGTAACTGATACCACCGCCTGGCAGACCGATTTGACCCAATAAGGTAGCGATAATCGCACCCATCCAATAAGGCTGCTCACCATGCTGCTGACGCTGAATCGCCCAACCAAAACACAACTGAGTGCGGTTGCTGGCCATTTTACGTGCCAGCTCACGGATTCTGTCGGCACTGACGCCACAGATTTTCGCCGCCCATTCTGGTGTTTTTTCGACCTTATCTTCGGTTTTACCCATCAAGTAAGGAATAAATTCATCTAACCCAAGCGCATACATATCAATGAATTCTTTATCATACAAGTCTTCAGTGATTAAGGTGTGCGCCAGACCCAGCATAAACGCCACATCAGTCATTGGGTTAACAAACTGATGCTCACATTCTAAGTAATTTTGAGTTTTGCTTTTTACCGGGTCAATACAGATGACTTCGATTTCTTTATTTCTGACCTTATCGCGTAAGATTTCGTAGTATTCATACGCTTCGTGGGTCTCTGTGTTCCAGCCCACTTGTAGGTTTTTGATCGGGTCATTGGCCCAGAAAATAATCAGCTTTGAGTTTTCTAAAATTAGCGGCCAAGACGTGCCTTGCGAATATACTTCGGTTGAACCCAAGATATACGGCAAAATCATCTGACCAGCACCAGTTGAGTAGTCACCGGCAGTACCGACACTGTTGCCATGCATACCCACCGCACGTAGCATGTGGTTACCACAACTGTGAATATTACCTACCGAGCGCCAGCCGACGTTGGCGGTGTGCAGTGCCCAAGGACCGTAATCCTTTTGGATGCGCTCAAGCTCTTCGTACAAAATATCTAATGCTTCATCCCAGCTGACACGCACAAAGCGGTTATCACCACGTTGCGAGGTATCACTGTTTTGACGGTTTTTGTACCAATCGACACGAATCATCGGATAGCGAACCCGTGACGGACTATAAATAATCCCTGGCACACCATCTAGAATCTTAGTCGGATACTGGTCAAACTCGAACGGTTTGATTTCAACCAGCTTATCGGCCTCAACTTTGGCTCGGAACGCACCCCAGTGCGCGCCAGACATTTTCCAACCGCTCCAGTCTTGTTGCTCACCACCGGTTGCTTTGGTTAAGACACTGTCGTCTGCAAGTAGTGGCATCGGTAATACCGCTGAGCCAGACAAAGCCGCCAGTGATTTTAAGAAGCCCCTACGATTTATCGTTTTCATAACTTACCTCTAATATTTTGATGCTTATTGCGGCAATGCATTAAGGTCTGGCCATTTGAATGGTGTTCTCTAGCGAACCTGCTCCGTGTGAGCTTGATGCGAAGTCAGATGAATTTAACTGTAAATACTTCAATACCAAGCCGCCGGTGTCATCATCTAAGTTGGTAAATCCAACCATACCACTCCATAGACCAGGCCACTGGTTGGCATCATGTCCAGCTGGATCTGGCTGACGGTGACACACACTACAGTTGTCATCATAGGTCTGACCCGCGATATCCCAAGCAGTCTCAAGACTGTCCATCAATAGACCATCTTCTACCCAGAACTGACCACTCACGTTCTGCCACTCAAGTCCTGTCATTGGGTCTTCTTTGGACTCTTTAACAGTGACAATGCTTTCATCACGTGACAGCTCTTTATCAATAATGGCATCAACAATATTCAAACCGAAATGGGTATACCAAACACGGCCGAAGCCTTTATTCTTACGCCACATATCCAGCTCAATCTGAGTCATCCCGTTTTCATGGGCAATCACTTTTGCTGGTGCGGCTACTTCAATAATACCCACTTGTTTTGATTTACCAGAATCTAAATATAATGGCTGTGGCACAACATTATAGTAAGTTTCGCCGACATTAATCTTAGTGCTGCCTGCTTCTGAAACCAATGAATCAAAGGCTGGGTTGTGCATACCTTCCATCTCTGGCAATTCATGCGCAATACCTTTGTGACAATCGACACAGCTGGCATCACGTTCTGCCGCACTACGCATAATCATCTGTGAGGTCACACGCATTTTGCTGAAGTCCATACTGTCATAGTCGTGACAGTTACGACATTCTTTTGAATTATTGGCTTTAAAACGCGCCCATTCACGTTGAGCTAGCACCCCACGGTGTGCCAAAAACTTCTCACGCGTACCAATATCGCCCATCACATGTGACAACACCTCACGCGACGCTTGCATCTTACGCGCTACTTTATCAGTGAAATCATGCGGTACGTGACAGTCCTGACACTCGGCACGAACACCGGTACGGTTCTGCCAATGCACGGTTTTTTGTAGCTCTGGCAGCATATTGTCTTTCATGGTGTGACAAGACAAACAAAATTCTTCACTGTTGGTGGCATCTACACCGGCATTAAACCCGGCCCAAAACCAAACACCACCGGCAAAACCGATAATGATCAATAGGCCCAAACCAATTTTGGTTGACGGTTGAAATATAAGCCGACGCAGCCAGCTAAATAGGCGTTTAATTGCGTTCATGATAATTCCTTGCCAGTTATATCGTATCAAGGTCGAGAATTTAAATAATTAGCGTAGTTTTATGCGTATCAGGTGATAGTTATTAGTTAGTAGATACTGTTAGATTAGCGGCTATTAGGTTGGCGGACCCCAAAATAGCATTTGGCCAAACCAAACAATAAAGCCATACGCACAAATAAATAATAAAGCGATGATTGGCAGGGCAATAAAAGACATAACCAGCGCTGTTAACCATTGACGCTTGATAGGTTGTTCCTTAGTTTGCATACGTTACCCCTTCATTTTTAATGATAAATATTTGAATGAATCCGTTGATAGCTAACCATTGATATCCGTTAGACCCATACTAGAAAGTATAAATAATTAGAAGGTATGAATACGCACTTGAATCAGCAGTTATATCAAGGATTAGATCAATGTCTGAGCTTATTATTAACAATCTATTAGCAACGATTTATCAAAGTATTAACCAGTTGTTGTTAGGTGCTATCGCCTATTTGCGACAGTCGGACTTATTGGTTTTGATATTACTGGGTTCAAAAGTACAGATATCAGGTTTATTGCTAAGTTGTTGCTACTAGATTATTAACTACAAGCTATTTTAATTAGGACAACTAAAGAGTATTACAGAAATATTTGATGGTGATTTTTTGTCGAAGTCAATGCAGTTGATATGACATAAATGACTAACGATGGGTAAGAGTATGTCAGTATGGCAATTAGACCCATACCTAATGACGCCTTATAGATTAAGGCTTTCAAAAAACCACAATATCCTTATTATAGATAAGGTTATTATAAATAACCAGTATTAAAACCCTGTTTTTTTTAGTATTTTAACTATAAACCGCTACTAAATAAAAACAGGGTTTTGAGAAACTTAACAATATTGCTTGAGCATTAAGCTAATGTTAAATAATTATTTCTGACTAAGTTTTGACCCTACTTGAAACGGCCTGCTCGATTAGATTGTAAGCATCAGACTGTTAGATACAGAACAAGTTTGTTAAATCGCAGACATAAAAAAAGCCCCACTATGACAGTGAGGCTTCTTTTAGATCTAGGTTGCTCTAAGAGCGAATTTGGAGCGGGAAACGAGATTCGAACTCGCGACCCCGACCTTGGCAAGGTCGTGCTCTACCAGCTGAGCTATTCCCGCTTAGGGTGTAGATTGCGCTATTTATCTTTAGCTAAGACAGGTATTATAAATGAAATTAATACGCTGTCAATATGCTGATTTACAGCATTTGCTTTACATGGATAAAATAAATCAATGTAAAAGCGAATTTGGAGCGGGAAACGAGATTCGAACTCGCGACCCCGACCTTGGCAAGGTCGTGCTCTACCAGCTGAGCTATTCCCGCTTAAGCAATTAAAGAGACTCGTTTAACTTTAAAATCGATAGTGCGTCTCGATAGGTTGGCTATTATAGATTATATTTGAATTCTGTCAACACTTTTTTGCACGGATAGTTAATTTTTATTGATTGGCGGCTCAAAACCAGAAAAAACAACAGAAAAATGTGCTTAAAATAAGCCTAATAGCACCACCTCAACAAGCTTCAGCAACAAAACTAAGTTAACTTTACAATTTACAGCTGTTTTATTATTGAAGATTCGCTAAGATTAATTTCCATTAAGCCCTATGCTTGTCGTGATTTTGTACTTGTCAAACTTTATATTTGATTTTATTTTTAAGTCGCTTTATCTTGGATGATAGATAAATATTTTACGCCCCCTACTAACGAGGACCGTTATGAAGAAATTTTTAATTCGAAGTACCTTAGCTGCATCATTGTCAGTGATGGCCTTAACCGGCTGCAGCTCTACTACTAACTCAGGTGTGTTAGGTAGTGAAAGACAGCAGCTGCTACTGGTATCAAATGAGCAAATCATGCAGGCAGCTACTCAGGGTTACAACGAGTTGATACAGGATGCCCAGCGAAAACGTATATTAGATACCGACCCAGCACTAAGCGCCCGTTTAAATCGCATTTCACGTAACTTAATTCAGCAAGTCGGATTATATCGTGCTGATGCCACCAAATGGAATTGGGAAGTTCATACTATTAAGTCTAATGAAATGAATGCTTTCGTATTACCCGGTGGTAAAATTATGTTCTATACCGGTATTGTTAATAATCTACAGCTAACCGATGCTGAGATTGCAGCGATTATGGGTCATGAAATGGCGCACGCTATTCGTGAGCACTCACGTGAAAAAGCCTCTAGCCAGCAGCTAACTCAGGTTGGCTTAGGTGTGGCAGCCAGCGTATTTGGTCTGTCTCAAGGTCAAGCCCAAGCAGCATCTATTGTCAGTGACTTAGGTATTAACTTGCCTAACAGTCGTACTCAAGAGTCTGAAGCAGATAAAATTGGTTTAGTATTAATGGCGAAAGCGGGTTACGATCCAAACGCTGCAGTAACTCTATGGGAGAAAATGAGTAAAGCTAGCCAAGGTGCGCCACCACAATTCTTAAGCACTCACCCATCAAGCACCACACGTATCAATACTTTAAGATCACTTATCCCTAGCGTGATGCCTTACTATAAGAATAGCTAATGCTAATTGCTAATATAGTAGAGCAACGCTTACGATAGCTCTTATCGTATGTGTATTGTAGAAACCAACAGCCAGTCGCTTAAGCACTGGCTGTTTTTTTATGCCTTTTTACTCAATTTATAGCAGCCAATCTTTATCATGTGCTTTTATTTTTGGAATAAATCGTTTACACTTGTTCACTGAAACTAAGATTGCTTAAATACCCCGATTCCAGGTTTGGGGAATTTAAGATGATTTTTGATAGTTGAGTTTCTAATTGCTGAACTTAGATTAGTTTGGGTTTAGCAACATTTAGGTTTAGGTTTGGAGTTTAAATTTAGGTTTAGAGTTTAGGTTTGGCATTTAGATATGAGGATAGGCTGACTTCTGTTGCATTCGGATACTAGAGTAAATAAGCCATTAACTGATATCATAGTTAATTATTTATCTTATATTAATTTGGTATTCATTTTGGAGTCTGATTTTGCAAGTATATAATGAAGTGATTGAGCGCATGCAGACGCTTGAGCCTGAGCATATTGAGCTGATCAATGAGTCGATGAATCATGCCGGCTATTTTGAGGGTAAAGAAAGCCACTTTAAGCTAACCGTGGTGAGTGATGCCTTTACTGGTAAGCGTCTAGTGGCAAGACATCAGCTGATTTATCAACTGACTAATGAGCTTATGACTGCTCAAGGTGGCACCATTCACGCGCTTGCGATTCATGCCTATACGCCAGAAGAATGGCAGCAGTTGCAACAAGATAATCAAGGTGTGCCTGCCAGTCCACAGTGTGCGGGGCAAAACAAACCTTAACGGTTGCATCTTGGCCTCAGCATCTAAACTTTTAGCATTTGAACCTCAGCAATAGGCAAGCGTGGATAAACGCTGCTTGCATTGAGTACAACCAAACCTACCTGGGAAGCTTATGAAACACTTTCACCTACTTATGGTGTTAATCACGCTTATATTGTTTGTATGGCAGGCTTATTTGGCTTTATCTGGAACCGCCGGTTTCAGTAAAAAGTTAAAAATAGCGACCCATATTGTGTACACCTTTTTGATTGTTTCTGGTGCATTGACCGTCATGCCGCTGTTGTCGACCAACGCCCCACTACAGTGGGTAATGGCCAAAATTATATTACTCCTAGCGGCAATAAGTGCTAGTATTAAAGCATTTAGAGCGACGGCAACACCAGCGCAAGTGAAGGCAGGTGTGTTTATCGCTGCGATTGCCTATTTTGGTATATTGGTCTTGGCCGTGGTCAAACCAGCTAACTTTATATAGGTTTTATATATTAACTTAATATATAAGTTTAATAATAAAACGTTATAATCAATAGGCTACGACTTATTTAGACAGTCTGTTTTAGACAACCAGTCGTTTAGATAAACCGCAAATTTAAAACAAACAATACGAGAATTTTTATGTCAAAACTTAATTTAAAATCAGTGTCAATGACCAGCTTAGCTTTAGGCGGCTTACTGTTTATGTCAGGCTGTGCCAGCACAGGTAACGTTACGCCTCAGTACATTCCGCCAAGTAACTATCAAAGCTATGACTGCTCTGGCTTGTCGCAAGAGTACAACCGCTTGAACAACTATATTGCCAATGAACAAGGCAAGGCGTCATCAGGTATTACCACCACTGGTGTTGGCGTGGGTATCTCAGCTGGTCGTTGGGGCATTTCACCTAATATTAACGTTGGTCTAGGCCGTAGCAATAACAACAACGCACGAGATGCTAAGCTATCTCGCTTATATGGTGAGCGCGATGCAGTGATTCAATCAGCACATATGAAGCGCTGTGCGTTTGCTAACGACTTAAAAGTGTATGGCGAGAAGTAAACCGTTGTTAGAAAGATAAAATATCGTTAGAAAAAAGTATCGTTAATAATAAAGTGCTTTGAACAATAAAATGTTTTGAACAGTGTTTTAACAATAGAAAGTAGCGTTATCAACCATAGCGCTACCGATTTAGTAGTAACACCTGCATGACCATAACAACAAAACTAGATAATAAAACTAGGACTACATTAGCATTAAGACTAAGTTATAAGGCAGTAACATCATGAGTCAGCCCGTATCAAACGTCAAAAACAGCACCACACCAACCAAGCCTGCACACTTCGAGCGTGATGATCATCAGCGTGTGGTCATTACTGGTATGGGTGCGATCACGCCTTTGGGATTGGATGTCGCCACTACTTGGCAACGTCTTATCAATGGCGAAAGTGGTATCAAGCCCATTACTCACTTTGATGCCTCCGATTACCGTACTCAGTTCTCAGGTAGTATCGAAGGCTTTGATGCCAGCCAGTATATGGCAACCAAAGAAGCGCGCCGCTATGATACGTTTGTGCATTATGGTATAGCCGCAGCCAGTATGGCACTGAAGCAAGCCGGATTTATTGATGGCGTATCTGCAGAGCCTGCACTGGTAGAAAATGTCGACCCAAACCGCATTGGTGTCATCATTGGCTCAGGTATTGGCGGTATTCAAACCATTGAAGACAACCGTGATACTTTGGCTCAAAAAGGCCCACGCCGAGTATCTCCTTTTTGCTTACCTGGCTCTATTATCAATATGGCCTCAGGTATGGTAGCCATCAAGCATGGCTTACGCGGTCCTAACTTAGCCACTGCGACAGCTTGTACCTCTGCAGCACATGCCATTGGTCTAGCAGCACGTTTGATTGCCTATGGTGATTGTGATGTTATGCTAGCGGGCGGCAGTGAGAAAGGCTCAAGTAACTTGGGTATGGCCGGTTTTGCCTCTATGGGCGCACTGTCTACGCGCAATGATGACCCTACTCGTGCCAGCCGACCTTTTGATAAAGACAGAGACGGCTTTGTTCTCGGTGATGGCTCTGGCGTCCTAGTATTAGAAAGCTTGGCCCACGCCAAAGCTCGTGGTGCGACGATTTTAGCAGAGCTGGTTGGCTTTGGCATGAGTGATGACGCGCACCATATTACAGCGCCACCAACCGATGGTGATGGCGCCGCTCGAGCGATGCAAACCGCTATTAATGATGCCGGTATTGATGCTTGTGAAGTCGGTTATGTTAATGCGCATGGCACCAGTACACCTGTCGGTGATATTGCAGAGTCGCAAGCCATTGAAGGTTTATTTAGCCAGTGCCCTCAAATGCCGTTGGTCAGCTCAACTAAGTCTATGACGGGTCACTTACTGGGTGCCGCAGGTGCAGTAGAAGCCATCTTTACGGTGATGGCACTGCAAGAGCAAATCATACCGCCGACCATTAATTTAGATAATGTCGATGAGCAGTGCCGTTTAGACTATGTTCCTTATAAGGCGCGTTCTGTGTCTGACCTCAACTATGCGTTATCGAATAGCTTTGGCTTTGGCGGTACCAATGGCTCGTTATTGTTTGCGCGTTGGCAGCAGTAATAGACCATTCCCCCATTATCAATCAACAGCAACATTGCATAACATAGGCGCAAAAGGTATTTTAAAACCGCTGATTACAATAAATCAGTGATAATAAATACCTTGTTGCGCCTTTATTCATCGTGGTACTTTGTACTTTTGCAATAAATAGACTATATTATTAGCCAGTTACTCATTATTAGTCAGCTATTCGCATCAGTATCAACTCATTCCGACACGGAGACACCTTTAGATGACCCAAGTTGCTTTCTCGCATCAATTCTCACAGCGCTGGATTGATACGCCTGCAGAAATTAAAAGTGCATTAATACAAAGGCTGGATGACATCGTTCGTCTGTTAGATGTAGAAACCGACTTGCAAGATTTTCAGTTTAGCGTGCCCGACTTAGACGCTCATCTTGATGAGCTATACAGCCAATTAGCAGCAGAACGACAAGCGCTGGCTGAAGAGCAGGCACTGGCGGAACAGCAAGCTGCTGAAGAAGCACAAACACTATCTGATACTGCAGATGCTGACCACGCTTCGATGGCTTTAGCCGACGCGGATTCAGAACAGACCTTTGATGTGGATATCGATGAGCTTGAGTCATCAAATAATGAAACCGCTGTTGAAACTGAAAATGGCATTGAAAGTGATATCGAAAGCGATAATAGCGCTGATGTCGAAACAGACACGGAAGAAAGTAACGCCGGTGTGGTTGAAACTGAACCGGCACCTGCAACTGCCGTTGATACAGTAGACGATAACTCTGTCTCAACCAACCCAGTATCAAGCTCCGCGCCACCTGCCTTTGCCTTTGAGCAGAGCCAAGGTGAAGTCGATGCTGAGTTTATCAAAGGTTTAGAGCGTAGTATTGATGACTATCTAAGTGAACAATTGAGTAGTATGTCTGAAGACCTGAAAGCTTGGTTGCGTGAGGCGATTAATAGCCGCCTTAATGAACAATCTAACAAATAAGCCGAGCCAAAACCAAACAGACGGGCTTAAAAGTTTAAAATAAAAGCAGCTAATATTAAAAAAGTGCCACTTGTGTGGCACTTTTTGTATTTTGCATCTTGTTTATCTATTTTATCCTGCTTGTAAGCTATACCGGTCTTTATTCATGCAATACCTTATAGATGGTATTGGCCATGACTTTACCGATGCCTTTTACACCCTCTAGCTCTTGCTGAGAAGCACCCAATAGTTGCTGTAACCCACCAAAGTGATTCAGCAAATCACGGCGACGCTTCTCACCTAGGCCTGGAATAGCTTCTAATACCGAAGATGAGCGGCGCTTATCACGCTTTTTACGGTGCGCGGTAATCGCAAAGCGGTGCGCTTCATCACGGATATTCATAATTAAATGCAGCGCTTTTGAGTCCATCGGTAAGTCTAAAGGCTCATGCTCAATAAAGTGCAGTACCTCAAGCCCAGCTTTACGACCCTCGCCTTTGGCCACACCAATTAGCAGCGTTTCATTTAAGATACCCAGTTCAGTGAGTACCTCTTTGGCCATATTCAGCTGCCCTTTACCGCCATCTACCAGTAAGATATCGGGTAATGGATGCTTTTTATAGCGGCGGGTCAAGGCTTGCGCCATCGCTGCATAATCATCACCGTCTTGCACGCCATGAATCGCATATTGACGGTAATCACGCTTGCGCGCCCCACCTTGGTCAAATACCACACAACTGGCAATGGTCGCCTCACCCATGGTATGCGAGATATCAAAGCACTCAATGGTACTGATATTACTCTGGCTGACCGGCTCAAGTACTTCTTTTAAGGCGCTAAATCTGGCATGTAGCTCTAGATAATCACCGAGTTTGGTTTTTAGCGCATTATTGGCATTTAATTTAGCCAAGTCCAACCACTCTGCTCGATGCTCACGCACCACAGTCTTAATCACTGTTTTACTGTCAAAGTGAGTCATTAATGCTTGCTGCAAAGCTTCTTGATCCGGTAGCTCATGGCTAATAATAATTTCTGGTGGCAAGTCATCCGTGACCTGAAAGTAGAACGAGCTAATAAAGGCCGATAGATTGTCTGCTAGTGGTTCACTGCTATCCACGTCAGGGAAGTAGTTCTTACCACCCAATACCCGTCCACCACGCACAGTCAATACGTTGACACAGGTAATGCCTGCTTGACTGGCTATAGAGATCACGTCAGCCTCACCAGCAACGGTATACACCGCTTGTCGCGATTGCACTTCACGCAGCATCGACAGTTGGTCTCGATATAACGCCGCTTTTTCAAACGCCATCTCTTCAGCGGCAGCTTCCATCTTATTAATTAATACTTGGTGAATGTCGCTCGACTCACCTTTTAAAAAGCGGATGGTGTTATTAACATCTTCTGCATATTCTTCTGGCGTCACTAAGCCCACGCAAGGCGCTCGGCAGCGTTTGATTTGATACTCTAAGCAAGGGCGTTTGCGCTGACGGAAAAAGGTATTGGTACATTGACGCATTTGAAACATCTTTTGCATCAAGGTCAGCGTCTCTTTTGCCGCATAAGCAGAGGGATAAGGGCCAAAGAACTTACCCTTTTGATGTTTGGCTTTACCGCGTCCATAAGCCAATCGTGGAAACGGCTTATCAGCAGAAATAAAGACATACAGATAGGACTTATCATCACGCAGCAAGACGTTATAAGGCGGACGATGCTCCTTGATTAAGTTTTGCTCAAGCAGCAAGGCTTCAGTCTCGCCGCGGGTAATAATGGTGTCGATATTGTGTATGCGTGATACCAGTGCACGTGTCTTGGGATGATCAATAGTCTTTGCAAAATAACTATTAACTCGGCTCTTAAGTGACTTTGCTTTGCCCACATACAGAATGTCGCCATTTTTACCGAGCATTTTATAGACGCCGGGTAAATTTGGCAGACGCTTAATCATATGTTTAAGACGGGCTTGTTTATCATCAACTGCTGATGCAGATTTATTAACCATGGCTTACCAAATAATAAATGGGTGTATATGCTTATTAATGGGGCGACATCACCGCTATTACAAGCAGTGACACAGATTAGCAACAGTCAGATGCAAGGCTGTATCGCTTCAAAGCACTATACTGTCGATTATAAATAAAACCTATTAGCGACCATGCTCTAGGCAGTTTTTAGGGTGTATAACAGTACAATGCCACCAGTAATGGCAGCCATGCCAAAAATAATCAGCGCTATGGCCAGTATTCTTCTCATGATAGGTGTCCTTGATTTCATATCTGATGTGCTTATAAGCAACTTTTGCACAAACAACTACTTGGTGAGCAGTAAAGTAATGTTGTCATAATGAGCTAAAGCAATTGGCTGAGCAAGTTAGCAGTGGATTAAAAAAAGCCGGCACCAAGGCCAGCTTTTTTATTTTATCTATAACTTATGTGGTTTCAGCATATCTGCCTAACTGAGTGCTGTCACTCAAAATGAGAAATCAATATGAGCAACTCTAGGTAGACCTATTAATGTCTAAAGCTCGACATTAATGCTGGGATACCTGGCAACATACCGACCATTGCCATCACCGCTGTCAATAAGATGAACATAAAGGCTGGAATAATCCAACGGCTCATGCGGCTTAGGCCAGCACTACGCTCTTTAGAACCAATCAGACCCATATTATCAAGTAACACGGTCAATGACCAACCAAAGGCTGGATTAACCAAAGCTGATGCGAAAACAACAATAGCAGCAGACTGAGTGGTTTTACCTTCACGTGTCATTTCCATACCCGCTTCTAGAAGTGGAATAAATACACCCACAACTAACGCCACACACATCACAGGCTCCCAAATAGCTAAGTCCATTGGATAGCCCCAAACTGCAGCAATGATACAGAATAAACCAGTTAAAATCGCACCAGCTGGAATCGGACGCTTGGCAATAGCTGCCGGTACAATATAAGTACCCCAAGATGAGGTAAAGTTAGCGCCACCTAGCACAGAACCGACAACCTGACGTACTGAAGCACTGGCCATAGTATCGTCAATGTCCATGATCACACGCTCAGTGCGCTTTGGATAACTGATCTTTTGGAATACCTGGTGACCTAAGAAATCAGGCGACCACATAGCAACTGCCAGTACCGCAAAAGGTAGTACAACCATAAAGCTTTCAAGGTTAGGCAAACCTAGCATCCAACCTGTGTTCTCACCCCACCAATACATAGGGCTCAATTCTGGCATACCTGGACCAGTTTCAAAATGAAAAGGTGCGCCTAACAGATAAGCGGTACAACCACCTAAGAAACAGCTTAATGGTACTGCCAACCAGCGTTTTTGGTAGTTCTCTAGAATCGCATACAACACGATGGTGCCTAAAATAACAATAAACGCGATATGCGGCATATTGATATCTTCAGACCATGCCAATAGTTTAGAAACTTGCGAAGTGGTTCCAATAAACCCGAGGTACAGCAGTAGTCCCCCACACACCCCTTTACTGGTCAAGTTAGCGAGCAAACTACCACCCTTACTGATCGCCAGTATTAAACCAAATAGACCAATTAATAAACCAAAGGCCATTGGGTGACCTCCGGCTAATACCACAATCGGAATTAGTGGAATAAGCGGACCGTGCGTCCCTGCTAAGTTCGCAGTGGGTAGAATGAAACCAGAGAATAAAATAACAAAAAACGACACGATTAATAATTCATAACGGACGTTTTCTAAGATGAAAGCATCACCTAAATTTAGCGCACCTGCGAAAGTTGCTGCAATAGCCCCCACCATCACAACTTTACCAATCGTCGCTGCTAAGGCAGGAATGGTATCTTCAAATTCAAAATTGTAGTCGCGAAAAGGAAGGTTGGGACGCCAGCGCTTCGGCTGCATGATTTGAAGCTCATGATTCAGATAGGCATCACGGCTTTCAAAGCTAGAGCTGGGTTTATGGAGTTCTTTATAAGTGCCTGAGATAGGCGTGACATCGTCGTTAAAGGCCTGCCCTGAGTCCTTATTCATAATATCTCCTTATACGGTAGTTTCATCCCTGATTGGAATTGGAGGTTGTGTCAATTCAGTACACTTGTTACCTTATTGTAAGCCAACTTTACAAAAAATACGAGTAGAAATTAAGACTAAAACACTGATTTATTGGAATAAAATACAAAAAAAACCCCCAGCCCAATTTGGACTGAAGGTTTTTTGTTATCTGCTATTTTAACGCTTATCTTTAATGCTTTGTTAACTCAGATAACTAGTTCAGATAGCTAGTATAGTCAGGTCTTAATAGACCGACTCAATTAAATACCTGGTGCTGTTTCAGTTGCGTCTGGAACGCCAGCATCAGTTTTGCTCTGAACACCTTCACGGCGTAGAGACAGCTTCTCACGAATACGTGCAGATTTACCTGAACGCTCACGTAAGTAGTAAAGTTTCGCACGACGTACGGCACCACGGCGTTTCACTTCAATGCTGTGGATGATTGGTGAATGTAGCTGGAATGCACGCTCAACACCGATACCGCTTGAGATTTTACGAACGGTGAAAGATGAATTCAAACCACGGTTACGCTTAGCGATAACCACACCTTCAAAAGCCTGAAGACGCTCACGCTCACCTTCACGAACTTTTACTTGAACCACTAGCGTATCACCAGTAGAGAAGTTTGGACGCTCTAATAGTTGAGAATTTTCAACTGCTTGTACTAATGGGTGTACATTACTCATGAGATTGCTCCTCACATGGGATGGCATAGGCTAAGGCGCGTACCACCCGTTTATAATAATTACCTCTTTTGCTCCGTCAGAGTCAAAAGATGGAAACAGGAATAAGAAAAAGCTTTAAAGCGACTGTCAAAATAAAGACTATAACCAGAAAAGGTCTATCGGCCTTCTCTTTTAGGATACATCCTTTACTTTTTGTTCACTTTTTTGAGCAAGCGGGCTTGCTCTGGGTTTGGCGTAAATTGTTGCCACAAGTCAGGTCGCCTTTGTTTGGTGCGATTGACTTGTTGTGTAAAGCGCCACATTGCGATATTGGCATGATGTCCAGATAACAAAACTTCTGGCACCGCCAAACCTTCAAATTCATGAGGCTTGGTATAGTGTGGACAATCAAGCAATCCTTCAACAAAGGAGTCTTGCTCAGCAGATTTTGCATCACCCATCACATCGGGTAATCGCCGAATCACACTGTCCATTAGCACCATCGCAGGTAGCTCACCTCCGGTTAATACAAAATCTCCAATCGAGATTTCCATATCAACATAACGCTGCAAAAGTCGCTCGTCGATGCCTTCATAACGACCACATAGTAAGATCATGGCATCATAATCACGCAACGAAATCACTGTCTCTTCATCTAACTTATCACCTTGCGGGGATAAATAGACTACAGGACAATGTTCTGCTTGCGTACGGCAGCCATGTTTACTGGCTTGCGACTTAGCAAATTTAATGGCTTTTGCCAAAGGCTCAGCCATCATCACCATACCGGGACCGCCACCAAAGGGGCGCTCATCTATACGGCGATAATTATCAGTCGTAAAATCACGTGGATTTATACAGTCGATGACTACTTGCTTATTTTGAACCGCTCTACCAGTAATACCATAGTCACTAATAGCGCTAAACATTTCTGGCAAAATGGTGATGACAGAAAAGTACATTAGGTCACCTCCATCTTATGAATGGGTCAAAAAATAGGCAGTTAATTGAACATTTAGAACACTAATTATTAAGCTTTAACCTAAATTATCAACTTATGTTGTTGGCTTAAAAATCTCGTTCCCAATCAACAATCATCTGTCCTGCAGTCAAATCGACTTCGCCGACCGTTTGTTTATGCCAAGGAATGAGTCGTGGCTCATCATCGATACTGTCACTAGTCGGTACTACCTTCATAATAGGATGGGCACCGGTTTCGAACAGCTCTTTGACGCGACCTAGACATTCCTGTTGCTTGTTAATCACACTTAGGCCAACCAAATCGGACCAGTAATACTCGTCTTCTTCAGTGGCAGGTAAGCTGCCTTTGTCAATCCAAATGCTCACGCCATTCATGGTTTCAGCAACGTTACGATCAGGAATCTGCTCAAACTGAGCCACGATACCAGATCCTTGCTTTCTCCAGTTGACGACGGTCAAAGGCTTAAAGCCTGTTGCCGTTTTCATCCACCAAGGTGAGTAACTAAAAATAGCTTCTCGCTCCTCAGTTTCACTAAAAACCCATAACCAGCCTTTAATGCCGTATGGTTTTTTTAGCTGTCCTATTTGCATAAGACTGTCAGCGTTTGGGGTTGTCATAAGACTTACTCAGCAACGATAATCATTATGAATGTAAGCATTCACAATATTTATTAAAAAAGAATTACTCAAAACTGTATTGCGATGCGGTACTATCTAAACAGAAGACCGATTACAATACAAATATGTCTTAAGCTTCTTCAGTTGCAGGCTTGTACCCTTTTGCTAGTGCTTTAACGCGATCTGAAGGCTGTGCACCTTTTTCGATCCAAGCATTATAAGCTTCCATATCTAAGCGAAGTTCAACTTCTTGACCTTTCGCTAATGGGTTATAAAAACCTAGATTTTCGATGTAACGGCCATCGCGTGAACGACGTTGATCTGCTACAACAACTTGATAGAATGGGCGTTTTTTGGCACCGCCCCGTGCTAAACGAATAACAACCATTTGAGTTCTCTCTTCCGTAGGTATACCAAAAAGGGCATAATTATATCAGAATACTACTGACTTGGAAACCTTAAAGTTAATAAAATTATTAACTCTCGTTAAATCTTTTACCACATAGACATAAATAATAAAGCGATTTTGCCAATGACTAACTCTTCATCTCGTTCTTTTTTATCTCGGCTCAGTTTAAAACCCAGATCCAACACTTGGCAAACTACCATAGCAGTGATGCTAATGGTCAGTATTAGCGTGGTTGTCTCTATTTGGTTTTTCTGGCGAAGTTTGTATCTACCCGAGTTAAAAAACCACGCGCGTTACTTAACCACTGAGTTAAAACTAGTGACAGCAACCCGCGAACACTGGGCAGACAACGAGGAAGTCAGCGATTGGATTCTCACTAATAACCATATCGTGGTCGTTGATGATCCAAATGAGTTTCCTGATGTTTCAGATAAAGCTGTGGCTGAATTCTTTACCGATGTTATTCAGAAAGAAATCAGTCAGCAGCTCGGTCGCGAGAGTGTGGTCTACTTTAAATTCAAACCAACACCCCAGCTCTGGGTTCAGGATACAGCATCTCCAGAGTTTTGGATACGTGAACCTGTTATATTTTATGCACAATACAGTCCAAGCACCTTCGCTTTCTTCATATTGGGCATCCCATTATTTACATTAATTACCATTTTACTACTGGTACGTCAATTAAATCGACCCCTGCGTAAGCTACAACAAGCCGCGACTAACTACATGCGCCTTGGCACAGCAACCAGCTTGCCAACCAAAACCGGTACCACCGAAATTCGCCGGGTTAACATGGCGTTTAACCGTCTGTTTACCACGTTAAGCCAAGCACAAAAAGAGCGTACCATCATGCTTGCTGGTATTTCACACGATCTGCGCACGCCATTAACCCGCATGCGTTTGACTGCAGAAATGCTACCAGACGAGTTTTTCCGCGAGGGTCTCATTTATGACATCGAAGATATGGATGCCATTTTAGAACAATTTATCTCATTTATGAAGGATGGCTCAGATGAAGCAGTCAGTCTCACTGATCTTGATAGTATCTTTAACGAAGTCATGGTGCAGTTTGCGCCGCTAGAATTCATTTATCAGTCTGAAGGTCTGCGTAAAGTCGCCGTGCGTCCTTTATCGATTAAGCGTTTGATTATTAACCTTATTGTGAACGCTCAGCGCTATGGTAAGCCGCCAATTTATCTGACCGCTACCATTAACCCGACGTTTAATGCTCATGAAAATCACGATCAAGATGAGGAAAGCACCGTCTCTACCCCAGGCATGGTACGTAACGCTAAAGAGCAGCTTATTATCTGTGTGCGTGACTGTGGTCCTGGTGTGGCAGATGACCATCTAGAACGCATTATGCAGCCGTTTGAGCGTGGTGAGTCGGCACGTACTACCCAAGGTAGTGGTCTAGGTCTAGCCATCGTACAGCGCATCACAGCACTGCACCACGGTACCGTTGAAGCCATCAACCATCCTGAGGGCGGACTGCAAGTATGCGTGCGTATTCCACTGTTGTCTGAAACCCTGCCAGAGGAATCAGAGGATGAGAAAAAACAACAAGCGCTTCCAGAACCGGTCGATCCTACAGAAAAAGAGACTGATGCCGATATCGCTGATGACACTGATCAGGAATTAAAGCCATTGAGTGAAGATGATAGCTTTGATGCTGAAGACAATAGCTCAGACGTTAATTATGAGGCTTCACAAGCTGAACAGCATCTGAATGAACAGGACGATCAACCAAAGCGTTAATCACAACCTGCTGATAAGTAACACAGTCAGTAACCATAAAAAAAGCCAGAGACGATTAAACGCTCTGGCTTTTTTGATTTAAATGTAGCTATGTTTAAAAAACGATAAGCCTAAAAATTAACTACTCATACTAACTATTTATCATCAGCAATAATCTTGCGCTCGCCCTTCTCTTGCGTCAACTGATCGGCAGCGATAGTCTGGGTCAACGGACGTACTGGCCAACGCATAATAAAGCGTGCCCCGCCCAACTCTGGGCTTTCATCGACTGACATTTTACCGTTAAACCAGAAAGCAATACGCGACACAATCGACAGACCCAGACCATAACCACCTGAGGCTCTGGTACGGCTGTCATCTAAGCGTGCGAAAGGTACGAATACTTTATCTCTGTCTTCCTCAGGAATACCGTGACCATCATCTTCAACACTGACAAAGGCATCACCCTTGTGTACACCAGCGCTGATGATAATCTTAGTTTCGGCATAACGCAGCGCATTACCCGCCAAGTTCTGAACCACACGGTGCAAGTAGCGTCTATCGGCAACGGCAGTAACTTTGGCAGACGGCGGATTACCAATCACTTCAATAGGCTTACCTAACGCATTGGTTTCACGCACAATTTGCTCGACCAATTCACGCAGATTCACTGGCTCAAGATCAAGCTTAGGTGAGCCCTCTTCAAGCTTAGCGTAAGTCAAAATCTCATCAATGAGACTGTTGAGTGACTCGATGTCCTCGTCAATGTAGTCGCGCTGCATTTGACGTGATTCTTCATCATCGGTATCAGCTAACATATCTACCGCAAAGCGAATACGCGCAACTGGCGTTCTAAGCTCATGTGATACCGCTCGAGTAAGCTCACGTTGTGATTCAATCAAGCGCTTAATGTGCTCAGTCATGGCGTTAAAGGTCGCTGCCAAACGCGCAATCTCATCTTGACCAACGACTTGCACTCGAGTATCTAGGTTACCCTCGCCTACCTCATTAACACCGGACTGAATCAGCTGTAGCTTACGCTCTAGTGGGAAAATTAAGGCATAGACGCCCAAACTAATCAGGAACATACTGATCAGTACCACACTAATAATTAGGTTAAATGGGAACCACTTAAACAGGCTGACAGGACCAATCACCACTACCATGCCTTCTAGCTCAGATGGCGCAATAATCTTAATGGAAGAATCGTCGGTGCGGGTACTGTCACGGAATAGCATCACCACTTCATCACGCTCTAAACGGCGCATCTGGTCGTCATCTAACTCCATCTGCTCAATGGTTTCGATGCTCAGCGGGAACGCAAATTTATCCGATATTTCAGTCAGGCGCTCGCGCTTGGCTTGCAACCCCTTATAATATGATAAATCGTTGAGTAACAGCACTGCCATCGCTCGTACTTGCTGCTCTGTGACTTTACTGATACGCACAGTAATGACATTATCTTCACCTTCGATAGGATGAAAGATATCGGCATGCGCGGGCTGTGCAACATAACGCACCACCGTTTTTTCTTCTTCTAAGCGCTTAAGTTCACTGGCTTTGAAGTCGATTTCTGAGGCTGGCTCAATACTAAAACTATTACCGAATAATTGGCTAATGTCATTTAGCCAATACTCACGCTGTGTTTCAGACGCCTGCTGCTGCAACCCTGATCCAATAAGGTATAACGCCCCAGTTGCGACGTTTTCGCGGTAGGCTTGGATGCGTTCTTTATTAATGGTATCTACTAATAATTGCGCAAACATGGCCACAAACAAACAGACCAATAACAGCCCAGCATAAATACGCAAAAAGATACTGTGTTTTAAGGATGAAAAGATTGGCATATGGCAGCTTATTACACTTCTTTTTTTAGTCGTTTTTTTAGTAGTTTCATTTTAACTTAAAAAAGCCAGCTACATAGCTGGCTTTCTTATTCTGTAACACAAACAATCTAAAAAATAACTTATAACACCATAGCCATCATAGATTGTGCGTACATTAGGTTCCAGCTCGGGCTTAACTACCCTCTTTTACGAATAAGTAGCCTTTACTGCGAACGGTTTTAATACGTTTTGGATTTTCTGGATCATCACCAATCTTCGGACGAATACGTGAAATACGCACGTCAATCGAACGGTCTTGACCATCATATTCAATACCACGTAGACGCTCGAAAATATCTTCACGTGACAGAATACGACCAGCATTAGAGGCTAATAACCACAATAGGTCATACTCGGCACTGGTAAAGTCAACTAGCTCGCCATTTAGAGTTACTGAACGGCCACCGTTATCAATAATCAGTTCACCAAACTCTAGGCGCTGTTGCACCTCTTCAGATGGTGCATTTTCAGAACGGCGCAATAAGGCACGGATACGCGCTAATAACACACGTGGCTGTGCAGGCTTAGCAACATAATCATCTGCACCCATCTCTAGACCCAATACTTGGTCCATATCTTCGGTACGGGCAGTTAGCATTAAGATTGGGCTATGATAGTGTGGACGAACTTCACGACAAACCGTTAAGCCATCACTACCAGGTAACATTACATCTAACACAACTAAATCTGGTTGCTCATTAATGATACGGCGAATAGCACGGTTACCATCAGTTTCTATAGCAACATCCATACCATTTTTAACCAAGTAATCCTGAGTCAACATCGCCAGACGTTCATCGTCTTCAACAATCAGAATTCGTGGGGTTTGTTCTTCTTCAGTATTAGACATTATTATTTCCTTAAAAAAGTTAAAATCTTAACCGTGGTCATCATAGGTTATCTTAATGTAGGCTCAATTATTGATATTAAAACAACCGTGCGCCCCCAGTATATATAATTTTCAGACTAAATGTAATTAGTATGTTTATGATATGAAATTCTAAACAAAAAAAACAGCCTAGAGTAAGGCTGTTTTTTATTGTTTATTTAAAATTGCTGAGACTTCATGCTCAACAGTATCTATTTAACACTTTTGTGTTATCGACTTAAGCACGGTTACGGTACTTTTTCAGTGTCTCTAACTGTGCAACAGATTCTGCAAGTGATGCCAAGGCAGCATTGGTTTGCAATGTTTGCGATTGGTTCACCAGCATTTGCTCAGCTTTTTTACGAGCTTCAACAATCTTAGCTTCATCTAAGTCGTGGGCACGTACGGCAGTGTCTGCAAGCACAGTGACTAACTTAGGCTGAACCTCAAGAACGCCACCAGAGACATAGACTACTTCTTCATTGCCATCTGGTGTTTGAATACGCATTGAGCCCGGCTTTAATAGAGTGATGAGCGGGGTATGTCCTGCTAGAATACCTAGCTCACCTTCACTACCCGTCGCAATTAACATACTGATTTCACCAGCATATATCTCTTCACGAGCACTGACTACTCGGCACTGTAAGGTTGCCATGCGACTCTCCGTTTTTAACTCATTATTTAAATAAATTTACTGATTACTTAAGCACTAATTGCTTAGGCAGCAGACTTTAACTTCTCAGCTTTAGCCACTGCTTCATCGATGCTACCTACCATGTAGAATGCTTGTTCAGGTAAGTCGTCGTACTTGCCTTCGATGATATCACGGAAGCTTGAAATGGTGTCACGTAATGATACGTACTTACCAGGTGCACCAGTGAATACTTCAGCAACGTGGAATGGCTGTGATAAGAAGCGCTGGATCTTACGCGCACGGTATACAACCATCTTATCTTCTTCTGAAAGCTCATCCATACCTAGAATCGCGATGATGTCTTTAAGCTCTTTATAGCGCTGTAGAACTTCCTGAACACCACGAGCAACGTTATAGTGCTCTTCACCGATGACTAATGGATCTAGCTGACGTGAGGTTGAATCTAGTGGATCTACCGCTGGGTAAATACCTTGAGAAGCAATGTCACGGCTTAGTACAACAGTCGCGTCTAAGTGAGCGAAGGTTGTGGCTGGTGATGGATCCGTTAAGTCATCCGCAGGTACGTATACCGCTTGGATAGAAGTAATAGAACCTGTTTGAGTTGATGTAATACGTTCTTGAAGAACACCCATCTCTTCAGCTAGTGTTGGCTGATAACCAACCGCTGATGGCATACGACCTAGAAGTGCTGATACTTCAGTACCTGCTAGAGTATAACGATAGATGTTATCAACGAATAATAGAACGTCTTTACCTTTACCGTTCTCATCTTTTTGATCACGGAAGTACTCAGCCATGGTCAAACCAGTTAGTGCAACACGTAAACGGTTACCTGGTGGCTCATTCATCTGACCATAAACCATCGCAACTTTAGAGTTGGTGAAGTTTTCAGTATCAACAACGCCTGCTTCTTGCATCTCGTGGTAGAAGTCGTTACCTTCACGAGTACGCTCACCCACACCAGCAAATACTGATAAACCTGAGTGTTTAAGAGCAATGTTGTTAATCAACTCCATCATGTTAACGGTTTTACCAACACCGGCACCACCGAACAGACCAACTTTACCACCTTTCGCGAATGGGCATAGTAAGTCAATTACTTTAATACCTGTTTCTAACAGGTCAGTACTGTTTGACTGCTCATCGTAAGAAGGGGCTTGACGGTGAATTGACCAATGGTCTTCTGAATTAACAGGACCTTGCTCATCAATAGGACGGCCTAGAACGTCCATAATACGACCTAGTGTCGCTTCACCAACAGGAACTGTGATAGGCGCATTGGTATTTGAAACAGTTAAACCACGTTTCAGACCTTCAGTAGATCCCATGGCAATAGTACGTACAACACCATCACCCAGCTGCTGCTGAACTTCTAATGTGGTATCTGTACCATCAACTACCAAAGCATCATATACTTTTGGTACTTCAGTGCGGTTAAACTCGACGTCAATAACTGCGCCAATAATCTGTACTATACGACCGCTACTCATAGCGTTCTCCTTGAACTTCTAAAATATGGGCTTTCTAAATAAGTGGGTCAATTAGGAAACAGCAGCAGCACCGCCGACAATCTCCGAAATCTCTCGGGTAATTGCCGCTTGACGCAGCTTGTTATAAACTAACTGTAAATCATTAATTAGGTCACCAGCGTTATCAGTTGCTGCTTTCATAGCAACCATACGTGCTGACTGTTCTGAAGCAATATTTTCCATGACCGCTTGATAGACAATAGACTCAACATAACGGCCTAGTAAGCCATCAATTAAGCTCTTCACATCTGGCTCATAGATATAATCCCAGTTGGTTTCAGTACGTACACCAGAGCTGTCATCAATCGCATCTTCAGGTAAAGGCACCAACTGATTAACAGTTGGCTTCTGAGTCATCGCATTCACAAACTTGTTATAAACAATGTAGATACGATCTAAGTGGCCTTTGGCGTAATCATCAAGCATCGCTTGCACAGGGGCATTTAACTGCTCGAATGATGGGTTATCACCATAGTCAGTAACGGCTGAAGTGACTTTACCACCAAAGCTTTTGAAGAAGCTAACGCCTTTTGAGCCAATAACCGCAAATTCTGCTTCTACTGACTGCTTTTCATAGTCTTGTACGTGATGCATCACCTGTTTGAACAAGTTGATGTTTAAGCCACCAGCCAAACCACGATCAGAAGTTACTAAGATATAGCCTACACGGTTTACCGAGCGACTAGTCATATAGGGATGTTTATAATCTGAAGACGCATGGACCAAGTGGGAAACCACACGACGCATACTCTCGGCATAAGGACGACCAATCTCCATACGCTCTTGAGCACGACGCATTTTACTGGCGGCAACCATTTGCATCGCACGCGTAATCTTCTGCGTACTCTTAATGCTGGTAACCTTAGCACGAATTTCTTTTAAACTTGCCATAACATTTCCAATTCGGCGGGGTTTAAATGAGGTTAAATCTTAAGCTCAGACAACTTACAAGCTCACACTATTTAATAGTGCGACCAGCCTAGCCAGTCGCACCCATTAAATTAGAACGTGTGGTTTTGTAAAAAGGTTTCAACTGAAGATTTTAAACGGCCCGCAATATCATCATTATAGTTTGCAGTGTCATTGATCTCTTTCATCAAGTCTGCTTGCTCATCAAACATGTAACGTAGGTAAGCTTCTTCCCAAGCACCAATTTTTTCTACTGGGATATCAGCTAAGTAGCCTTCGTTCGATGCATAGATAACAGCAGCTTGTTCAGCGATTGACATTGGCTGATACTGCTTCTGTTTCATAAGCTCAGTTACACGCTCACCATGGTCAAGCTGTTTCTTAGTTGCATCATCAAGATCTGATGCAAACTGAGCAAAAGCAGCCAATTCACGATACTGTGCTAGAGCTGTACGAATACCGCCTGATAGCTTTTTGATAATCTTAGTCTGAGCGGAACCACCAACACGAGATACTGAAATACCGGCGTTAACAGCAGGACGAATACCTGAGTTAAATAGGTTAGATTCTAAGAAGATCTGACCGTCAGTAATTGAAATAACGTTGGTTGGTACGAATGCAGATACGTCACCCGCTTGGGTTTCAATAATTGGCAATGCCGTTAATGAACCGGTTTTGCCTTTTACTTCACCTTTGGTGAACTCTTCAACATAATCTGCGTTTACACGAGATGCACGTTCTAATAGACGTGAGTGAAGATAGAATACGTCACCTGGATAAGCTTCACGACCTGGTGGACGACGTAATAATAGTGAAATTTGACGATACGCTACCGCTTGTTTTGACAGATCATCATATACGATTAATGCGTCTTCACCGCGGTCACGGAAGTATTCACCCATGGTACAACCAGAGTATGGAGCGATATACTGAAGTGCTGCTGGCTCAGAAGCTGAAGCCACAACAACTGTTGTATAAGCTAGTGCACCAGTCTCTTCTAGTTTGCGAACCACGTTAGCGATAGTTGAACGTTTCTGACCAACGGCTACGTACACACACTTAATACCAGAATCTTTCTGCGCGATGATAGCGTCAATGGCCATTGCTGTTTTACCAGTCTGACGGTCACCAATGATAAGCTCACGCTGACCACGACCGATTGGAATCATGGTATCAACCGCTTTATAACCGGTCATTACTGGCTGATCAACTGATTGACGAGCAATAACACCTGGCGCAATCTTTTCTACTTTATCAGTAAGTTTTGCGTCAATTGGGCCTTTACCATCAATTGGGTTACCTAAAGCGTCAACGACGCGGCCTAATAATTCAGGACCTACTGGAACTTCAAGAATACGGCCAGTACAGTAAGCTTTTTGACCTTCTTGTAGGGTTAGGTAATCACCTAAAACAACGGCGCCTACTGAGTCTTGTTCAAGGTTCAATGCCATACCGTAGACATCGCCTTCAAACTCAATCATCTCACCGTACATCGCATCTTCAAGACCATGAATCTGAACAATACCATCAGATACTTTGACAATAGTGCCTTCATTTTTAGCGGTTGCACCCGTATCAAGGTCTTGAATTCGCTGCTTAATCAGTTGACTGATTTCTGCTGGATTCAATTGTTGCATTGCCTTGTTTCCTTTAATTTGTGATTGCCTGCTTACTCGCTGGTTTATTGATGCTTTCGTAACCCATTCATTTATATTCAAAGTCACTATAAAAGCACGTTAATGATAGTGAGCTTTGATTACAAATTAGCAAATAAACCTTAGCCACTTTCATTAGTTTTAATTATGCGTTAAGCAGTTAGCTGTGTTTTTAACTGTTTTAATTTTCCACGCACCGAGTCATCAACAAGCTTATCGCCAATTTTGATAGTGGCACCCGCTAATAAACTAGGATCTACCTCTTCATGAATAATAACAGATGCTTTTAACGATTGTTCTAATCGTTGTTGAATCATGACACGCTGTGTCTCACTTAGCGGATATGCAGACGTCACATATGCGTTGACTTCTTTGAGTGCTTCAGCACGAAGTATTAGAAACTGCTCATATACCTGAGGTATTAAGCTTAAACGTTCCTGTTCGGCCAATTGATGCACAAAGTTTTTGATTTGAGTAGTAGCGGCCGGAAGTGAATCAGATGGCTGCCCTTCTCTTTTATGACCTTGAGCAGTAAAAAGCAACGACTTAAGTGCCGTTGGCTCATTAGAGGTAACTTGCTCATCATAGATGTTAACAAGCATCTCAGCTTTTTGCTCAGCATTAATAGCAGGGTTGTCTAACATGTGCACAAAGGCAGAATCCCTGACCACGTTGCTGGCGATCAGCAAGAAATCTACCCATTCACCAATGACTGAGTTTTCATGTGCGTAGTCAAATGCTGCTTTGGCGTAGGGTCTCGCTAGTGTAGATAATTCAGCCATTATGTCCTCTTAGCCACATTTTGTATGAAAAACTTTGTATAAACAAACCAAACCAGATGATATGTATTGACCAATTGTAAGTTCATGGACCAGCTGCATATATGTTTTCAACCAGTATAAATTGAACCATTGTGCTTAGCTTTAATGTTGATGTATAAGATAGAACGTTTCAAGAACTTGTAAAATAAGAAAAGATAACCAATTTAAGTATCAGTGATAATCATAAGCGGCTGTTTAAATGCGACCTTGACTCACAGCAATGCTTTATTTTTGACTAACAATCAAACTGTTAACGAATAGGATTATCTGCTTAAAACTGAATAAATCAGCTCAATCACAAATAAGCCAATGCCAACAATAGATCGTCATAAAAAATTGTTAAAGGAGGATATTGTTAGCTTGAGTTATAGAAAAAAGAGGACGGGCCTCCTTGACCATAACCGAACACTGACAACAAAATACTTATAACAAATAAGCTGGGCTGTAAAACCACTGATGACCTAACTTACCTACCTAATCTATTTAACTCTTTAATGTTCTTAACTGTCTCTATCGACATCATTCGATTAAAGCTTAGCTGCCAACTCATCTAGCATACTGGCATGCTGCTGCATATCGATTTTTTCTTTTAAAATTTGTTCAGCACCTAGTACTGCAAGTTCTGAAACTTGAGTGCGTAAGCTCTCACGTGCTTGACTGATCTCAAGATCGATCGACTCACGGGCTTGCTGACGAATGCGTTCGCCTTCCACTTGTGCTTGCGCTTTTGCTTCTTCAATAAGCTGGTTTGCGCTCTTATTTGCTTGTTCAATAAGGGCAGCAGCTTTTACTTTAGCAGTAGCAAGTTCTTCTTCTGCTGATTTCTCAGCACTTGCTAGATCTTCTTTTGCCTTTTCAGCAGCATTAAGACCCTCTGCGATTTTTTGCTGACGTTCATTTATGGCACCCATTAAGAATGGCCATATAAACTTCATACAAAACAAGACAAAAATTGCAAACGCTATGGACTGACCGATTAGGGTTAGATTAATATTCACACGATCACCTCTTTATTAATAAAAATCAGTATCATTGACCATCCGGTATCTGATAAAAGTCAAACGCTACATCGAATGGTCAACAGGACTCACTGATGTTTAAATTAAGCTAGAGGGTTAGCGAATAATAATAACATCGCAATACCAACACCAATCATTGGTACCGCATCAAGTAGACCGGCGACAATGAACATGCGAGTTTGCAACTGTGAGCCTAGCTCAGGTTGGCGTGCAACGCCTTCTAGAAACTTACCACCTAAGATAGCAAAACCAATGCCTGTGCCTAGTGCGCCTAGACCGATTAGTAATGCAACTGCGATAACTGTGTAACCACCTAATACTGGATCCATTGATGTATCCTCATTTACCTATAAATAACTTTTGATTAATGTTCGGTTTGTGACGCTAGTGATAGATATACTATCGTTAACATCATAAATACGAACGCCTGAAGTGTAATAACTAAGATATGGAAAATTGCCCAAGGTACTGATAATGCCCACTGAATCCAAAATGGCATCAAGGCAATCAATACAAAGATCAGCTCACCTGCATACATGTTACCGAATAAACGCAGACCAAGAGAAATTGGTTTAGCAATTAAAGTAACAAATTCTAAGATAAAGTTGATTGGAATTAAAATAATTTTTGCAATAGGGTTGCTGGCACTGAACGGATGTAGTGTTAATTCACTGATAAACCCGCCTAAGCCTTTTTCTTTGATACTGTAGTAAATAATAAGTGCAAATACCGAGAACGACATGCCTAACGTCACGTTCGGATCTGTACTTGGTACAATTTTAAAGTAGACATGGTGTGGATCATAACCCATCGCCGCACCAATCTTCTGTGCTAATACTGGGATGTAGTCGATGGGCATTAAGTCCATCAAGTTCATCAAAAATATCCACACAAAGATAGTTAATGCCAATGGTGCAATCAGTTTTGACGTACCATTGTAAGAGTCACGCACGTTTGTATCAACAAACTCGACAATCATTTCGACTGCTGCTTGTAACTTGCCTGGTACCCCAGAAGTTGCGCGTTTTGCTACGAACCAAAACAAGGCACAAAATATAACACCAAGTCCAACTGACCAAAGCATAGAATCCAAGTGAATGGCATTAAAGCCCATTTTACCTGCTTCTTCAGCAGTATGAGCAACTTTCCAGCCTTCACCTGGCAAATAGCCAAAGGTCCAGTTAGTTAAATGGTGTGCAATATAATCAGACGAGGATATTTCAGCTGCCATAATCTAAGCTTCTTATAAGTTTGTGTTAACCATTAATTTATTTAGCAAAAAATATTAAATTTCATGCTTATACTTTGCTAAATAAACCTGGCGCTTAAACCAATCTCTATATTAATGCAGGCAAAGAGAAGTGTAAAGAAAACGTTTAGTTTTGACACAACCTTTTCTGGATTATTATAAAAATTAGACTGTAAATTTAAATACTGGATAAAACTGCAACGTATCATACACTATTTATACATAGTTATCACACACTATTTATACATAGTTATCATGGCCTTATACTTTCACTTTCTTACAACAGATAGACAACAAGAGATAGCGTAAAAAACACATAATAAATTTATTATAATGTATCACATTTACCTAAAGATTTCGCCTTTGTTTGTCCTGCCTGTTGTGTCATTTATCGGATACGCCATAGGCTAATAAAATGCGCAAGCTGCATGAGTACAAACCCATAAATGACTGCGCCTACAGAAAGTGGTGACGCTGCATAAAAGACCAATGCAAAACCAGCTAACGTTACTATCCATTTGGTTATTTGACCAAGATAAAGCTGGCCAACGATGCTATGTTTTGCTTGTGCACCCGTATATCTAAATACAAACCAAGCAAAAACCGACTGTGCTGCCCAATTGATAAGCGCGCCACAAGTGGCACCTTTGGTTACCAATAAGTCACTTTTTATTAGAGTCGCATCTACCAGCCAAGTTACCACGATAATAGCCAGCAACATAGTCGATCTTAACCGAGCTTGTCGTCTAAGCTTAATTCGTTGCAGCTCTTTTCGTTGCGACGCGCGTAACGGCGTATTTGAATGAGTAAACATAGCTATTCTATGACACAAAACGCGAACTATTATAGATATGCAGTCATAGTAAAGCAAGAAAAAAAGTTGTATTTGTCAAATAGTTTTTATATATCTTGTGTAATCAAGGCTGTAGGATTTTATTTGCTTTCAGGCCTTTATTTTATTAATCAATAATACTTTATTTGTTTGAAATTTTATTAATATTAATTTAATAAAAGCCTATGCATTACACACAGGCTTTTGCTAATTGACTGCTATTTAAATCTGATTTGGCTAGTAAATAATTCACTATTTAATGAACGATTTGATGAACTGTTTAATTAATGACAGAAATAATCGTTTTTTTGGCTATTGATTGAAAATGATCGGTATCTTCAACTTTCTATGTCATTAACCCCTACCAATACATTGATTGATATCTTGGGCTAAACTTCGCCAGCCACTTAAAAAGTCATCAGAGCCACTCATATCTTCTTGCTGGATGGTGCTGGTCACAGGCTTTAATTTGCTTAATACGCCTTGATTGCTGTCGGTCTGTAGCACCATACACATCTTAGGCTTAGGTCGGTTTTGTCTTAACCAATGAAATTGACTGGCCTTAGGCGGCAAGTGATGATCGGTAGTCAACGCACCAACCATGTTAAGCCGCAGTGTCGGCTCTATATAATGAAAAGCATCGTGATAGGCCCAGTAAGGTTGCTCAGTGCTTGCCTTCAACTGTGACTGGCGTACAGCCTCATCCATCTGCTGTGCAAACTGGCGCACATTATCAGCATATAATGCTTTATATTGTGGATTGGCACGACTAAAGATAGCGCCCAATGCTCTAGTAATGGCCTTGGCATTGTCTGGATCTAACCATATATGAGGATCTAAAGTATCTTTGATTGGCTCGCCTTTGACGTCACGCAAGGGCTGACGATTAAAAACATTTAGCTCAAATAGACTGATGCTATTGGCGCTGCCACCCAGAGATTTGACCAGATTAGACTCTAACTCATTACCAAACCAAACCACATAACGGCTGTCACGAACGTTCTTCATATCACCTGGGCTTAAGCTGCCATGATGGCCTACGTCACCTGGATCTAATAATAAGGTGGCATCAGGCGCGCCTTTAGTGACGGCTTGACTTAACAGGTATAAAGGATAATTACTGACCGCCACTTTTGTTCTATTACGGATATTCTCAGGCAGTGCGTCAACACTGATATTACGCCAAGATTTTGGGGTTATCTTTTTTGCCAAATGACTGTTATCACTACTGCTAGCTGTTGTGGCAGATTCAGCAGCATGGGCTGTATTGGCGATATTTGGCGCAGACATCGCTAACGGTGCCAGTGTTAATAGTACCATAGGTAGGCCACGACGGATTGTCGTCATTAACTTTTTTTCTGTTGTCGATTGTTGTATGGTTAGCGACTGATTGATTATCGACATAGCTGCCTCGTTTATTATTGTGTATGAGTATATATGAACTGGATGTATGTGCTAGGGAAATAATTATCAGATATGTTATACTATAACTCATAAAAAATTAAGTCATTTCATTTAAATCGTTTTAAACGCTTAATTATCTTTAGCAATCGCTATTCACGATATAATCATTAATACTAAAAATTAAACCCTAATTATTTATTTATAAATTAATGGTTCCCCTGACTAAGGAGGTAGGCCATGACCAACTCGAGCAAGCTGACTAATAGCAGCCAAACATACAGTGTTGAGCAGGCGACGTGTGGCTCTCATGCAGGTCCTCATTTACATGACGTGCACGCGTTTTCTGAGCAGCAGATTGAGCAGCGCTTGTTGGCAGCAGAAAAACTGTGCGCCGAAAAAGGGGCACGCTTTACGCCGTTAAGAAAGATGGTGTATCAGCTGATCTTACAGTCAGATAAGCCATTGGGTGCTTACGATTTGATTCAAGGCCTGCAAGACAGCCGTACCAAACAAGATGGTGAAAAAGCCAAAATGGTTGCGCCGCCGACCGTGTATCGCACCCTAGAGTTCTTACTGGAGTTTGGCTTCATTCATCAGCTCACCTCCATCAATGCCTTCGTGCCTTGCTGTCACCCTCGTGATCAGCATAATGCGGTCTTTTTGTTATGCAATGCTTGCCAGCGGGTTCAGGAGTTTAGCGGTATGCCGGTACAGCAAATTGTCAATTACGTCAAACAACAGGTCGGCTTTCAAGTACAACAATGTGTGATGGAGCTTAAAGGCCTGTGTGACAGCTGCCTGCCCCATACCTCTGCCCTATCCTCAGCAGAGGCTTAAGCCATGACAACAGAACACAATTCGGCAACTCCTTTAATGCGTTTAGAGTCGATCGGCTACCGACTCAGTGGCCGTGCTCATCATCCTGCTAAGCAAGGAGCGGGCAGCAAACGATTTAACTGGCTCAGTGGTGCACGCTCAGCAAAAAAGACAGCCTCTCAAAGCATAGCTGACACTGAAACACAGCAACAAAAAGTGCTGCTCACCAATATCAGCTTAAATATTCTACCAGGCGAAAAAATAAGCGTTATTGGGCCTAATGGTGCTGGTAAATCAACCTTGATGAAACTGATACTAGGTCTGATAACGCCTACTTCCGGCCATATCCATCGTCACCCTGATCTAAAAGTGAGCTATGTGCCACAAAAGTTTAGTGTACCGCCGATTTTGCCGCTACGCGTGCAAGATTTATTGGCACAAACCAATAATGAGCTAAGCGCCGATGAGCAAGCCTTTTTGTATCAACGCTTATCAATCACGCCTTTATTGAAAAAACAGGTCATTCACTTATCAGGCGGTGAAACCCAGCGTGTGTTATTGGCACGCTCCTTTTTAAGCAAACCCAATCTGCTAATTTTAGATGAACCGATGCAAGGGCTCGATCCTGAAAGTGAGCGCTGGTTATATGAGTTTATTGATGATCTGCCACCGTTTTTGCAGTGTGCAATGGTCGTCGTCTCGCACGACTTACATTGGGTCATGCGCGGTAGTCGCCGAGTGATTTGTCTGAACAAGCATATTTGCTGTGAGGGACAGCCGAGCGATATCGGGGTATCTCAAGAATTTAAACAGCTGTTTGGACATCAATATGAGCAGCCTTATATCCATAAGCCTCATGAATGCCAACATGTTGGGCCGCATGTACATTAACCACTGCCCTTGTGATACAAGTACAAGCAGTATGCAAGCATTGGTCTTAACCTTAGATTGAGTCGTAACCACAACCTAACCCCAGTCAAGATTCAATCACAACCAACTTAATTATCGTGGAATCTCAGTTTTATGCTATCTGAATGGCTTGACATCATTGCCCCTGCTTGGATTGCAGGCAGCCTATTGGCATTATTATCTGCACCGCTTGGCTGCTTAGTACTATGGCGGCGTATGGCCTTCTTTGCCGACGCATTGGCACATGGCACCTTATTTGGTGTGGCGCTGGCTGCGTTATGGCAATGGCCCTCATCGGTCGGTATCGTGATCGTCAGTATCATGGTAGTACTGGGATTGATTTGGTTAGAAGATGAGCGCCTGCCCAGTGATGCTCTGCTTGCCGTGGTATCCGTAACTTTATTATGCTCAGGATTATTAACCTTAACTCATTTGACACAATTACAGTCTAATGTATTGGGCTATCTGTTCGGTAACTTACTGGAAGTAGGCTGGACTGATTTGCCAGTATTGGCAGTATCTGTGGCTGTCGGTGTTGCCGTATTGACCTATATTTGGCGACCGCAAATCATCCTAGCCAGTCATCGCGACTTGGCCTTGGTTGCTGGGGTCAACGCAACCCGTCAGCGCCTATTCTTTATGGGGGTATTGGCCGGATTCTGTGCGTTGGCATTACAAGCCGTCGGTAGCTTATTAATCAGCGGCTTATTAATATTGCCAGCATTAACTGCCAGATTATTCGCTCAGTCACCCAAGCAAATGGTGATTATCGCTATTATTTTGGCACAATTGGCCGTCACTGGCGGTGTTTGGGGCAGTGTGTTATTAGATATTCAAACCGGGTTGGCGATTGTGTTAGGATTGGCATTGGCCTTCTTTGCGTCTTTTATAGTCTCGCGCATTTAGTGGCTGTGGCTGTTACTGGCTAACTCAAGCTCGAACCCAAACCCAAGCTCATACTCAACCTACATCGAAACAAACACTCATTAAGACAACACAAGATAAACAAGCAAGCCTATGCCGAACCGTTCTGACTCCGATCTAAAGCGTCAATATCCGCCAACCGCTATCCACACCGCAGATGGCAACATTAATATTTTGCAGCTAACAGACCCCCATCTGTATTGGGATACAACCACGTCGACAGCAGGCATTAATAACCATCAAAACTTTGTCGCCTGTCTTAATCAAGCCTTAAATGAAGACAGACGTTGTGATTTGATCTTGCTGACCGGCGACTTGGTCAATGAGGTCAACACCCAAATATACGATAGAATCTTTGAGCTGTTACAACAAACCGGCATCCCTCACGCCTGCATTGCCGGTAATCATGATGTCACCGACGAGCTCAATACCCATCTTGCCTTTGAGCAACGTCAATTCGTCGCGCACACGGCAGACCCTCGCCTATTATCACGTCATAGCATTCAATTGAATAACTGGGAATTGCTGCTGCTAGACAGTAGTGTACCTGGGAAGATATATGGTGCAGTCGGCAACAAAAACTTGCAATGGCTACGTCAAAAGCTCGCAAACTGTCATAATCCTGTCATGATTGCCATGCATCATCACCTGCTTCCAATGCACTCTGCTTGGATAGATGCACATATTACCCAAGATGCGAGCGATTTTTGGGCATTAATTAAGCAATTCCCGCAAGTCAAAGCGGTGCTATCAGGACATGTTCATCAAGATTATGAAAGCAGTCAGTCTGGGGTCAACGTCTATACGACGCCTTCGACCTGCTATCAGTTCAAACCCAATGAAGATGACTTTGCATTGGACCCTGATGCATCTCCTGGATATCGCTGGTTAACATTGACAATTGAAGGAGAGATTAACAGTTGGGTGACTCGGCTTACCAAGCCAACTAATTGATTTTATGACCCTCATTTAGCTGCTGAGGTTGAAAAAATATTAACCAGCACTTATATACTAGCTCTAGTCAAATAAAAAAAATTGTGATATAAGAGTCAATTATTTTATTTCAGCACCCCTACTAATGGATATAGGAAACTGTCATGAGTCAAACTGCTACTGACGACTTAACCTTTAAGCCTTACGAAGCGAAAGCAGACGAAGAATACATGTCAGATGCCCAGCTTAAACACTTTGAAGATATTTTAAAAGCATGGAAGCTACAGCTGGCAGGAGATGCTGACCGCACCAAGAACTACATTCAAGATGAGTCTGCATCGCTATCAGATACCAATGATAGAGCCACTCAGGAAGAAGAGTTTGCACTGGCATTACGCACCCGAGATCGTGAGCGTAAGCTGATTCGTAAGATTGATAAGTCACTGGCTGATATCAGCACTGGTGATTACGGATTCTGTGAAACGTGTGGTGTCGAGATTGGTCTACGCCGCTTAGAGGCACGTCCTACTGCTACTCAATGTATCGATTGTAAGACGTTATCAGAGATCAAAGAGCGTCAAAACTGGGGACATTCATAATCTCACGTCTAATGTATTAGACGGGTGATTATTAACCTCAGCTTATGCCAACACATTGCCCAAAACGGCCTGCCGCACACCCTAACGATTCGTTAGCTATGGGTCGTTTTGCGCCCTCCCCGACAGGACAACTGCACCTTGGGTCGCTGACCACTGCGCTTGCCAGTTACTGTCATATTAAGTCAATTCAAGGCCACTGGTTGGTTCGTATCGAAGATACCGACCGTCAACGCTGCCGACCTGAATTTAGCGCTCAAATCTTACGTGATTTAGAACACCTTGGCCTGTACTGGGACGATGAGGTGTTTTATCAGTCACGGCGCGAATCCATTTATAATGAACTGCTGTATGACGGTCTATCGAATCGTCTGTATGGCTGTGGTTGCTCGCGCAAACAGCTTGCTGAATATCCAATCTACCCTGGGTTTTGTCGACCCGAACCAAGTGCTAAATACACACCAAGCGCTACATCTACACCAGACACTCAACCTAAACTCAATTCTGAACTTAATACAGATAACGCCTATCAACAGCGGATTGCAGATTTTACTCAGCGCAAAGTCAGAGTTCAGCTGCCCAATTACAGCATTGGCTTTTTGGATGGCATCCAAGGTATGCAGTGGGCCAATCCGCAGCAAACCTTAGGCGATGTGGTATTACGCCGCGCAGATGGAACCATTAACTACTTTTTGGCGGCTAGTGTTGATGACGGGCTACAAGGCATTACTCACGTGATGCGTGGCTTAGACATCCTACCACTGACGCCGGCACAAATTGCCATAATGTCCTATCTTAATCTGCCTATGGTTGAGCACTGGTATCATCTGCCTTTGGTAGAGAACCAGCACGGCCAAAAGCTATCCAAGCAAAACTTAGCAGAACCCATTGATACGTCGAGCACAAAAAAATGCCAACAGTTAATACTGCAGGCATTGAATTTATTAAAACAAGATAAAGTGGAACTCGATAGTCCTGAACTGATGCTAAAGCAAGCGGTACAGCAGTGGCAAAATAAGCCTTTGCAACAGCAGAGAGTCTTGGGCACAGTTTAATTTAAATTCTCTATGCTTATAACCAGCGCTTACAATCAGCACAGTTCAGTAAAAAGACTAAATCTAGTATCAACATCAGTACTAATATCAGTATTAATTAATAATGACGGCAACGGATAGAGGCAATCTTAGGGCTGGTTTTTTGAATATTTAATAACAAACCGACCATAACTAAACAAATCAGCATCGATGAGCCGCCATAGCTAAAAAACGGCAGTGTCAAACCCTTGGTTGGCATGATACCCATGTTCATACCCGCATTCACCATGATTTGACCAATAAAGATAATACCAAAACCAAAAGCGGTGTAGCTTAAACGCATTTGATGATTGCGCAGTGCGTTATAGCTAATACGCATCACACTGGCGACCACCAATGCTTCTAGAATCAATACCGTTAATACCCCTACTAACCCTAGCTCTTCACCAGTAATTGCCAATAAGAAGTCAGTATGGGCCTCAGGTAAATGCGCCAGCTTTTGCACACTTTCACCATAGCCAACACCAGTCACTTCACCACGACCAAACGCAATCAAACTGCGTGCTAACTGATAGTCTGAACCTTGAATGTCATCAAACGGATCCCAGAAAGAGGCAAAACGTATCACCCGATACTCTTGGAATAAAATCGCATAAGCGCCGCCCAATGCGCCTAGAATGATCAGCCATATTATCTGACTCCAAGGCGCACCTGCCACGAAGAAGATAGACAAAATAACACCACTTAGGATAACCACTGACCCGAAGTCGGGCTGTGACAAGATGAGCGCAATCAAGATACCAACCGTGACGCCTAAACGTATGATACCGCCGATACCTTGGCGCACCTCATTACCACGGCGCACCACAAAGTCAGCAGTAAATAACACCATCACCAACTTCGCAAGCTCGGCGACCTGAAAGTTGACTGAGCCAAATTCAATCCATCGCTTTGCACCGTTAATATCATCGCCTATGAGTAGCGTTAATATCAGTAACAGCAGTACGGTTACCAAAGACACCACTAAAAACAGCATGTCATAAAACCAAGATAGGCGCATTTTGTAAGTCACAAAACCCGCAGTCGCCCCAATGGCTATATACCACAGCTGATTATAAAAAAAGTTCAGCTGTTTTAAGTCGTGCATGTTAGCAAATGGAATGGAAGCAGAAGCGACCATAACCAGGCTTAATACCAGCAAGCAGCACACACTGGTGAGCAGCACACCGCCCGCCGTTGGCACAGAGAATATGCCTGAATAATCACGCTTGCGTTGTGATGATGCCTTTGCTGAAAAGCGAGATGCCGGGGAGGTATTATTTGCCATAAAGGTTCAACTGTACTTAAAACGATGAATGATAAAAATGGGTTGCAAGACTTTTTTGGGGGTAACGCTTTTTAGTTTAACCACAGCTAGCTGGGTTCATTGTCTGCCAATTGAGCAACCAATTGACAAAAATGCTCACCACGTTGGCTATAACCGATGTATTGGTCGAAGCTGGCGCAAGCCGGTGATAACAATACTGCCGCAACTTGTGACAAACTACTTGCGGTTAACGACTGCGCCTTGGTCATCGCCTGCTCTAGAGTATCACAGTGATGTCTCTCAACTGTCTCACTTAACTGCGCTTGCTGCAAGTGCTCGTCGATAATGCCAGCATCTTCTCCGATAAGGATCAGCTGACTCACATATTGATTAAGCAGCGGTACCAGCTCACCAAATTGCTGGCCTTTGCCTTGTCCGCCCAATATCAGTAGCAGCTTAGTCTTACCATCACTACGGCTACTATAGACAGAGCCTAGACCAGAAATGGCAGCCAGCGTCGAGCCGACATTGGTTCCTTTTGAGTCATTGAAGTACTCAACACCTGCCACATTATCCACAAATTGGCAGCGGTGTGGCAATCCAGAAAACTCTTGTAACGTTTTTAGCATGCTGGGCATCTCAATCCCTGCCAGCTCTCCTAACGCTAACGCGGACAACGCATTAAGCAAGTTATGCTTACCCTTAACTTTCAGTTGATCAGCACCGATTAGCTTATGCGTGCCTTTGGCCAAATAAATACTGCCATCACCCTCGGTAATCAAACCAAATTCACCTAAGTCTGGCGCATTAGAACCAACACTCAAACGTGGAATATCATCTGCAACCAATGGACGTGATAAAGCATCGTCACGATTAATCACAATCGACTCAGCCCCTTGGAAGATACGATGCTTGGCTTGGTGATAGCCGAGCATATCGCCATGACGATCTAAGTGATCTGGCGACATATTCAATACGGTCGCAACTTTAGCGCCTAGATTAGTAACCGTCTCTAACTGAAAGCTAGACAACTCAAGCACTGCCAGCTGCATCTGTTCACCCAACTGCTCATCTTCTAATAAGCTTAAGGCAGGCACGCCAATATTGCCACCCACACCGACATTAATGCCGGCATCTTTTGCCATTTGCCCCACTAAGGTTGTGACCGTGCTCTTCGCATTCGAGCCTGTGATGGCCACAATCGGGGCACGGCAGGCCTCTTTAAACAGTTGAATATCACTGACAATGGCAATGCCTGCCTGCTTAGCCTTCGCCACAGCAGGGGTTGTCAGTGCCACGCCTGGACTAATCACAATACGCTCAGCTTTTAGCAATAAGTCTGCGTCGATAGCGCCAAACGCACGTATCTCAATACGAGAATCAAGCTGTGCTGCTAAGCCGGGAGCTGCGTTGGCATCAGTCACTGCGACACGGTAGCCACGCTTGGCCAAATAGTTGGCCGTTGCTAAGCCAGATTGACCTAAGCCTATCACTACCTGTAAGCCACTGCCCTTTTGAATCATGGCGTCTTGGGTGGAAAGCTTTTGATCTGCTGCAGTGCTTGATGAGTTGTTGGCTGTCGCTGTATTTGATGAAGAATCAATATGTGTTGTCATGGTTGTTTCTGATGTGGTAGTTGGCATAGGTTAAACTTGTATTGAGGTTAAGGTTGACGTTGCCACAATGTTAATAGGCAACTGTAGGTTTGATATTTGGCTGACGCAATCAATGGGCTGTACTACCTGCTTATTTACGCTTGGGTCAGCACCGATAATCTGACCTTATTTGTTTATTATGGTATGATGCTGCTATTTTTTTGCCGACACTCAGCTGAGGGTTGTTGTTTTGTCAAACCTTTGTCAAACCGTCACAGCCGGCAAAAACAAATATCAAAAAATGAATCAACCAAAGTAAAGACCACAGTCAAAGCAATTATGCTTGGCTTTTGTCGCTACACTAATATTTAATGCTAAAATAACGGCTATCTAGTGGCTGGACTCTACTGGTTTTTATTCTACCATGACCCCAGCCCTGTTGGTCTTAATTTAATGCTACAAATTAATGCTACAAAATCGCACATAACACACTAGTGCGCCTTTTAATATCGCGCACCACTTACCGGTTGTCAGTATTTCAGTTCCTATCTAAGCTCTTGGCATCACTCTAGGGCTTAAAACTAGGCTATTGGCCAATGCTGAGCAACACCCCTTTAAAATGTAACCTAACAAATAAGTTAATAACATAAATATATGATAGTACCTTCTATAAATACAATACGAGACGAGTGGTTTTCAAATGTGCGTGGTGACGTGCTCTCTGGATTGGTAGTCGCTTTAGCCCTAATCCCCGAAGCCATTGCCTTTTCTATCATCGCCGGTGTTGATCCAAAAGTGGGGCTGTATGCCTCATTTTGTATTGCGGTTGTCATCAGCTTCGTCGGTGGCCGCCCAGGTATGATTTCTGCTGCGACCGGTGCCATGGCATTAGTCATGGTCACCTTAGTCGCTGAGCATGGGCTGCAGTATTTATTGGCCGCCACCTTACTGTGTGGTGTGATTCAGTTCGTCATGGGTGTGTTTAAGCTCGGTAATCTGATGCGCTTTGTATCACGCTCAGTGGTGATTGGTTTCGTCAACGCCTTGGCCATTTTGATTTTTATGGCGCAGCTGCCAGAGCTGATTCCAGCATTAAACCCTGAAGCGGCCGATCGAATTGGGCTACCTGTGTACCTGATGACCGCAGCCGGACTGGCTATTATTTACGGTTTTCCGTTAATACCAAAAATTGGCAAAATCATTCCTTCACCGCTGATTTGTATTGTTGGTCTGACCATCGTTGCATTATATATGGGATTAGACATCCGTAACGTCGGCGATATGGGTGATCTGCCAGATACTCTGCCGATGTTTTTATTACCAGATATCCCACTAAACTTAGAAACCTTACTAATTATCGCGCCTTACTCTGCTGCATTAGCCGTGGTTGGCTTGCTTGAGTCTATGATGACAGCAACTATTGTCGATGACTTAACCGATACCTTAAGTGATAAAAACCGCGAGTGTCGTGGTCAAGGTATTGCCAACGTGGTATCAGGATTCTTTGGTGGTATGGCCGGCTGTGCCATGATTGGTCAATCAGTGATTAACGTAAAATCGGGTGGCCGTACACGTCTATCGACACTGATTGCCGGTGTGGTGCTACTAATCTTAGTGGTATTTTTAAGCGATTGGGTCAGTCAAATTCCGATGGCAGCATTGGTTGCGGTTATGATTATGGTCTCTATCGGTACCTTTAACTGGGAGTCGCTACGTGAGTTCAAGACCCATCCTATGTCATTCAACATAGTCATGGTCGCTACTGTCATCACTACCGTGTTTAGCCATAACTTGGCTTACGGTGTGTTGGTTGGCGTCTTATTATCTGCCCTGTTCTTTGCTAACAAAATCAGTCAATTCTTAAGTATCTATAGTGAGTACGATGAGCAAAACAACACCCGTTACTACTATGTACACGGTCAGGTATTCTTTAGCTCAACCACTTACTTCTTAGACAGCTTTGATACCAAAGAAGCGCTTAATAGTGTGGTTATTGACGTCACACACGCTCACTTTTGGGACGTGACAGCTGTGGATACCTTAGACAAGCTTGTTATCCGTTTCCAACGTGAAGGTATTGATGTTAAAGTAATTGGATTAAACAGCGCCAGCCGTACCTTAATTGATCAGTTCTCGATTCATGATCGTCGTGACATCGGCTTGCTTGATTAATTAACAGACAGCATCAGATTGAGTGAGTCATATGAGTAACTTAATACCAGACAGTGTCATTGCCTGCCTTGACTGCCCAAATCATGTGCAGGCCGTACTCGATGCCAGCATGTGGTCGGCAAAGGCGTTGCAAGCACCAATCGGTTTGCTACATTCAACGCCGAGCGTGTATCACAAAGCAGCCATGGACTACTCTGGTTGCTTGATTGCCGATGATGGTGAGAACTTGCTGAACCAGTTAGCACGTGAAGAAAAAAGCAGTAACAGTAAGCTGCGTGACCAAGGCCGAGTGCTATTAAAACAGGCCGAAAACTACTGTGAGCAGCATCAAGGTCGCCATCAATTTCATACCTATATGCTACATCGTCATGCCTCATTAGCCGACAGCCTTGATTATGTCGATAATAATGCTCAGCTGATCGTGATAGGTCATCAGGTAACCTGCAAAGACACCCTGTCACAGTTAGTGCGTGCCAGTCGCTGCCCTATTCTGGTGACTCACGAAGACTTTCATGCTCCCAAAACAGCGTTGTTTGCCTTTGATAATCGCCCGACCAGTCATGCCTTATTAGACTGGTTGTGCAGCAACTCGTTGGTGAGAAATCTAACCCTACACGTGGTAATGGTCGGCGAAGAAAATGAGCGCAATAAAGATGCGCTGCGTGAGGCTTATGCGCGCTTAAAGCAGGTCGGTATTGACTGTAAAAAGGCGCTGCTTGAAGGCCGAGATACCACAGCGACCCTGACCTTCTATCAACAAAAGCATCAGCTAGATCTCCTAATCACCGGTGCCTTTGGTGAATCACGCTTACACGAGCTGCTACATGGCAGTGATACACGTAAGCTACTTAAAGCCAGTCGCACGCCTTATTTACTTTACCCACGTATGTAGTAATTAACATAAAAAAAGCAGCTTAATTTAAGCTGCTTTTTTTTCGAGTATTTACTCTCTCTACAAAATTTACTCTACAGATTTAACCTATAAAACAGTTAATTTGCTCCGTAGGTAGTCTTTATGCTTATTAGATAATCGTTATGCTTATTAGATAGTCATTATGTTTATTTTGTTTTACGGAATAAGTCTAGCTCAACTTCATAGCTCGGCTCTGGCTTTTTGAACAGATACTCACCATTTCGGATTGAGGCTAATGCATCAGCACGCTGACGTACCGCTTCAAACGGAGAATCTGCATCTAATACTAGGAAGTTGGCTGGCTTACCTTTTTCAAGACCATACTGATCTTCAACGTTTAGCGTCTTCGCACCGTTATAAGTAATCAGGTCAATACATCTGTCTAACTCATCGAATGACATGGTCTGTGCCAAGTGAATACCATTGTCTAGAATATTCATCAAGTTACCGTTACCAGCTGGATACCAAGGGTCATTAATCGAGTCTTGACCAAAACAGACGTTAATACCACTGTCCCAGAACTCTTTCACACGAGTTAGACCACGGCGTTTTGGATAGGTGTCCTGACGACCTTGTAGATAAGCGTTCTCAGTTGGTAGTGAAATAAAGTTCATGCCCGACTGCTGGAACAGTTGCATCATACGGAATGCATAGGCGTTATCGGCGGAACCGAATGAACAGGTATGGCTGGCCGCGGTACGTGTGCCAATACCTTCTACCATTACTAAGGCGTTTAATAGCTGTACATGACGGCTCATTGGGTCGTCGGTTTCGTCACAGTGAATATCGATTAATTTGTCATATTTAATCGCTAACTCTACTGCTTTACGTACCGAATCTTGACCAAACTCGTAAGCCCATTCAAAGTGCGGGATACCGCCAACACAATCTGCGCCCATCTTCAGCGCTTCTTCTACCAACTCATCACCTCCTTTATAAGCGTACATCCCCTCTTGTGGGAAGGCGACAATCTGAATGGTGACATTGTCTTTTAGCTGCTCACGCACCTCTAACATGGCTTTTAGACCGGTTAAATCTGGGTCACAGACGTCAATGTGAGTACGGATAAATTGCACCCCTTTTGACACTTCTTCTTGAATACCTTTTAGCGCACGCTGTTTGGCATCTTCTAGCGTCTGTGTCTTTTTGACATCGTGCCAGCGTGCAATACCTTCGAACAGGGTACCACTGCTGTTATTGGCGCCTTCACTTCTACCGGTATAGACATAATCTAAGTGTAAATGCGCATCGACATAAGGCGGCACAACCAAACGGCCTTTTAGATCAATCACCTCATCAGCATCGGCTAGATTGTTACCGATGTCATGAAACACGCCATCTTTAACTAAAATTTCACTGGCATTGTCATGACCATAAACCTTGGCATTAATAAACTTTTTCATAATATCTCCTTAAGCGTCTAACGTACGTTTTGCCATAACCGATAAAATAATGGCTGGAATAAAACATAAGATGGATAAGTAAACGATGCCCATCACCCCGACTTGTGGCGCATGCACCAAGATTAAGCCGGCGATCCAAGTGGCTATCATGATTGAGAAGTTAAACACACTCGATTGCACCGAAGTGGCGACCGCTTTGGCTTCTGACACCTGCTTGCTCACTGCGGTCTGCCACATGGTCACTAATGGGCCAAAGGCCAAGCCCCATAAGAAAAAGGCAATGTGTGACAGTCCAGAAGTGCCGCCGAATAATACGAAAATACCCATAGCCAGCGCACCAGCAATTAACATCGCCACAATGAGACCACGCAAATGGGCATCAATAACACGTGCCGATAACACCACAGAGATGACTGAGCCAATACCAAAGATAAGTAACGCCAGACTAATACCGCCAGCGAAGGCCAAGGTATCGACCAATAACGTGATGTAAGTGTAGGTACTATAGTGAGCCACTACCGACAAGAAGGTCAGCACCAGCACTATCCACACTTGTGGAATCTTTAACATCGCCAGTGGTGAGTTGCTTTGGGTCAGCTTTTCGCCTGGTACCGCAGGCAAGAACTTCGCCGATAATAAGGCAATCAAAGCCCCCATAGCGCCTAGCAATATAAACTCTGTACGCCAGCCAAGATGGGTGCCTATATAGGTCATAAACGGCAATCCCAAACTGACACCAAAGGTGTTGCCTGCCATGATGATGGTAATGGCGCGGCCTTGCAGATCTTCAGTGACCAGCTCTGCGCCATAGGCTGCAATCATCGGCCACATAATACCGGCACAGATACCGCCCAAAATACGCATGGCGACAATTAAATAGTAAGAGGAAGTCAGGGCGACCACGATATTAGAGACCGCAAAGCCTGCCAGCAGCAGTAATAGCAGCGTTTTTCTATTGATGGCCAAGGTCATACTGATTAGCGGAATCGCAAAAATGGCGGATGCTAGGGCATAGATACCCACTAAGAAGCCCACTTGCGTCTCTTCGATACCAAGGCCTTGCGTCATTTGCGGCAAGATACCAGAAGGCACCAATTCTGAGAGGATACCCACGAAGGTAACACTGGCCATTAAGCCAAAGATAAACCAAGAAATATAATCTTTTTTAACCACTGCATTGTTTGAATTTACAGGGGTATTTGAGTTTATAGACACATCATTTCCTCCAAACCATGATGCTCAACAGCGACACCGTGATCTTAGGGCATGTTCTTAGTTTGTGTGCTTAACGTTGATGATGCGACTAACGTTAAATGGATCAAATACGAGGACAGGCTCTAGGTCATTTATTGGCTGGCTGGTTTTGAATTGCTACTTGTGAGTTATGCGTTAGCGCTTAGAGTGTTCACTGGATTTCAATTAGCAGGTTGTTAGCAAGCCTTTGATAGGTTAACCGTTTCAGCTTAATAGAGGGTTGTTTTATTAATAGCTGGATTAATAGTTAGTGTATTAATGTAATGGCTGGTGCAGCCTTAGCTGAGCATGAGTTAATGGTTGGTTTAGTTATTAGTTATTAATTATAAATTATTAATTATTAATTATTGGTTAAATATTATGAGTTAAATGTACGGTATAGATGGATGGCTTTGGGAAGGGAAATCGAGCCAACAACTATAGAATATAAAATATATAAAACAAATAAATCTTAGGATTAGATTACTATAAAACTGAAATTTAGAAAGTATTAAGTCAGTATTAAAAGGCAACCTAGTGTAACTTTTAATCGACTCTTATTCCCTATTATTAATATGGGTTTATTATCGGTAATTTCAAGCCTGCCCAAATTACTTAACAACCTGCTTTAATGATTTAAAAAGTAAGGTGTCATCTAAACCCACAAAGTGTCGATTGTTTACTTCACAAATTACTAACCAATGGCTAACCCTCTTTATAGAAACTTCGTTATAATAATTCAGTTATTGCCTGATATGGTGCACGTTAATTTGGTGCACTATTGTGTAATACGCACCATTATGATGCATTTTTAGCCCTAAAAGTGTCCTCCCCCTTCATTTTTAGTTGGCACAATTCTTGAAACAATGTCATCAGTAGCGATAAATGGTTTGTTGTATTAACAGGTGGCTTATTGCCAACAACTTAATCTCAAACAACTATCAAAATCATTAATAAGGATTTCCTATGAAATTGATTACAGCGGTATTAAAGCCTTTTAAGTTAGACGATGTGCGTGAGGCCTTATCTGAAATTGGAGTAAAAGGCGTCACAGTGACTGAGGTCAAGGGCTTTGGACGTCAAAAAGGCCACACTGAGCTGTATCGTGGGGCTGAGTATGTGGTAGATTTTTTACCAAAAGTAAAAGTAGAAGTGGCAGTAACAGATGAAATGGTAGAGCCTGCAATTGAAGCCATTACTCGCATTGCCAGCACTGGCAAAATTGGTGACGGTAAAATCTTTATCTCTCCACTTGAACAAGTCATTCGCATCCGTACTGGCGAAACTGGTCCTGACGCTATCTAAATCAGCTTTGTCGTCATGACTTAGCGCTCAGCTGTCACTGATTAAGATCAAGAACTTAACGCTGACCATATGAGCACACGCCAATCGGCATTGCATTCCAAGGGGGAACACATGCAAAACCAGATCTTTGAGCTTCAATACGCACTCGACACCTTTTATTTCCTAATTTGTGGCGCCTTAGTCATGTGGATGGCAGCTGGCTTTGCCATGCTTGAAGCAGGTTTGGTTCGCTCTAAAAATACCACAGAAATCCTCACCAAAAATATTGGTCTTTTCGCCATTGCCTGTACCATGTATATGATCTGTGGCTATCAGTTTATGTATGGCGGCGGCTTCTTCTTAAGTGACATCGCTGGTAACGACACCTTGGTTGCTCAAGCGCTTGCCGATTCTGCTGAGAATGGCTTCGGTGGCGATTCTGTCTACTCAAAAGCCTCTGACTTTTTCTTCCAAGTGGTGTTTGTGGCAACTTGTATGTCGATTGTGTCAGGTGCGGTTGCTGAGCGTATGAAGCTGTGGGTGTTCTTTGCCTTTGCTGTGGTGATGACCGGACTGATTTATCCGATAGAGGGCAGCTGGACTTGGAATGGTCAATCGGTATTCGGTCTGTTCTCACTGGGTGAAGTGACTGACGCGGCGGGCAATGTGGTACGTGCTGGTTTTAGCGACTTTGCAGGCTCTGGTATTGTACATATGGCAGGCGCTTCTGCTGCTTTGGCCGGCGTATTATTGCTCGGGCCGCGTAAAGGCAAATATGGTAAAAACGGTGAAATCCGTGCTATTCCAGGTGCTAATTTACCGCTTGCTGCTTTAGGTACCTTTATTCTTTGGCTCGGCTGGTTTGGCTTCAATGGCGGCTCTGTGCTTAAGCTTGGCGATATCAATAGCGCACATACGGTTGCTATGGTATTTTTGAACACCAATGCGGCAGCTGCTGGCGGTGCATTGGGCGCCTTATTGTTAGCGCGTATCATCTTTGGCAAAGCCGATTTAACCATGTTGTTAAACGGTGCATTAGCCGGTCTGGTTGCCATTACTGCCGGCCCCGATACCCCAACTCCTCTACTGGCAACAGTATTTGGCTTTATCGCAGGTATGCTAGTGGTTTGCTCGATTCTAGCATTAGATAAGATGAAGATTGATGATCCGGTTGGTGCCATCTCGGTTCATGGCGTGGTCGGTCTGTTTGGTTTACTGATTGTGCCTATTACCAATGAAAACACTTCATTTGGCATGCAGCTTATGGGCGCCGCTACCATCTTCGTTTGGGTATTCGTGTGTAGCCTGATTGTTTGGAGTGTTCTAAAAGCCGTTGTTGGCCTACGCATCTCTAAAGAAGAAGAGTATGAAGGTGCAGACATCTCTGAATGTGGTCAAGAGGCCTATCCTGAATTTGTGAACTAATCCGTAAACCCTACTCTCTCAGTTGAGATTAGAATAAAACAAAAAAGGAGCCAATAAGGCTCCTTTTTTTATGGCAGTAAAACAAAGATTAAACGCTAGCCAAAGAAGTCTAAAATGGATATGATTAGGCATGCACCCACTGAATAATGCGCTCTTCTAGATCATCTTCGTTAACCCAGGTTTCACTAACACAGCGACCGGCGACGCCAACACCTGCCTGACGCATGCCTTGCTTAGTCGCCTCAATGTCATTGGTCAATAATAAATGCCACTTGGGCAAGTCTTGTCCCAAATACAAACGCTTATAGGCACAGTTTTCGGGCAGCCACATCATATCCGGTAGCTTCGCGGGCGTCAGCGACACACACTCTGGCACATACTGATGGCGATTGGCATAATTTGAACAATAGCCGGTCTCACAATCTAGCAGCTTACAGGCAACATCGGTGTATTCAACAGTATACGGCTCATCTGGATCGTCCAAGAACTTCTCCAAACAGCAGGCACCACACCCATCACACAGTGCTTCCCACTCTGCGGTGGTTAGCTCCTCTAAGGTATATTGCTGCCAAAAATTTGGTCGCATCTGCTCGGTTGTCGCCACTGTCATTCCCCGTATTGTTCAAAACCTAGTGCTCAAAAATAAGAAGTGATCAGGCCATTAAAGCGATCAGGCTATTAGCGTCGATCATCATCACAAGTACTGCATTGTCACAAATAGTGCTCAGACTAATCGATTGCAGCAAGCGAATCAATACAAAAGCGCAGCAAAGTGCAATTGATTGTAGCTGCCGTTCACATTTCTTAAATCGAAACCTGATACTATCTTTGCTATGTTAATAAGCACAACAAACGCTGTTTCATAAAATCTCGATAAATAACCTCGTATTCGATTACTTATTCACTCACCAATAACAAAACATAAGGACATATCATGAGTATTAAAACTTACGAAATCAAAACCACTGCTGATTATGGCATGGAGCTTATCAGCTATGTTGCTTTACCGGAAGATGCCACTGATGAAAACGCGGTACCTGGTATTTTGGTCGCACCAGAATGGTGGGGCGTAGTCGATCATCCACGTGAAGTAACTGAACGCCTTGCAAAAGCAGGCTTTGCTGCTGTGGCAATGGACGTCTATGGTGAAGGCAAATTAACCACTGATGCGGCGCAAGCCAATGAGTGGATGACGCAAATGCTAAACGACCAAGACAAATTAATGGGTCGTTGCCGTGCCATTTTGGATGATTTTGCTGACCAACTGCCTGTGGATGGCAATCGCTTAGGTGTGGCCGGTTACTGCTTTGGCGGTAAAATTGCGCTTGATATGGCACGTGAAGGTATGCCAGTTAAGGCAGTCGCTACTTTCCACGGTAACCTATCACCAAAACAACCCGCGGAAAAAGACACCTTTAAAGCGGCAGTATTAGTCGCTCACGGCCGTGACGACAGCATGGTATCTATGGACGATGTTGCAGGTCTAAAACAAGAGCTAGACAATGCTGATGTTAACTACAGCGTCGATGTGTACGACAATGCCAAGCATGGCTTTACCAACCCAAATGCGGATAAGCGTGCTGCTGAAAATGGCGTTGACCTTGGCTACAACGAAGCGGCTGCAAAAGAAAGCTGGGATAAGATGATCGACTTTATGCGTGAACATTTGAAGTAAACCCCTTCGTTCATAAGCCATTTAATCAAAGCTTAATCACAAAAAGACGCTCACACTATCAGTGCAGCGTCTTTTTTGATGAGCAGTTGTGGTTATCGCCCATGCTTATCGCGAATAGTGTAAACTTAGGCGCATACGCTTAAACAGACAATACAGGTTATTTTAGACATGTTACAAACCCCTAGCATTCAGTGGTTCCCAGGCCACATGAACAAAGCACGCAATGACATCAAAGAAATCATGCCCGATATGGACGTGGTGATTGAAGTTATTGACGCGCGTATCCCTTTTAGCAGTGAAAACCCAATGGTTGCCGCTTTACGTGGCCACAAACCAGTCATTAAGATTTTAAACAAAGCCGATCTTGCCGACCCCAATCAAACCCAAGCATGGATTGAATACTTAGAATCAGAAGATCAGGTAAAAGCCATCGCTACCGACGACAATAAGTCCAGTGACGTCAAGCGCATCGTTCAGCTGTGCAAGCAGTTGGTGCCTAATAAAGTGGGTACCGGTCGTCAGATTAAAGTATTGATTATGGGTATTCCAAACGTCGGTAAATCAACGCTAATCAACACCTTAGCGGGGCGTAGTATTGCCAAAACGGGTGACGAGCCAGCGGTGACTAAGTCACAGCAATTAATCAAAATTGACAACGATATCATGCTGTATGACACGCCAGGCATGCTGTGGCCAAAGATTGAAAACCCGCACTCTGGCTTTCGTTTAGCCGCAACAGGCGGTGTTAAAGATACCGCTTTCGACTTTGCTGATGTGGCCAGTTATACCGCAGAGTATTTAATTAAGGCTTACCCTAAGCTGTTAAAAGAGCGCTATAAGCTTGAAGATTTACCAGAGACGGATTGGGAGTTTTTTGAAGCAGCCGGTCGCAGTCGTGGCTTTTTGAAAAAAGGCGGCGTGGTCGATACTTACCGCATGTCTGAGATTCTCATTAACGAGCTGCGCAGTGGCACGCTTGGCCGTATCACGCTTGAGACGCCTGCGATGCGTGAAGAAGAAGACAAGCTGGTCGAACAGCTACGTGCTCAAGCTGAAGAAAAACGCTTGGCCAAAATCGAAGAGAAAAAGCTGCGTAAAAGACGCGCAAGAAAGAACCGTAAGTAGCTGTCTTTTTTAGGCTTTCTTGTTTTGATTACTTAAAAATCCATCCCTAACCCTTCCTTTGCAAAAGGAAGGGCGTAAAACCCTATATAAATCGTAGGTTGGTGTCGAGGTACGAGACCCAACATTTTACAGACAACATGTATGGATTCCACTGGGCTGGGTGTCGTCACCTCCACGCCAGCCTACGCTAGATACCGTTTATCGAAAAAACACGAACGCCCAGTCTGACTAAATACTCATTTTCTAACTTTATAACCACAATCTAGGAAACTAATTTTTTGTCAAAACTGTTCAACCACACTGAAGCCGAACTCAATGCTTTTGCGCCACGCATCCTCGATTGGTTTGATAGCAACGGTCGTCACGATTTGCCGTGGCAACAACACAAAACCGACACCCCAAACCCTTATATTGTTTGGCTGTCGGAAGTTATGTTGCAACAAACCCAAGTCACCACAGTTATCCCCTACTTTCACCGCTTTATGGACTCGTTTCCAACCGTGCAAGATTTGGCCAATGCAGACTGGGATATGGTCGCTGAACATTGGGCAGGCTTAGGATATTACGCCCGTGCGCGCAATTTGCACAAAGGCGCTAAGCAGTTGGTTGAGATTATTAATGAGACCGGCGACTTTCCGCAAACCGTCGCAGGTTGGGAGGCGATATCAGGGGTTGGCCCTTCTACCGCTGGTGCTATTGTCGCGATGGGATTGCATGGTTATGGTGTGATTTGTGATGGCAACGTCAAACGTGTACTAACCCGCTGGGCAGGTATCGATGGCGACATTACCAAGTCTGCGACCAACAAACAGCTTTGGGCATTAGCAGAGCGTCTAACGCCTGAAGATGACAGCGGGCATTACGCCCAAGCCATGATGGATATGGGCGCGACCTTATGTACCCGCCGTAACCCAAATTGTGAGGCCTGCCCTATTAGCCAAGACTGTATCGCCCACGCGCAAGGGCGTGAAATGGACTATCCGTATAAGGCCAAAAAGAAGCCAAAACCAAGCAAGTTTAGCAATACGCTATTAATGACCAATCCACAAGGCGAGCTGTTATGGCTACAACGCCATGACAGTGGTATTTGGGGCGGACTTTGGGTGTTGCCATTACAGTTTGAGAAAAAAATGCAAGGCAAAACGGTGGTTAGCACTGCTAGTGAAGATGATGCGTTTGAATCCGAGAACAGTGTTGCTGAGCAAATCGTTGCCGCTTGGCTTGAGTCAGCAAACGTCACGCTTGAGCCAATTCAAGATGGACTATTAGAGTCTGCACCAATTAAACACACCCTGACTCATTTTCATTGGTATCTGCAACCACAAAAGGTTCACCTAACTGGATCACAAGCCACAGAGTTAACGAAGAAATTACAAGATGCTGAGATTGAGCTAACTTGGCTGTCTGCTGATGAGGCTAAAGCAACTTTGGGGTTACCGAAGGCTATGTTGAAGGTGTTAGAGACGCTATCATCGGCTCAATAGCTGCGCACTTAGCCAGCCATCGACTTTATCAGCGTTTATTGATACAGTATTTTAATCTATCGTCTGTGTTAATTTTTATATCATTTTTATCTTTTTGAGCATTTTTAGTTTATATTCTCTTTAGTTTATATACTGTTACAACCTCTATTTTAAGCGATTTGAGCACCGTGCATTCATCGTTAGCACTTAATCGTAAACCCTCAATCATGTGAGTTTTTTTGTATGTTAAACAATAAAAAGCAACGCTCTACGGCCTCTGGCTCTAGCAAAATAAATAAAATGACACTACTAAAAAGTGTCCTGATTCTTACCCCTGCCATTGTTCTATTTGCCAGCTGCTCAACCAAGCCGGTTCAAAAGGTACCTGTCTCTACACCGAAGCCAGCACCTAAAGCACCCGTCATTGTTATCAAACCAGACACACCGCCGCCTGTGCAGCAGCCAGCACCTCAGCCAAAACCTGTATTAAAGCCAAAAGCAACTTACAACAGCTTTGATGAATGGAAATCAGACTTCCGCGCACGTGCTCAAAGCCAAGGCTATAACCCATACGACATCAGCCAAATCATGGATGCTGCACAGCTGAATAACAAAGTAATCTCGCTAGATTCAAATCAAGCTGAATTTGTAAAAATGCCATGGGAATATGCAGACTCTGCGGTGTCGGGAGGCCGAGTCAGCAATGGTCAAAGCAAATTTAACCAGCAGCGTAGCCTACTGTCTCGTCTAGAGTCTCAGTACGGCGTAAATGCTGAAATTATCGCCGCTATTTGGGGCATGGAATCATCGTTCGGTTCATTCACTGGTAGCAGCTATATCCCGAGCTCGCTGGGTACGTTGGCCTATGAAGGTCGCCGCCGTGAGTGGGCAGAAGATCAGCTACTGGCGTTGATGAAAATTATGCAACGTGGTGATGTGACGCCCTCTCAGCTGAAAGGCTCATGGGCAGGCGGTATGGGTCAGACTCAGTTTATCCCAGGCACTTGGCTAGAGCATGGCGTTGATGGCGATGGTGATGGTCGCCGTAACCCTTGGGCCACTGGCGATGCGTTGGCCTCGACAGCCAACTATTTAAGTAACTCAGGTTGGGTACGTGGTCTGTCACCGTTTTATGAAACGACTTTACCAGCTTCATTTGACTACAGCCTGTTAAGACAGAAAATCCCTGCGTCAACTTGGCGTTCAATGGGCATCACCCCAAATGGTGGCGCCTACGTCGATGACAACACCCTGCTTGAACTATGGTTGCCTGCCGGTAAAGAAGGTCCTGCCCTATTGTTAAGCCCTAACTTTGATGTGATTAAAGTGTATAACAACTCATCAAACTATGCGCTAGGCGTGAGCTTATTGGGTCGTGCCATTATGGGTCAATCTGGTATTCAGAAGTCTTGGCCGCGTCATGAAAAACCATTGACCAAAGGTCAGGTGAAAACCTTGCAGCAAAACTTAACCCGCGCCGGTTATGATACCCAAGGTATTGATGGCATTATGGGTACCAATACACGTACTGCCTTTGCGCGCTGGCAGGCCGCTAATGGTCAAACGCCAGACGGCTTTGTCACTCAGCGCAGTGCCACTGCTTTAATCTGGTAATTAGATCTTTTAACTGGTCGCTGCTTATGATTAATCGTGGTTATTAACCGCTTAAAGCAGCAACCCCAATCAAAATTTGATTGATAAAAAAGCGCCACAAACTTAGGTTTGTGGCGCTTTTATGTTGTCTATTTAAAAGTGAAGTCTAATTTCAAAACTGTATCATACAAAAATACTGAGTCACGTTTATGGGCTATTTTTAATGTTGGTACTGCTAATTTTGGTTACTGACCATAAATGCTTAGCTAATAACTGCCAATTAACTGCCTCTTAGGCGCATTAGTCCTTCTTGCTGTACCGTCGCCACTAAATTGCCATCTTGCCAAAACTGACCATGGTTAAGGCCTCGTGAGTGCGAAGTGGTATCACACCACATGTCATATAACAGCCAGTCATTGATGTCAAAAGGACGGTGGAAATGCATTGAATGATCAATACTGGCAGCTTGCAGCCCTTTGGTCATAAAGCTGATGCCATGTGGCATTAGACCCGTTCCGACCAGATAATAATCAGACGAAAACGCCAATAACGCTTGCTGAATCGCTACCGGCTGCTCGCCCAGCTCAGGGATACGCAGCCAATTGGCTTGCTTAGGCGGCATCGGCTCAGGCACCACCGGATTGCGCGGCTTAACCGGTTTAATCTCGACATGACGCGGCCGCATAAAGCGCTGACGCAAAGGCTCAGGCACATCGCCAACATGGTGCTCTTTTAGCGACTGTTCAGACTCCAGATCCTCAGGCGGCGGATAGGCTGGCATTTCTTCTTGATAATCAAGCCCACCTTCCATCAAGCCAAACGAGGCCATCATGGTGAATACCACCTGCTCTATGACATTGCCCTGCTGATCTTGTTTGCGTTGCACCGCCGTGACTTCACGGGCAGACAGACTGCGCCCATCACGCAGACGGCGAACTCTATAGATAACCGACTGATTGATATTACCACTGCGCAAAAAATAACCATGTAACGAATGACAGGGTTTATCCTGATCTAAAGTATGCGCAGCTGCCATAATTGCTTGTGCTAAGACCTGACCACCGAAGATACGCTTGCCGACATAATCGAAGCTTTTGCCCTCGAATACATCAGGTTCAATTTCATTTAATTGAACGGTATCTAGCAGTTGAACTACCAGCTGTTTGTAATCAGACATCTAATATTCTCCAAAACAATCTAAGTGGCCGTGCAGCACATCACTATAGCCCTAAAACACCTTTAAAAGGCGATAAGGTATACATGAACGTCTTAAAATGCACAAAAAAGCCTTACAGCACACACTCATCTTGCAGATATGTAGGCTTAAAAAGCATCAGAGCACCGCTGACTGATGGTAACTGGCTGTTCGTACTAATTAATCATAAAAATTAATCGTACAAACCACTAGTAAAATTAGTGCCACAAGTCAGGGATGCATACTATTTTATACAGATGTTAAGTTAACAAAAATAACTTTTTTATTGCAAGTTATTTTAGTGTTGATGCAAGCATCGCTGCCTATCGTTATTCCTATATTGCATATTTATTAGACCTGTTGCCTGTCGTTTTAGAACACAAAGTTATCGTTTTCAGATCCAAAACTGTCTTTTTTAAACCCAAAAAATGTCATCTAAAAATCTGAAATAAAAACAACTTAGCAGCATCGCAGCGGTGAATTGACAAGCAGCTGTCTACTCAATGCTCTATAATAGAATATATATAATGAAAACCTTCAATGCTCTATAATAGGGATAAAGTTTTCAGAGAACAACTGTATTACTTTATTCAAATTTATGGCAATATAGCCTTATCTTTTTCTATAGGTTCAATTAAGACTTATGCTTCCATCTCGTTTATTGCACTCTCTTAAAGAGCGCCTAAAAAAACAACGTCAAACTCAAAAGACCAACAAAGAGACTCGCTCGGAGTCACAGCGCTCAGCGCTTAGCTTCCAAGAGCAAGCAGCTCAAGCAGGTGCTGCTATTTCGCGTTCAGGTCGCTCGGTAAACCAGCTGTATCACAAGCTGTCTGGTCAAACCCTTGAGTTGGCAGTCAAACCAAAAGTCATTGGTGATTTGCCTGAGATTAGTAATGAAGAAGGCGCACTCACCTTTTATGTGCTGCGTGAATATTCTCGTTCCAACAGCATATTAGTCGACCTACAATCAAAAGAACATGGCTTCCCGCCAGCCTTAGTGGGTGTCGAAGATCCAGCACATCAAATTGATGAGAATGCTGCCATTATATTTTTGCATCACCCCAATGCTGATGGTCGCAAGGTATCGCCACGTCTGGCAAGACTGGTATCTGCCTGCCGCCAGCATCCGGGTCTCAAGATTAATCTAGTACCTGTCTCTATCTTATGGGGTCGTGCACCGGATAACGAAGACTCATTATTCAAACTGTTGATGGCCGATAACTGGGATGAGCCATCTATTACCAAGCAGTTATTTAATATTGGCGTAATGGGCCGTGATACGTTTGTTCAGTTCCATCAGCCTCAGTCATTGCATGACATTATTGAGCAGTTGGCAGTACCGACTTCAACAGTCAATCAACCCTTAGATGACAGCACCCAACAGACGGTTTCTGATTTATTGTCTGCCGATAGTTTGCAAGATAGCCAGTCCAAGCAAGATGATGCATCAGCTGCAACGATTGCAGAAAATGATCTGCTACGCCAGGCCAAGCTTAATATTGAAGCTCAAGCCCTCTCGAGCTCGACCGCACTGCTTACCGCAACTGAGGCCAACTTTAGCTTAAGCTTATTGGTACAACATAAATTAAATGCCTATTTGGACAGTCATCGTCAGAGTATGATTGGACCAGATTTATCAGATAAGCGTAATCTAGTCGATAAGCTCATCCGCTCACCTGCGATCAATCATGCCTGCCAAAAAGAAGCAGAAGCCGAAGACATCGACTTTAATGTTGCTCGCCAGCGTGCGCGCGGTTATGCCAACGAAATCGTCAACGACTATAGTTACTCGGTGATTCGCTTTTTTGAGCGCTTTTTAACCTGGTTATGGACCCAGTTATACGACGGCGTAGAAGTGCACCACTTCGAGCGCGTTCGTGAACTTGCCGCAACTCATGAGCTAATCTACGTGCCTTGCCATCGCAGCCACGTCGATTACTTATTATTGGCCTATATTATTTACAAAAAAGGTCTCAGCTTGCCTTATGTTGCCGCCGGTAACAACTTAGACGTGCCTGTATTGGGCCCGCTATTGCGTAACGCCATTGCCTTTTATATTCGCCGCAGCTTTAAAGACAATGAGCTGTACAAAGCGGTATTGCGTGAATACTTGCACATGCTGATTCAGCGTAATACACCGATTGAATACTTCATCGAAGGTGGCCGCTCACGTTCAGGTCGCTTACTGCCGCCAAAACTTGGCATGCTGGCCATGACCGTCCACAGCCATTTACGTGGCTCAAATAAACCATTGGCCTTTATCCCAACTTATATTGGCTATGAACGTATTATGGAAGGCGGCACTTACATTGGCGAGCTAAAAGGTAAGCCAAAAGAGTCTGAATCATTACTGGGCTTATTGAAAGTCAGCCGTAAGATTGAACGTATCTTTGGTCATGTACATTTAAGCTTTGGCACACCACTGCATATGGAAGACTTTATGCAGAAGTTTGATGTGGCACCAAATAGCGTCCCTGCTGATCGCACAGATACGCCACTTGATGCTAACGCCACTGCCATGGTTGACAACCTTGGGGTGAAAATCATGCAGAATATCAATAAGGCAGCGGTGGTTAACCCCATCTCCTTATTATCATTGGTGTTATTATCAACGCCAAAAGCGGCGCTGGATGAAGAAAGCTGCCGTGAGCAAATCGCACTGTATCAACGCATCGCGAAAGATTCGCCTTATGCTGATGAGACCATCGTTACTGACATGGCGCCTCAGTCTATTATTGACTATGGCATCAAGTTAAAACTGGTCGAGCGTACACCGCACATCCTTGGTGATATGATCAAAGTATTACCAAAACAAATGGCCATTTTGAGCTACTTCCGCAACAATATTTTGCACGTATATATCATCGCTTCATTCTTAGCGGCCTTGGTATATCGTAACGGACGTATTGAGCGTAAACACTTAGACAGTATCGTTACTTTGTTATATCCGTTCTTACAAAGTGAGCTCTTCTTATACCGTGCGGCACGTAACTTACCAACGCTTATTGAAGAAACGCTAAGCACCTTAATCCAACAAAATATTATTGTTGATTTAGGTCATAACATTCTAAGCACACCTGAGAAAAACAGTGAGCAGTATCAACAGCTTGATATGTTGGCCTCCCCTGTCTCGCAAAGTCTTGAGCGCTACTTTATGTCGTTGGCACTATTGGCTCAACAAGGCTCAGGCAAGCTGACTGCAGAGCAAGTGGTCGACTTATGTCACTTATTAGGTCAGCGCCTGTCAGTACTTTATTCTGATGACATTCCAGACTTCTTTGATCGCGCACTGTTTACCAGCTTCTTGAACGCACTGATTCGTCTCGATTATGTACAAAAAGATGCCGAAACTGGGGTACTAACCTTTGATGAGCGCATCAACAATATAGCCGGTCATGCACACTACATCCTTAATCCAGATATGATGCAAATCTTAGAGCATGTGGCCAGCTTAGAGGAAGAAGAGATTAATCACGCCATTAGCGAGATTAATAACAAAAAACTGAGCAAATTTAGCCGCAAACCTAAGTAAGTTGCCGTTAAAATTTCTTATTTAAAATCAAAAGGGACAGCCAGTGATTGTCCCTTTTTTGATGCTGGTATTAACTAAAACCTAGATATATAAAAATACCCCACAAGTTGCGTTCAACTTATGGGGTATTTTTTGGAACTACAATTTAAGTGTTAAATGACTTTTATATAAACACCTAGACGTCAATTAACTATTAATTTTCTTGTATTTCATACGCTTAGGACCAGCATCATCACCTAGGGTCTTCTTGCGATACGCTTCGTACTCTGAGTAGTTACCGTCATACCATACTGGGCCTTCTGGCTCGAATGCCAAGATATGAGTCGCGATACGGTCAAGGAACCAACGGTCATGCGATACAACCAGTACGGTACCTGGGAATACTTGAATCGCATCTTCTAGCGCACGTAAGGTTTCTACGTCCAAGTCGTTTGATGGCTCATCCAGTAAGATAACGTTAGCGCCCTGCTTTAGCGTTTTCGCTAACTGTAGACGGTTACGCTCACCACCAGATAGGTTACCGACTAGCTTTTGCTGATCTTGACCTTTGAAGTTAAAGCGGCCGATATAAGCACGGCTTGGCGTTTCATATTCGCCCACTTTGATGATGTCTAGACCATCTGATACTTCTTCCCAAACGGTTTTGCTGTCATCTAAGTTATCACGAACCTGACCCACATAGGCCACGCTCACACTTTCACCCAGTTCAACCGTACCTGTATCTGGTTTATCCAGACCGGTCATCATGTTAAACAGCGTGGTTTTACCCGCACCGTTAGGACCAATAATACCTACGATACCTGCTGGTGGCACGTTAAAGCTTAGGTTTTCGTACAATAGACGATCACCGAAAGATTTTGAGATGTTATTCACCTCAATAACTTTGTTACCTAAACGAGGACCAGGTGGAATATAGATTTCTGATGTCTCGTTACGCTGCTGGAATTCTTTTGAGTTCAGCTCTTCAAAGCGCTGGATACGAGACTTAGACTTGGCTTGCTGACCTTTTTGGTTTTTACGAACCCACTCAAGCTCTTTTTTCAGTGCTTTAGCAAATGATTCTTCTTGCTTCTGCTGCTCTTCTAGACGCTTGTTCTTCTGCTCTAGCCACTCAGTGTAGTTACCTTCATATGGGTAGCCATAACCGCGGTCAAGCTCAAGAATCCACTCAGCCACGTTATCCAGGAAGTATCTATCGTGGGTAATGGCAACGATGGTACCGCTAAAGTTCTTCAAGAACTGCTCTAGCCACGCGACAGACTCTGCGTCTAAGTGGTTAGTTGGTTCGTCAAGAAGTAGCATGTCTGGGCGAGACAATAACAGACGGCACAGTGCCACACGGCGCTTCTCACCACCAGACAGCTTACTCACATCAGCATCCCAAGGTGGCAGGCGCAGTGCATCGGCAGCTTTTTCAAGTTGGGTATTTAAGTTATGTGCATCCCATGCCTGAATGATGTCTTCCATTTTACCTTGCTCTTCAGCAAGCTTATCGAAGTCAGCATCAGGTGCAGCATATTCTGCATAAATCTCATCTAGACGAGCCAACGCATCAAGCGCTTCACGCATACCATCTTCAACGTTACCACGAACGTCTTTGCTGTCATCCAGCTGTGGCTCTTGTGGTAAGTAGCCAATCTTAATGCCTGGCTGTGCACGTGCTTCACCGCTGTACTCAGTATCGACGCCAGCCATGATGCGTAATAAGGTAGATTTACCTGCGCCGTTAATCCCTAATACCCCAATTTTTGCACCTGGGAAAAAAGACAAGCTAATGTCTTTTAGGATCTCGCGCTTAGGTGGAACAAGTTTTGACACCTTGTTCATGGTGTAGATATATTGTGCCATTAAGACTCCATTATTAGTATCAGTCGTTCGGGTCGGTTGTGGTTGCTACTGTCATTGTTGCCTGTGTCTCGCAACGGATATAGGCTCGTAACGGACATAGCATAGTTAACATCTGAAATTTGCGTCTGATATTGAACCAATATTAGACGACTCAACCGCCCGCAGTCATTAAAAAAATAGTTGTGCGCTATTATCGCATATTGGCCTACAGTTATCATCTGATGTTATCGGTTAAATTACTTTATAACGCTTGTATCACTCACTCAGCTCATATAATCTATTATTCAATAATGCTACTTATTGTTTACGCTAATAAAATACTAAATATCGACTCTAATAAAGTGCAGTTCTAATAAAGCAAAGGAGCTAAAAATGAAACCGACTGTGAACATTACTCATAACCCTGCAGAAAACCAATTTGAAACCACTATCGATGGTCATACTGGTTTTATCAGCTATCAAGATAACGGCGATAGCATTGTCTATGATCATACCATTGTGCCATCAGAGCTTGGCGGACAAGGCGTTGGTTCGGCTTTGGTTAAGCATGCATTAGACTATGCGCGTAGTGAAGGCAAAAAAGTGGTTCCGCAATGCTCTTTTGTGGCGTCATACATTAATAAGCATGAAGAATATCAAGACTTAGTAAAATAAAATGAGTACAATAAGCGCTGACTGACCTTCTATTAATCACTCTATTAATGACGCTATTAATTACGCTATTAATAATCATGACCTATTGGCATAATCGCTACTATTGCTGCTATGCATCAAACCGGTCATTAGAAACCGTCAGCGACACCCCAAATTACCCTTTTTATTATTGTCGTTAGCATTTTTTAGGAGGGCTTATGAGCCATCTCACTGACGCTCAAGTTGAGCTACAATTACAAGATCTTAATGGCTGGCAAAAAGACGGCAATGCCATCGTCAAAACCTTTATTTTTAGAGATTTTGTGGAAGCCATGAGTTTTATGGTACAGGCAGCCTTCCGTGCTCAAGAGCTAGAGCATCATCCAGAATGGCGCAACATCTATAACGAAGTTTATGTACGTCTGACTACCCATGATCTTAATGGCATCAGCAGCCATGACATTCGTCTGGCCAAGCGTATGGAAGAAATCATTGCTAGCCCTGCTGATACTCAGACAGCAGCAACCTCTGATACGCTATAATATCTCATTTTTGTTGTACTCAATCTTTAGGCTAAAACTCTGTGGCAAATTTTAGAACCCACCTCACTGGCGGCTTTGCGGTCAGTGGGGTTTTGGGCTTGGTAACGTATAAAGCGGGTCTGGTCAATGCTGACCAGTTTTTGATGTGTGTGTTGGCAGGAACGGTTGGCGGCTTGCTGCCTGATATCGACTCTGACAACTCAACCCCGATCAAAATGGCATTTGATTTGATCTCACTGACCAGTGCATTTGCGCTGATCATTCATTGGCGCAGTGAGCTGTCATTGGTTTCGATGATACTGCTGTGGCTGGCAGGCTACGTCTTTGTGCGATATGGCATTTTTGCGGTGTTTACTCGCCTAACCGTGCATCGCGGCATCATTCACTCCGTGCCTTATATGCTGGTGCTGGCGCTGGCGTTAACCAGCTTTAACTACTATGTG